>VGIF01000001.1 GCA_016868015.1 Betaproteobacteria bacterium
GCCAGCGTCATTTGTTTCATGTCTTGCCTCGTGGCTCGCGAATACGTCCTCCCAATCAGAACGTACCACTGGAATTCGCGTTTACAGAGCAATCGGGGACTTATTCAGCGCTTCCTTAGCCATGGTGGCGCCGGCTTTTTCCACCAAACCGCTGCCCTGTTGAAGCTCATGCACCGAGGTTTTGATCAGCGCGGCGATTTCCTTGGCCGCACCCGCGCTGCGCTGCGCCAGCGCACGTACCTCGGCCGCCACCACCGTAAAGCCACGCCCCTGCTCACCGGCGCGCGCGGCTTCCACCGCCGCATTCAAGGCCAGAATATTGGTTTGAAACGCGATGCCATCGATGATCGCGACGATGTCGACGATCTGTTTGGAATTCGCGCTGATGCGCGTCATGGTGTCGACCGCTTGCGTCACCTCGGCGTTCCCCTTGATCGCCACATCGCGCGCCTGCGCCGCGAGTTCACGCGCCCGCTGCGCACTCTCGGAATTGCTGACCACCGCCGCCGCCAATTCACGCAGCGTCACGCCGGTGCGTTGTAAAAACTCACCCTGATGTTCGACGTGGCTCGATAATTGCTCTCCCGCGCCGGCAATTTGTGCACTGCTATTGCCCACCGAGTGCGCCATGCCGCGGATTTTGCCGATGAGTTCGCCCAGCCGCAGGTTCATCTCGTTCAGGGCCTGCATCACCTGGCCGATTTCATCGCCGCTGTTTACTGCGATCTCGGACGCCAGATCGCCGGCGGCGACGCGGTGGGCGACGTGCACCATGCCCTGCAAAGGCTTCACCACCAAGCGCATCAGCAGCCAGAAAATCGCGCCACAAATCACGAACACCAACACCAGCATCGAAACGTAGGTCCAATGCATGATGCTCCGCTCGCGCTGCTGCGCCACCGCGGCTTCACCGCGCCTGGCCTGCAATACGCTTTGTAACTCACGCACCTTCGCGGCGTGCGCGGCGCGCGCGGCGGCGTCGTTTTGGCCCGCTTCCAATGCCGCGATGCGCGCGCCGTGTGCCGCCTCGATTTGTTGATGCGCCAGATCAAGCGTCGTGGTGTATTCAGTCATGCGATCAAGGTAACCACCCAACTGTATGAGGCCCAGGCCGCGGGTGCCGGCGAGCAGGATGATCGCGATCAGCATCAACCCGGCGAGCTTGGTGCGTACGGTAATTTGGCTGAATTTCAACGCAGGCTCCGGCGATCTGGGTAGGTATACCCCCAACTTTACCCAAGCGCATTGCGCAGCGCTTGCGTGAAATTGCGCAAGTTTTCTTAACTGATTGATTTTATTATACTTTTTATATTTCATCCGGATCCGGCACGGGATCGTCCGCGAGCGCGTTTTGCCAATAGCGGCGGTAGTTTGCGCGATGCGGGGTGACCCTGATGGTCTCGCCAGCCCCCATCAGCAAGGTCACCGCGCCATCGCGGTCGGTGCGATAGACATGGGCGCCGGCCAACAGATAGCGTGCCTGCACGTCCACGTGCGGATGGCCGAACCGGTTGCGATAGCCGATCGGATAAATCGCAATGCGCGGATCGACCGCGCGCACGAATTCGGGCGTGGACGAGGTGTTGCTGCCATGATGCGGCACGATCAGCACTTGCGCGCGCAGCGCGTCGCGCTCGGCGGCAACCAACTGCAGCTCAGCGCGCGCTTCGATGTCGGCCGCAATCAGCACCGCATGCTTCGCGGTTGCGATGCGCAGCACGCAACTGCGGTTGTTGTCCTTGATCGTGGTATCGGCGTAACTGTCGCGCGGCGGGTGCAACAACTCGAAACGCACGCCATCCCAATCCCAGGACTGCCCGGCGAAACAACGTGCCGCGTGCGCCGCTTCGAACGGCAGCGGATCCAGATCGGGCAAGGAACTCAATAACTGCCTCACTGGCACCGCTTGCAGCACCGAGGAGGCGCCGCCGTAGTGATCGATATCGTCATGGCTCACCACCAGCGCATCGAGCGCCTTGACGCCGCGCGCGCGCAAGTACGGCACCACCATGCGGTTACCGGCATCGGCTTGCGGGCCGTACGCCGGCCCCGCGTCGAACAACAACGCATGATTTCGCGTGCGTGCCACCACCGCCAGGCCGTGGCCGACGTCGAGCACGGTGAGCTGCAATTGCCCCTCCGGCAGCGGTGGCGGTGCGGCCAGGAACAACGGCAAAAACGCGGCGAGTCCGGCCCAGCGCAACGGAAAACCGCGCGGCAACAACAATATCGCCACGCCGCCAAGCGCAAGCGCAACGCTCCACGGCGGCGGCGCGTGTTGCTGCCACACCGCCGCCGGCAAGCGGCTCATCCATTCGAGCACGCCGCCGCAGCCCGCCATCACCCCATGCGCGAGTTGCAACACCCAGTCAAACGGCAACACCATGCCGATCAAGGTGAGCGGCACCACACCCAGGCTCACGACCGGAATCGCCAGCGCATTGGCCAGCGGCGAGATGATCGACACCTGCTGAAACATCGCCAGCAGCGCCGGCACCAGCGCCAGCGTTACCGCCCATTGCGTCTTGGCCCAGGCGTAAAGCCAATGCGGCCGGCCAATGCGCGCGACACTCACATACAGGATCACCGCCACCGCGCCGAACGACAGCCAAAACCCCGGTGCCAGCACCGCCCACGGGTCAATCAACACCACCACCAGCAAGGCCACGCTGAGCACCGCGGACGCCGCGCCCAGGCGATTCATCCACAGCGCCGCCGCCATCACCGCGAGCATGTAGAGCGTGCGCTGCGCCGGCACCTCAAAACCGGCCAGCAGCGTGTATAAAAAAGCCGCCAGCAATCCCGCCAGCACGGCCGCCTTGCGCGCGGGCAGCCGCAGGGTCAAGCGCGCGCTACGCCGCCACAAGGCATAAGCCAGCAGGAACACCAAGCCCGCGATCATGGTGACGTGCAGCCCCGAAATCGACATCAAATGGTTTACGCCGGTGCGGGTAAAGGTTTGCCATTGATCGGGGGCAATCGCGCGCTGATCGCCAATGGCGAGCGCCGCCAACACCCCGGCATAGGCGCGCTCGGGCAAGGCCTGCAAAATTCGCGTGCGCAATTTTTCGCGCGCCGCCTGCACCCAGTACGCGGGCTGGGCTACCAGCGCGTCGATGCGGCGGCCGCTTTTCGGGCGTACCGTGCCGGTGGCGCGGATATTGCGCTCGATCAGCCATGCCTCGTAGTCAAAGCCATGGGGATTGGCCGAGCCGTGCGGCCGCCGCCAGCGCACCGTGAGTTGCCAACGTTCGCCCGGCTTGAGCTCGGGCAGCGAACCGCGCTCGGCGTTTTTGGCCACACTGCCCCACCAGCTCAGCGCGATACGCCGGGGCACCACGGCATCGGCTGTGATCACCCGTTCCACATCGAAGGTAAAACGCACGCTGCGCTCGTAGTGTTGCGGCAGACCGGCAATAACACCGACGATTTGCACATCGCGGCCTTCCATCGCGGCCGGCAGCGCATCGGCAAGCCGCCAATCCGCACGCAGCGCCGCCCACCAAAACCCGCCAACCACACAGGCGAGCGCAAGCAGCGGCACCCAACACAGGCGCCGCGCGCGCGTCAGCCAGGCCAACAGCAGCAGCAGCGGCACCAGCATCCACCCCGGTGATGACGGCAACGCGGCTTGCAACTGCAGCAGCGCGCTACCCGCGACAAACAGGACAATAAAAAACGGCACGAAGGGTGCACCCAAAACAAAGGGAAACGGGGACGAGGCGGCGCAAATCCCGCTACAATAATCCACATGTTACGCAAGTATTTGCGGCGTGTGCTGCCCAGTCACGGCACCATACGTGACAATCGTTACATTGCCCGCTTCGGCACGCGCCTGCAGCATCACAATCTATGGCATTTGCATCGCCGTTCGGTGGCGGGCGGCGTGGCGGTGGGGCTGTTCGCGGGGCTGATCCCGGGCAGCAACCCGGTGCAGTTCACCGGCGGCGCATTGCTCGCCGTGGCGCTTAAGGTGAATTTGCCGATTTCGGTGCTGGTGACGCTTTATTCGAACCCCTTCACTATTCTGCCGCTTTATTTCCTGGCATTTAAGTTGGGGCAATTGCTGATGTTCTCCGGCAATAGCGAATTGCCATCACTGCCCGCGGAGTTCAGCGGTACTGCCTTGTTAAGCCACTTGCCCGAGGCGTTTAACTGGGTAATCAGCGTCGGTAAGCCGCTGCTGCTGGGCCTGCCGTTGCTGGCAACGATTCTCGCGGCCATCGGCTACTTTGTCACCGATTGGGCTTGGCGCATGGGCGTGTGCTACCAATGGCGCGTGCGCGCGCGTAAACGCGCACGGCGCGCGCCGCGCGCGGAATAATCCGCCGCGCGCGGCTTGCATCCGCGCGCAGTCGGGCCGGCTTATAACTTCTGAAAGCCGATATCCCGCACCAGCTTGGCATATTCCGCTGAATCGCGTTTGATAAGCTCGACCAGTTGTTCCACCGTCGAACCCATCACGGTCAGGCCGTCACCGGAGATTTTGTCCTTGATATCCGGCGAGTTGACAGCCTTGACCACTTCCGCGTTCATGCGTTTGATGAGCCTGGGCGGCACGCCCGCCGGCATCACGATGCTGTGCCAGGTGACGTTGCGATAGCCCGGCACCCCCGCTTCATCCACCGTGGGCAGATCCGGCAGCGCCGGATTGCGTTCCATCGCGGTCACCGCCAGCGCGCGCAAGCGCCCGGTTTTCACGTGCGGAATCGCCACCAGCGGATTCATCAGAAAAAACTGCACATGCCCCGCCACCAGATCGAGTACCGCTTGGCCGGTGCCTTTGTAGGCAATGGGCACCATGTCGATGCCGGCCATTTTGTTGAAGTTGGCGATGCCCAGCACGTTGCCGGTGCCGGTGGTGGCGTAATTCAGTTTGCCCGGCTGGGATTTAGCAAGCGAGACAAACTCCTTGATGGTGGTAGCCTTCACCGAAGGATGCACCACCACCACATTGCCGCCCTGCGTGAGCTGCGAAATCGGCTGAAAATCGCGCTCCGGATTGTAGGAAAGCTTGTGGTAGACGTGCTGGTTGATCACAAACCCGCTGTTGGCGGCGATCATGATAGTGTAGCCGTCGGGCGCCGCCCGCGCGCCGATTTCAAAGCCGACAATGCCGCCGGCGCTGCCGCGGTTGTCGACGATGAACTGTTGACCGAACGCCTCGGAGAGTTTTGCCGCGAGCATGCGCGACATGATGTCGCTGGGGCCGCCGGGCACAAACGGCGCGACAAAGCGCACCGGACGCGTGGGATAAGTATCCGGCTTGGCCGCGGCCTTCGCCGCCTGCTGCGCATACGCGCCAGATACCGCCAACATCAAGCACAAACCGCCCACCACACCGCGTGCAGGTATTGCATGATTCATGACACTCTCCTCGATCAAATTGAAGTTACGGGTGTTGCTCTCCTGGTCAGTTGAATATGAAATTCAAGCTTGCTCGCGCCTTGGAGTGAGGTCAAGGCGCCGCGGTTCCTTTTTGAGCGGTGCGAATCGCCGCGGGCGGCATCGCTGCATACCCAATTGAATCAATACCCGCATTTGGCAAGCTTCATTGCGTTGCGCAACGTCAAATCGCCTGGTGTATGCTTGCCGCGCTGAAGTTACCCTAGGCCCTGCCCGCCCTATGCGCCCCAAATATTGGAAACAAGCCACCGCGGAACTCGCCGCGCGCGACCCTGTGATGCAAGGCATGATCGCGCAGTATCGCGAATTCGCGCTGGGTAGCCGCGGCGATGCGTTTCAAACCCTGGCGCGCGCCATCGTCGGCCAGCAGATTTCGGTGAAAGCCGCGCAAAGCGTATGGGATCGCTTCGCCGCCGCGCACAGCGCGGTGACGCCAGCGGTGGTGGCGAAATCGAAAACCGAAACACTGCGCGCCTGCGGCTTATCGGGGCAAAAATCAAGCTACATCCTCGATCTCGCCACGCGCTTCGATCAAGGGCAACTCGATCCCACGCGCTGGAAACGCCTGCAAGACGAAGCGCTGATCGAAGAACTTACCCAGGTCAAAGGCATCGGCCGCTGGACAGCGCAGATGTTCATGATCTTTAATCTCGCGCGCCCCGATGTGTTTCCGCTCGCCGACCTGGGGCTGCAAAAAGCGCTGCAACTGCACTACAACCGCGGCCGCACGCTCACCCCCGCGCGCATGCAACGCCTGGGCGAAAAGTGGGCGCCGTGGCGCTCGGTGGCGACGTGGTATTTGTGGCGCAGCTTGGATCCGATACCGGTTGAGTATTGAAAAAACACTACGCACATCTTTGCCACAGATTTCACAGATGAACACAGATTAACTGCGGAAAAATCTGCGTCAATCCGTGAAATCAGCGTGAAATATAAGTATCTGATTTTATTGAATATTTTGAAACACAACGAATTCGTCGCCGCGTATCACAGCGGACGCATTACGGTTAACTTCGAACCCAAAAGCGCGGCGCGTTTTTTGTCGGCGCGTATGTTGTTACCGCTGATGATGTTGCCGGTGCTGGGCATCGGGGTCGCGTTGGCGTTGATCGGCTGGTTGTGGACGGGGCTTGCGGTGATCGCGCTAGGCATTATTGTGCCGCGCTTGATCAAACGTAGCGCGCCGCATTTTTTGCTTACACACGCGCTGCAAGATGCCGCGCTCTACGAAGAGCTGCAAACGGCCGGTGTGATGGACATCGTTACCCACGGCGATGCACTTGACGCCGCCTCGTGATGGCGCGCTGCCGTTAAGCCGTTTTCAATACCCCATCCACCAAGCGCAAAATGCGATTCGCGCGCGCGGCGATTTCCATGTCGTGCGTGACGATCACAAAACTGGTGCCATGCGATTGATTTAGCTGCAGCATCAAATCGAACACCGCTTGCGCGTTTTGCCGGTCGAGGTTGCCAGTGGGCTCATCCGCCAACACGCACGCCGGTTGTGTCACCAGCGCGCGCGCCAGCGCCGCGCGTTGGCGCTCGCCGCCGGACAACTCCCCCGGCGTGTGTTCGAGGCGGTGGCTTAAACCCACCTCCCCCAGCACTTTGCTGGCCGCGGCTTGCGCTTCTTCCTTGGGCATGCGCCGGATCAACAACGGCATGGCGACGTTTTCCAGCGCGGTGAATTCGGGCAGCAGGTGGTGAAACTGGTAGACGAAACCCAGCGCTTGATTGCGTGTTACACCACGCTCGGCTTCACTTTGTTGGCGGATGTTTTTGCCCAGAATGAAAATGTCGCCGCCGGTGGCGGCATCGAGCCCGCCCAGCAAATGCAGCAGCGTGCTTTTACCCGACCCCGAGGCGCCGACGATGGCCACGCGCTCACCGCGTTTGATTTCCAGATCAATACCGTGCAGCACCGGCACATTGAGCGTGCCTTGCTCGAACGTTTTACGCAACCCGCGGCAGGCGAGGACCACATCACTCATAACGCAGTGCCTCCGCCGGATTCACTTTGGACGCCCGCCACGCCGGGTAAATAGTCGCAATCGCCGCCATTACAAACGAAAACACCGCCGTCGCCACCACATCCATCGGCCGCAACTCAGAGGGCAATTCGGTGATGTAGTAAATCGTCGGATCGAGAAATCGCAGGCCAAACAAGCGCTCGACGAAACCCACTATCGCGGCTACGTTCAACGCCCCCAAAATCCCGAACACAATGCCAAAAAACACGCCGGTGGCGCCGATGATAATGCCCTGGGTCATGAAGATTTTCATCACCCCGCCGGGCGAGGCGCCGAGCGTGCGCAAAATCGCGATGTCGGGCTGTTTTTCCTTCACCACCATGAACAAACTCGACACCAGGTTAAACGCCGCGATGGCGATAATAAAAAACAGCAACAGCGACATCATGCGTTTTTCGATATCGACGGCGCGAAAATAATTAGGATTGACCGTGGTCCAGTCCGACATCAGCGCGTTTTCCGGCACCTTGGACAGAAGATCGAACACCACCTCGCGCGAGCGGAACAGGTCGTCGAGCTTCAAACGAACGCCGCTTACTTCTTCACCCATACGATAAAGCCGCTGCGCATCCTCCAAATGAATGAGCGCGAGCCCCGCATCTATTTCATGGTGGCCGACGTTAAACGTGCCCATCACGGTGAATTGGCGCAAGCGCGGCAGCACGCCCGCCGGCGTCACCTGCCCTTGCGGCGCCACCAGCACCACTTTGTCGCCGATATCCACTGCCAGCGCGCGCGCCAGCGCTTCGCCCAAAATAATGCTGTAGTCACCGGACTTTAACGATTCGATCGAGCCGCGGCGCATGTGGCGCATGAGGTCGTCGACCTTGCCTTCGTGCTCCGGCAGCACGCCGCGCATCATCGCGCCGCGCACGTGGCTGCCGCTGGTCAACAAGCCTTGCGCGTTGACGTACGGCGCGGTGGCCAGCACGTGCGCGTTGCTACGCGCGATCTTGGCGACGTTTTCCCAATCACCAAGCCGGTCGCCGCGCCCGGCGATTTGTACATGCGCCACGGCGGAAAGCATGCGTGAGCGTACTTCGCGCTGAAAGCCGTTCATCACGGAAAGCACCGTGATCAGCACCGTCATCCCCAGCGCAATGCCGATGACGCTGATCAGCGAAATAACCGAAATAAAGCGAGTACGCTGGCGTGCGCGGGTGTAGCGCAAGCCGATAAAATATTCGTAGGAATTCAAGCGGATGATTTCTTTTCGTTGGGTGAAGTGTACTGCAATTCACTAAGGCGCGGGGTAAACTCGCCCGCCATGCAATTAAGTCTGCACATTCCGCACTTGATTCCGCCGCGCGAAGCGGCTGCGGTGTGGGCGGCGCTGGATGTGCCCTCGCTCAAACGCATGCTCGCCCGCGCGCGTTACAGCCGCAGTGCGCCGCTGGACGATGCGGCGGTAACGTGCGAAAGCTTCGGTATCGGCAGCGATCGATCGGGCTCAATCGCGCCGCTCCTCGCGCGTGCCGATGGCGTTAAAGTGGACGACGGTTATTGGCTGTGTGTCACGCCGGCGCACCTGGAAACGCGCCATCATACACTGGTGCTGGCCGACCCGGCGCTGCTGCAACTTACCGCCGAGGAATCGCAAGCGCTTGCCGCAACGCTGGCCGAGCACCTGCGCGCCGAGCAGCTCACGCTGCACGCGCCGCGGCCCGACCGCTGGTACTTGCGCTGCGATCAGCCACCGGCGATCAGCACATCGAGCCTCGCCAGCGTCGCCGGCCACGGCATCGATGCCTTTTTGCCCAAGGGCGCGGATGCCCTGCGCTGGCACCGGCTGCTCACTGAAATGCAAATGCTGCTGCACGCGCACCCAGTCAACGAAGCGCGCGAAGCCGCAGGGCGCGTGCCGGTCAACAACGTTTGGATTTGGGGCGGCGGTACGCTGCCTGCGCCTTTCGCTGCGCCGTTTCAATCGGTTTGGAGTAACGATGCGTTGGTGCAGGCGCTGGCGCGGCACGCGGGCATCGCCACACACCCTGCCGTGGCGCACCTCGCCGCGGCGGAACTGGGCGCGGGTCATCATTGGTGTTCGTATCATGCGCTCACGCCGCTCATGCGCCGGGGTGATCTCGCCGCATGGGGCGCCGCTGTGATCGCGCTCGATCGCGATTGGTTCCAGGCGTTACGCGCGGGCTTGCGTGCGCGCCAGATCACGCGCGCCACGCTTGTCAGCAACACCCTCGGCGCCACCCACCGCTTTGATTTCCGCCATTGGGATGCTGTAAAAATATTTAATAAAATCAAATACTTATAAAACGTGCTCACGATTACCCAGCGCCTCATCGATGCGTCAGCCGCCGCCGCGTTAAGCGCGCAAGGCGTGCACCCCTTGCTTGCCCGGGTCTACGCCGCGCGCGGCATTGCCAACCCCGCGCAGCTCGACACCACGCTCGCGCGCTTGCACGCACCGCAAGCAATGCTCAATCTCGAGCGCATGGCAGCACTCATCGCCGATGCGATAGCCGCGCGTGAAAAATTACTGATCATCGCCGACTACGATGCCGACGGCGCCACCGCCTGCGCGGTGGGTTTGCGCGCAATGCGCGCGATGGGCGCAACCATCGACTACTTGGTGCCCAACCGCTTCGAGTACGGCTATGGCTTGACGCCGCAGATTGTGCAACTCGCCGCGCGCGAAATAGCGCCAGCGGTGATTATCACCGTCGACAACGGCATCGCCAGCGTCGAGGGCGTGGCCGAAGCCAATCGCTTGGGCATCAAGGTGCTGATTACCGATCACCATCTGCCCGGCGAGGCTTTGCCCGACGCGTGGTGCATCATCAATCCCAATCAGCGCGGCTGCGGGTTTCCGAGTAAGCATCTTGCGGGTGTAGGGGTGATGTTTTACCTCATGATGGCTTTGCGGGCCGAATTGCGGCAACGTCACAACACCTCACGCCTCACGCCTCACGCCTCACCTAATCTAGCCACGCTGCTCGACCTCGTCGCACTCGGCACCGTCGCCGACGTGGTGCGGCTGGATGACAACAACCGTATCTTGGTGCAGCAGGGGTTGCAGCGCATCCGCGCCGGGCGCGCGCAACCGGGCATTAGCGCCTTATTGCGCGTGGCGGGCCGTGACCCGGCGCGCGCCGGCACCTACGATTTGGGTTTTGCCGCCGGGCCGCGCTTAAACGCCGCAGGGCGATTAACCGACATGTCGCTCGGCATCGAGTGCTTGATCACCGACGACGCCGCGCGCGCGCAAGCCATCGCGCACGAGCTCGATGCGCTAAACCGCGAACGCCGCGCCATCGAAGCCGATATGCAGGAAACCGCGCTCGCCGCGCTGGAACAATCCGCCGATGCAAGCGGCTACACCCTCAGCCTCTACGACGATCAATGGCACCAGGGCGTGATCGGCATTGTGGCTTCGCGCCTTAAGGATAAATTCCATCGCCCGGCGGTGGCGTTCGCGCGCGGCAACGACGGCGAAATCAAAGGCTCCGGCCGGTCGATCCGCGGCCTGCATTTGCGCGACGCGCTCGACCTGGTATCGAAACGCGCGCCGGGGCTGATTTTGCGTTTCGGCGGTCACGCCGCGGCGGCGGGCTTGACGCTGCGTGAGCCCGATTTTGCGCGCTTTCGCGATGCGTTCGAAGCGGTGGTACGCACCCTGCTCCGCCCCGCGGATTTGGAGCGCGAAATCGAAACCGACGGCTCGCTGCCGCTGGAACACGCCACGCTCGAAGCCGCGCACGCCCTGCGCGGCGGCATCTGGGGCCAAGGTTTTCCGGAGCCTGGGTTCACCGATACTTTTGAAGTCGCGCAGCAGCGCGTGGTCGGTGAACGGCATCTGAAATTGCGTTTGCGGCGCGAAGGGTGTGTGTTCGATGGCATCCTGTTTGGTCACTGCAATCCGTTGCCGGCGCGCATACGCGCGGTGTATCGCTTTAGCGCCAATGAATACAACGGGGTATCGTCGACGCAGTTGGTGCTGGATCATTGGGAAACCCCTTAACGCTTCACCGCAGAGGCGCAAAGGCGCAGAGAACCCCCGCAGAGTAATACCAAAACGTTTTTGATTTTCTCTGCGTAATCTCTGCGCCTCTGCGCCTCTGCGGTGAAGTTTCAAGGTTTTCGATGTTCCCATCAGGTATAATCACGCTTTCAAGAAATCACCGCACGAAGTCACAGCTTTATGGAAGCCGAACGCATCAACGCCCTCGCTAAGCAACTCGCGGATATCGACTCGCGCGCCGCGGAGCTGCGGAGGTATCTTTGACTATGAGACGAAAAAAACCCGTCTCGCGGAAGTCGTACGGCTAGCGGAAGACCCGGCCGTTTGGGGCGATAGCGGGCGCGCCCAAGCGCTGGGCAAGGAGCGCAAGGCGCTCGAATTCACCGTCGGTTCGCTCGACACCCTCGCCGCGGGCCTGCGCGACGCGCACGAGTTGTTCGGCATGGCGCGCGATGAAAACGACGACGCCACGCTGCAATCGGTCGCGCACGACGCCGACAATCTGGAATCCACCGTCGCCGACATCGAATTTCGCCGCATGTTCGCCGGCGAGATGGACGCCAACAATTGCTTTCTCGATATTCAGGCGGGCTCCGGCGGTACCGAGGCGCAGGATTGGGCTTCGATTTTAGAGCGCATGTATTTGCGCTACTGCGAAAGTAAAAAATTCAAAGTCGAGCTGCTGGAAGAGTCCCCCGGCGAAGTCGCCGGTATCAAGAGCGCCTCGCTCAAGGTGAGCGGCGAGTACGCCTACGGCCATTTGCGCACGGAGACCGGCGTGCATCGGCTGGTGCGCAAATCGCCGTTTGACGCCAACAACCGGCGCCACACCTCGTTCGCCAGCGTGTTTGTCTACCCCGAAGTCGATGAATCGATTGAAATCGACATCAACCCGGCGGACCTGCGCACCGACACCTTTCGCGCCTCCGGCGCCGGCGGCCAGCACATCAACAAAACCGATTCGGCGGTGCGTATCACCCACATTCCCAGCGGCATCGTGGTGCAGTGTCAAAACGACCGCTCGCAACACCGCAACCGCGCCGAGGCGATGGCGATGCTGAAATCGCGTTTGTTCGAGCTGGAGCTCAGGAAGCGCAACGAAGAAAAACAGGCGATGGAAGACGCCAAAACCGACATTGGCTGGGGCCATCAAATCCGCTCGTATGTGCTCGATCAATCGCGCATCAAGGATTTGCGCACCAATGTGGAAATCGGCAATACGCAGGCGGTGCTGGATGGTGCGCTGGATACGTTTATTAAGGCGAGTTTGAAGCAAGGGTTGTAACGACGAAAATCTTAGACGCAGATTTACGCAGATGAACGCAGATTGACAACTACCATGTCTTTCCCGCGAAGGCGGGAACCCATGCAGTGACTCAAGTGCCGCTGTGTTATAGGTTCCCGCCTCTTTGGCGTGAAATTCGGGAACGACGTATGGGGTTTAATCTGCGTAAATCTGCGTAAATCTGCGTCAAAAAAGAAGTCGGAGTTTAAATGGACGACACCAACCAAATCATCGAAGAACGCCGCGCCAAGCTAAAGGCCCTGCGCGCCAAGGGCGTGGCCTTTCCCAACGATTTTGTGCGCGAGCACTATGCCGGCGACATCGTCGCGCAACACGGCGGCACCGACAAAGACGCGCTGGAACAGCAAAACGTCACGGTAGCAGTGGCCGGCCGTATTATGTTGAAACGCGTGATGGGCAAAGTGTGTTTCGGCACCATCCAGGACAGCAGCGGCCGCATTCAGATTTTTGTTTCCGCCAACGACAGCGGCGCTGACACCGTCGAAGCGTTTAAACATTACGACATCGGTGACATCGTCGGCGTCAACGGCGCGCTGTTCTACACCAAAACCGGCGAGTTGACGGTGCGCGTGAAAACGCTGCGCCTGCTCACCAAAGCGCTGCGTCCGTTGCCCGAAAAATTTCACGGCTTGACCGATCAAGAGGTGAAGTATCGCCAGCGCTATGTTGACCTCATCGTCAACGAAGACACCCGCGCCACCTTCCGCAAGCGTTCGCTGATTATGCAGGAAACACGTAACTATCTGATTTTAAACAACTATTTAGAAGTCGAAACGCCGATGATGCAGCCCATCCCGGGCGGTGCGGCGGCGCGGCCGTTTGTCACGCATCACAACGCGCTCGACATGCAACTTTATTTGCGCATCGCGCCGGAGTTGTATTTAAAGCGTCTTGTCGTCGGCGGTTTTGAAAAAGTATTCGAAATCAACCGCAATTTTCGCAACGAGGGCATGTCCACGCGCCACAACCCCGAGTTCACCATGCTGGAGTTTTACTGCGCCTACATGGCAGTCGGCGGCATGATGGATTTTATCGAGGCGCTGATTCGCCACGTAGCACTCGCCACCGGCTCGACCACAGTGACGTATCAAGGCAAGGCAATCGATTTCGCCAAACCGTACGCACGGCTCACCATCCCCGATGCCATCCGCAAATATCATCCGGATATCGGCGAGGACGTGTTGAACGACAAAATCAAACTTACCGCCAAGTTAAAAAGTATGAATATCGAACCGCGCGCCAACGACGGCTTGGGCGCGCTGCAATTGACGCTATTTGAAAACACCGTCGAAGCAAAGCTATTCGAGCCGACGTTTTTGATCGACTACCCAGCGGAAGTCTCCCCGCTCGCACGCCGCAGCGACAAAAACCCGGACATCACCGAGCGCTTCGAGCTCTATATCGCCGGGCGCGAAATCGCCAACGGCTTTTCCGAGCTGAACGACCCGGAAGACCAAGCCGAGCGCTTCATGGAACAAGTCAAACAAAAAGACGCCGGTGACCATGAGGCCATGCACTACGACGCCGATTACATCCGCGCGCTGGAATACGGCCTGCCGCCGACGGCGGGCGCGGGTATCGGCATCGACCGGCTGGTGATGCTGTTGACTGACAGCCCGTCGATACGCGACGTGATTTTGTTTCCGCATATGCGGCCGGAGTGAGCCTGTTTCGTCATGCGTCAGTCATGCCGCCAGAACCACTTTACGCGCGTTTATAGAACCACCGTTCGCCCTGAGCCTGTCGAAGCCTGTCCTGAGCTCAGTCGAAGGGGGCGATGTAGCTCACTAGAATGATATTCTGGGTTTACATGCTCAAGTAGACAAATCAAAGGCTGGCGACGCGAAAAGAAAAAAGCCTTAACCCGCGGCGACTGGCAACATATCTCACTGCTTGCACGCAACGAAAATTCGCATTCAAGCGTTCGTCCTTCGACAGGCTCAGAACGAACGGAGCAATAGGAGCACGCATAGATGGATCAGCCTCTCTGGCAGCCCTCCGCTGAACGCATCGCCAACACCAACCTCACCACCTTCACCCAATACGTAGCCGACCACTACGGCTGCACCGCTCAAAGCTACGAAGACCTGCAGCTATGGTCCTGCCGCGAGCGTGAAACCTTCTGGCATGCGATTTGGAATTATTGCGGCGTGATCGGTCACGGGCCGGGTTTTCCGATCCTGGTGAATCGCGAACGCATGCCCGGCGCGCGCTGGTTCCCCGAAGCACGGTTGAACTTCGCAGAGAACCTGCTGCGACGTAACGACGACACGCTCGCCATGGTGTTCTGGGGCGAGGAACAAGTATCGGGCAAGGTCACCTGGTGCGAGCTTCATCACGAGGTGTCGCGCCTTTCGCAAGCCTTGCGCGCGCAAGGCGTCAATGCCGGCGATCGCGTCGCGGCCTATGTGCCCAACCTGCCCGGTTCGGTGATCGGCATGCTTGCCACCGCCAGCATCGGCGCGGTGTGGTCGTCGTGCTCGCCGGATTTCGGTGTGCAAGGCGTGCTCGACCGCTTCGGGCAAATCGAGCCCAAGGTGTTGCTCGCGGTCGATGGTTATTTTCACATGGGCAAACGCATCGACGTGCTGCCGCGCGTGGCGGAAATCGCCTCGCACTTGCCGAGCGTGGAAAAAGTGGTGGTCATTCCCTACACGATGGGCGATCCGCCGCTCGCCGGCATTCCACACGCGGTTAACGTGCACGACTTTATGGCGCCGTTCGAAGCGCGCGAGATCGAATTCACGCGCCTGCCGTTCGATCACCCGCTTTATATTTTGTATTCGTCAGGCACTACCGGCGTGCCTAAATGCATCGTGCACGGCGCGGGCGGCACGCTGCTACAGCACTTGAAAGAGCAGCAATTGCACACCGACGTCAAACCCGGCGACCGGCTGTTTTACTACACCACTTGCGGCTGGATGATGTGGAACTGGTTGATCTCCGGCTTGGCCTCACAGGCAACGCTGATGCTCTACGACGGCTCGCCGTTCGTGCGGCGCGGGCGCATTTTGTGGGATTTCGCGCAGTCTGAAAAAATCACCATCTTCGGCACCGCCGCCAAGTACATCGACGCCATCGCCAAATTAAATCTCGAACCGGCGCGCACCCACGATTTGTCGCCGCTGAAAGCGCTGCTCTCCACCGGCTCGCCGCTGGCGCCCGAAAGTTTCGATTACGTCTACCGCGCGATCAAGCGCGATCTGCATCTCGCCTCGATCTCCGGCGGCACCGACATCGTGTCGTGTTTCGCGCTGGGTAACCCGGCAGCCCCCGTGTGGCGCGGCGAGATTCAAACGCCGGGGCTGGGCATGCAAGTCGAAGTGTTCGACGACGAGGGTCGCGCGCTTAGGCGCGAAAAAGGCGAACTGGTGTGCACCGCGCCGTTCCCATCGATGCCGCTGGGTTTTTGGAAAGATGAGGATGGCGGCAAATACCATGCCGCGTATTTCAATGTGTTTCCCAACGTGTGGCGCCACGGCGATTATCTCGAGTACACCGAGCACGGCGGGCTGATTATTTACGGCCGCTCAGACGCGGTGTTAAATCCCGGCGGCGTGCGCATCGGCACCGCGGAGATTTATCGCCAGGTGGAAAAACTCGACGAAGTCGAGGAATCGATCGCCATCGGCCAGGATTGGAACAACGACGTGCGCGTGGTGTTGTTCGTGCGGCTGCGCGAAGGCATCGCGCTGGATGAGCCGCTCAGCAAAAAAATCATGCAGCAAGTTCGCGATAACACCACGCCGCGCCACGTGCCCGATAAAGTGCTGCAAGTCACCGACATTCCGCGCACCCGTAGCGGCAAAATCGTCGAGCTCGCGGTGCGCAACGTGGTGCACAACCTGCCGGTGAAGAACGTCGAGGCATTGGCGAACCCCGAGGCGCTGGAGTTGTTTCGTAATCGCGCTGAGTTGCTGAGTTAACGCGCCACCAGCGATAAAACGTAAGTATCTGATTTTATTATTTTTTTTAAAATTGATTTTAGCGCTGCACACTTGGTTTAAATCAATATGGCCCCCATCTAGCGGTAGATAATGCCGCTATGGACAGCACCGCCCCCGTTCAATCCCGTATCGATTTAGCCGTCACCGGCATGACCTGTGCCGCCTGCGCCGCGCGCATCGAAAAGGTGTTGAACCGCGTGCCGGGCGTGCAGGCAAACGTGAATTTCGCCACCGAGACCGCGCGCGTGGATTACGCGCCCGACGCCGCCACCACCGAAGCATTGATCCATGCGGTGGAAAAAGCCGGTTACGGCGCGCACGTCAAAAACGAAAAATCGCGCGATACGGAACTCAAGGAACACGCCGACGCCTATCGCCGCGAGTGGCGCCGCTTTGTGATCGCCGCGATGCTTACCGCGCCGTTTGTCGCGCAAATGGCCGCGATGCTCGTGGGCAAACACGATTGGTTGCCGCCGTGGCTGCAATTCGTGCTCGCCACCCCTGTGCAATTCTGGATCGGCAAACGCTTTTACGTGGGCGCCTGGCACGCACTGCGCGGCGGCGGCGCCAATATGGACGTGCTGATCGCGCTGGGCACTTCGATGGCGTATTTATTCAGCGTGGTCGTGCTGTTTGGGGGCTTGCAGCAGCATCTGTATTTCGAGGCGAGCGCGATGGTGATCACGCTGGTGCTGCTCGGCAAATTGCTGGAAATGCGCGCGCGCGCCAAGGCCTCCTCAGCCATCGAGGAGCTGATGCGCTTGCAGCCCAAAACCGCGACGGTCGAGCGCGACGGCCAACGCATTGAAATCAACGTCGCCGATCTGCGGCTTGACGATGTGTTCATCGTGCGCCCCGGCGACAGCGTACCGGTGGACGGCAACGTGCTCGACGGTGATTCCAGCGTCGACGAATCGCTGCTCACCGGCGAGAGCCTGCCCGCGGCCAAACGCGCGGGCTCGCGCGTTTTTGCCGGCACCCTGAACCAGCAAGGGCTGATGCGTTGCGTCGCCACTGGCGTCGGCGCGCAAACCGCACTCGCCGCCATCGTGCGGCTGGTGGAAGAAGCGCAAGGTTCCAAGGCGCCAATCCAGCGGCTGGCAGATGTGATCTCCGGCATTTTTGTGCCGGTGGTGGTGGTGATTGCACTGATGACTTTGGCGGGTTGGTGGTTGTTTGCCGGCAATTTCGCCGCGGGGTTGATCAATGCGGTGGCGGTGCTGGTGATCGCCTGCCCATGCGCGCTGGGGCTTGCCACGCCCACCGCGATCATGGTGGGCAGCGGCAAAGGCGCGCGCGCGGGCGTGCTCATACGCAATGCGGCGGCGTTGGAACAAGCCGGCAAGTTGACCACACTGATCGTCGATAAAACCGGCACGTTGACGCAAGGCAAACCGGCACTCACCGATGTGCTCGCGTTAAACGGCGCGGCCGAAACCCAGGTGCTCGCCATCGCCGCGTCGCTCGAACAAGGTTCCAGGCACCCGCTGGCGCAGGCGGTAACGGCGCACGCGCGCGAGCACGGCATAACGCTGCAAACGATAGCCGATTTTCAATCGGTCGCGGGCAAAGGCGTCACCGCCAACATCGCGGGCGAGCCCGCCGCGCTCGGTTCCCCCGCGTTCGCGCGCGAACTCGGCTTGGCCTTACCCGAAGCGGATATCGCGCAACTGCAGCGAGCCGGCAAAACCGTGGTGTTCGTTGCGCACTGCGGCAAGGTTCACGGGCTGATCGCGATCGCCGACCGCTTGCGCCCCTCCACGCCCGCAGCCATCCGCGAGTTGCAGGCGCTTGGCGTCACGCCGCTGATGTTAACCGGCGACAACGCATTAACTGCCGAAGCCATCGCACGTGAAGCAGGTGTTGCGCACTGGCAGGCCGGTCTCATGCCGCAAGACAAAGCCAGCGAAGTGCAGCGGCTACGCGCCGGCGGTCAAACCGTCGGCATGGCCGGCGACGGCATCAACGACGCCCCGGCGCTCGCCGCCGCTGACGTGAGCTTTGCCATCGGCGCGGGCGCCGACGTGGCGATCCAGGCCGCCGACATTACCCTGATGCGCGACGATTTGGTCAGCGTCGCCGATGCGATTAGCCTCTCCCGCGCCACACTCGCTAAAATCAAGCAGAATCTATTTTCCGCGTTTTTCTACAACGTGCTGGGCATGCCGCTCGCCGCGGTGGGGATGTTGAACCCGATCATCGCCGGCGCGGCAATGGCGTTATCCTCGGTGTCGGTGGTCAGCAACGCGTTGCTGCTCAAGCGCTGGAAACCCTTAAATGCCGGGCGTCAAGAGTTGGGCGTTGAACGTAACCTCAACACCGGCGCACTTTAAGATTTGCGTGTTTTCCCGACGCTCAACGCCAAACGCTCAACAACCATAGGAGCAACAGGATGGAAAACCTCACCCTCGCCATCAAGGGCATGACCTGCATGGGCTGCGTCGCCAGCGTCACGCGCGTATTAAAGGCGACCGCTGGCGTTAAAGACGCACAAGTGACGTTGCAGCCCGCGCAAGCCCAGGTGCAATACGATGGCGCGCAGACCAATCCGGCGCAGCTTAAAGCCGCGGTGGAAGATGCCGGTTTTGAAGCGAGCGAGCCGGCTTAAATCAATAAACGCAACTTATTGATTTAATCAATAATTTTTCAATTCCAAATTTGCCACCACGGCGCGCGCGGCCGCTGCCGGCCGTGCCGTTTGGTCTTGGGGAAATTTTGCAGCAGCACGCGCTCGGCGTCATCACGCAGATCCTTCATGCCCAGCGCCTCGTACGCGCGCACCATCAGCAGCAAGCCTTCTTCGTTGGCCGGCGCTTGCGGATAATTTTTTAATGCAAACTGCACCCGGTTGACCGCCGCGAGATAGGCGCCGCGCCCGACGTAATAGCGTGCCACATGCACTTCGTGCGCGGCAAGCGCGTTGACCAAATAATTCATGCGCGCAATCGCATCGGGGGTGTATTTGCTATCGGGGAATTTCACCGCCAGTTCTTTAAACGCATCGAACGCATCGCGCGCGCCCTTGGGATCTCGCTCGCTCATATCCTGGTTGGTGATAAAACCCGCGATGCCCAAATCGTCGTTGAAGTTAACCAGCCCCTTCAAGTAATACAAATAATCGACGTTCGGATGGTTGGGGTAAGTCTTGATAAAGCGATCGGCCGTGGCGATCGCGCTGGCCGCGTTTTTGTCCAGATGGTAGGTATAGGCCAGTTCCATTTGCGCCTGCTGCGCAAAACGGCCATAGGGATAGCGGCCTTCCAGCCGCTGGTAATAGGTAATCGCCTTATCGAAATTGCGGGAATCGCGCGCCGCGCGCGCCTCCGCATAGAGCTTTTGCGCCGACCAACCCTTGGTTTCGTCCGTGGTGCCACCGCCGAACACCCCGCAGGCCGCGAGCAGCCAGCCCGCCGTAAGGCAGGTGATTACCGATAAAATACGCCGCATCATATGAGCACCACTGGAAATAGCCCGAAAAATTATAGCCCAAACGCACCGGCCACGCCGCCAACGGTGAGCGCCGTGGTGCCCGCGGCTTACGCCGGCCACCGCTCTGACTACGCCTTGGCGCAAATGTTTCCCGAACACTCGCGCAGCCGCCTGTGCGCCTGGCTTAAGGCCGGACGCATCACGCTTAACGGCTTAAGCCCCGCGCCCAAGGACAAGGTGCGGGGCGGCGAAACCGTGCTACTGACGCCACAACCCGACCCGCAAGTCAGCGCGTTTCGCGCGCAGGATATCCCCATCGACGTGCTGTTCGAAGACCAACACCTGATTATCATCAACAAGCCCGCGGGGCTGGTGGTGCATCCGGGCAGCGGCAATTGGCAGGGCACCTTGCTCAATGCCCTGCTGCAGCACGCGCCGCAACTCGCCCACATCCCGCGCGCGGGGATCGTGCACCGGCTGGACAAGGACACCAGTGGCTTGCTGGTGGTTGCCAAAACACTCGCCGCGCAAACCGCGCTGGTGCGGCAGTTGCAAGCGCACAGCGTCACGCGCGAATACATCGCCGTGGTGCACGGCCTGGTGGCGCGCGAGGGGCATGTTCAAGCACCAATCGGCCGCCACAAAACCCAGCGCACCAAAATGGCGGTGGTGCCCGGCGGCAAACCCGCGCTCACGCACTATGAACCGGTTGCGCATTTCGAGAGCACCACGCAAGTGCGCTGCCGGCTCAAAACCGGCCGCACCCATCAGATCCGCGTGCATATGGCGCATATCGGCCACCCGCTGGTGGGCGACGCGGTCTACGGCGGCAACCGCAAGCCGCCGGCGTTTGCCCGCCAGGCCTTGCACGCCCATACGCTTCAGTTGCAACATCCCGCCACGCGCCGCCGGCGCGCCTGGAGCGCCGCGCTGCCCGCGGACATGCAAACCCTGATCGCCACACTCAAAAACACATGAAACCACCGCTTCCCGCCTGGATCGTTCCCGACTGGCCGGCGCCGCCCAACGTCAAGGCATTTATCACCACGCGCGCGGGCGGCGTCAGCATCGGCCCGCACGCGAGTTTTAACCTGGGATTACGTGCCGACGAGGATGCGCAAACGGTCGCGCATAACCGCGCCATTTTGCAACAGCATTTACCGCAAACGCCCAAGTGGCTGCGCCAAGTGCACGGCACGCTCGTGGTAGATGCCGACGTGCTCAACCCCGCCGACGAAAGCCCGCAAGCCGATGCCAGCGTCGCATGTAACGCCCGCACCGTGTGCCCGGTGATGATCGCCGATTGCCTGCCGATACTTTTCACCAACCGCGCCGGCACGCGCGTGGCGGGCGCCCACGCGGGCTGGCGAGGCTTGTCGGGCGGCGTTGTCGCCAATACCGTTCGGGCGCTGGGTGCGGCGGGCGCTCCGCCCGCCGATTTACTCGCTTATATCGGGCCGGGCATCGGGCCGCGCGCGTTTGAAGTGGGCGCCGATGTTTACCAGGCGTTCGTCTCGCAAGATGCGCAAGCGAAGGCTGCGTTCGTGGCGCACACGCCGGGCAAGTGGCTCGCCGATTTATTCACGCTCGCGCGGCAAGCGCTCGCGCGCGCCGGTGTCGGCGCGGTTTATGGCGGGGGCTTATGCACTTATTCCGACCCCGCGCGTTTTTATTCGTATCGGCGCGACAAAATCACCGGGCGCATGGCGGCGTTTATCTGGCGCGCTTGATCGTTGGCGGGCCTTCGCGCGCGCCGCGCCGCGCCTGCCAATGGCGGCACGGGGATAACCCGCAACACGCTTTGCATTGCGCGCGCACGGCGCATACACTCACGCCCGCCGCAACCGCCACGGGGTATGGGATTGGCGCCCGGCAGCGCGCTTTTGCGGCTTTGCCACTTATAAAAAATATCAATTAAATCAAATACTTACGTGAATACCCTGCCATCTACCCCTGTGCCCGGCGAGCCTCGCCGCGAATACCGCTACTTCAATTACGTGATGGTGGCATTTGCCACCGTGCTGGTCTGCTCCAACCTGATCGGGCCGGCCAAGATCGCGCAAATCGATTTGCCGCTGTGGGGTGTATTGACCTTCGGCGCGGGGGTTTTATTTTTCCCGATCTCGTATGTGTTCGGCGACATCCTCACCGAAGTCTACGGCTACTCGCGCGCGCGCCGCGTGATCTGGAGCGGCTTTGCCGCGCTTGCCTTTGCCTCGATCATGGCGAGCATCGTGGTGGCGTTGCCGCCGGCGCCGTTTTGGCAACACCAGGGCGCGTATGAGGTCGCCTTCGGCACCACCTGGCGCATCGCGCTGGCGTCGATGATTGCGTACTTCTGCGGCGAGTTCGTCAATTCATGGGTGCTCGCCAAAATGAAACTCTGGACCCGGGGCCGGCATCTGTGGAGCCGCACCATCGGCTCCACCATCTTCGGTCAAGCGGTGGATTCAGCTCTTTTTTATCCGCTGGCGTTTTACGGCACCGGCATCATTCCCGACGACAAGCTGCTGATCGTGATGCTGGCGCAATTCACCTTGAAGGTGCTGGTGGAAGTGGTTTTCACGCCGGTGACCTACGTCGTGGTCAACTGGCTAAAGCGCGCGGAGAACGAGGACTACTACGATCGCGACACGGACTTTAATCCGTTCCACGTCAAAAACTGATGCACCGCGCGCTCGAAACTGGTCAGGGTGGTGGGATTCGAACCCACGACCTCTTGCTCCCAAGGCAAGCGCGCTACCGGACTGCGCTACACCCTGACATGACGCGCATTTTAGCCGATTTGCACCATGTTATGGTCGCCTCACGGCGAATTGGCCATGGCCATAGGCTAAACTCGGCGCTTTAAATGACGCTCACACATGACGGATAAGAAAAACTGGCGCACCCCCGGCGTGGTGATCGCGTGCGCCGGTCTGGCGATGACCATCGTACTCGGCACGCGTCACGGCTTCGGCTTGTATTTGCAGCCGATGACCATTGACCTGAATATCAGCCGCGAAACCTTCGCTTTCGCCATCGCGCTGCAAAATTTGTTCTACGGCTTCTCGCAGCCGCTGACCGGCATGATCGCCGATAAATTCGGGGCGGCACGGGTGATGGCGGCGGGCACCATCGCTTACGCCATCGGCTTGGCGCTGATGTCGTACTCCACCACCGGCATGGAGCTGAACCTTAGCGCGGGCTTGTTCATCGGCATCGCCATGGGTTGCTGCGGCTTTAGCACGGTCTACGGGGTGATCGGCCGTACCGTGGCGCCGGAAAAACGCAGCACCGCCATGGGCATCGTCGGCGCGGCGGGCTCGATGGGGCAATTTTTGATGCTGCCCTACGGCCAGTTGCTGATCAATCACATGGGCTGGCAGCAAGCGCTGCTGATTTTGGCGGTCACCGTGCTGCTGCTGCTGCCGTTATCGAGTGCGCTGGTGGAGGACAAAAAGGCGCAAGTGCAAAACCAGCCCAAACAATCGATCCCGGCGGCGTTGAAGGAAGCCTTCGGCCACCGCGGCTTTATGCTGATGTCGATCGCCTACACCGTGTGCGGCTTTCAGTTGCTGTTCGTGTCGGTGCACTTCCCGGCGTATTTGATCGACCAGAAAATGTCGGCCACCACCGGCATGCTCGCGCTGGCCTTGATCGGGTTGTTTAATACCTTCGGCAGTTTTACCTGGGGTTGGCTCGGCAGCCGCTACACCAAAAAATACCTGCTCGCTACACTCTACTTCACGCGCGCGATGGTGGTGGCCGCGTTTATTCTGACGCCATTGTCGCCGCTGACGGTTTATTTGTTTGCCTCGGCGATCGGCTTTTTGTGGCTGGGCACCGCGCCCATCACCAGCGCGCTGATCGCGCAGATTTTCGGCGCGCGCTACTTGTCCACGCTTTCCGGCTGCGCCTTCATGTTTCACCAGGTCGGAAGTTTTCTCGGCGTGTGGCTGGGCGGGCGCATATTCGATGCCACCGGCTCTTACATGCTGATGTGGTGGATTACCATCGCCGCGGGCATTGCCGCCGCGCTACTGTGCCTGCCGGTGAACGAGCGGCAGATCGTGCGCGGCGCGCCCTCCGCCGCCTGATGGACGTACGGGCTCAATGCGGCTGCGCCGCCGCGCTGCGCGCGGCTTCCTCGCGCAGCCAGCCGCGAAACGCCGCTACCGCCGGCCGTTCGTCCGCATGCTCATTGGCCGCCATGTAGTAACCGTCGGGTAACTTCACCGACAGGTTAAACGGAACCACCAGCTTGCCGGAGGCCACCTCTTCCGCCGCTAGCACCGGCATGCTTGCGAGCACGCCCACCGCGTCGATCGCCGCCTCGAAGGCCAGCACGGCGTGGCTGAAATGCGGGCCCTTGTGCGAATCGACGTCGGTGACGCCGGCGGCATTTAGCCAGCGCTCCCAGAACGGTTCGTTATCGTAAAGCTCGCCGGTGTCGTCATGCAGCAGCAGATGATGGCGCAGATCGGCGGGGTCGCGCAGCGGATGCTCGCCGTTCATCAGCTTGGGGCTGCAAATCGGCGTAATCGACAAATCGATCAGCCGCTCGATTTTCATACCGAGCACATTGCCGCGGCCATAGAGGATGGCCACATCGGAGTCGGAAAGCCACGCTTCAACGGTGGCACGCTCGGCCACGTCGCCCTTGCCGTCGACACTTACCCGGCGCATGCGCGCGGAAATGCGCACGTCGATTTCCGGATGTGCGGCGATAAAACGGTGCAGCCGCGGCATCAGCCAGCGCGAGGCAAACGACGGTGCGGCGCTGACGGTTAACGAGCCACCGTTCTGATGGCTGCGCAGATGCGCCACCGCCTGCGCCAGGCAATCGAAGCCCTCGCCCAGCTTGGGCAAGGCCGCCTTGGCGACATCAGTCAGTTCAAGGGCGCGGTTATAACGGCGGAAAAGCTGCACGCCGAGGTAGTCCTCTAACGTGCGGATTTGATGGCTGACGGCGGCGGAGGTGACGTTGAGCTCGATGGCTGCTTTTTTGACGCTTAACAAGCGAGCTGCGGCTTCAAATGCCTTGAGGGAGTTGAGCGGGGGTAGTCGCACGGGCATGGCCATATCCTCTTAAAATTTTCTCAACCGATTTAAAAAAACATATCGCTTGATGCGATGCAACAAAATAATTAAAGTAATGTCTCTTCGATAGCGGTAATTGATTGAAGTAATTTAATTAATTTGTAATGTTTTAGTGCGAAAATTAGGCATTAAACAACACCTCGAGAAAAGCTAACATGGAAAAGACGTTAAGTTTTACGGAAAGTTCAGATTTATTTGCAAGAATTAATCTGTCGGGTTTGTCCGCTGGTGACCGCATGGAGGCAATCGGTGCTCTGCGCGGCGCGCTAGCGCTGATGACAGTTGTGGAATTCCTGCTCAAGCTCAAGGGCAAAACGCCCCGCGGCGTGCCGACAAGCGCCGCGCTCAAAGCTCAGTAAGCGTTGTCAGCCGGTCAGCGGGCACCTGCACTGGCACGCGGGCAAATGCCTAGGCAGCGCTATTAAGCTGAACCAGGAATATGCTAGTACGTCATTGATTTTATTATGTTTTTTATTTTTTCTTAGTAAGCGGCGTCTTATCCAGCGCGCGCAGTCCGGATAAGATCTCGGCGGCAAGCTGCTCGAGTGCCACCTGCCGCGCCACCGCCCCCAGTTCCAAGGCGGCGCGCGGCATACCATAGACCACGCAGCTGGCTGCATCCTGCGCAAGCGTCATCGCCCCAGCCTGGCGCATTTGCAACAGCCCCGCCGCACCGTCTGCCCCCATCCCGCTCAAAATCACCCCGATCGCGGATGCGCCTGCCCATTGCGCGACCGAGCTGAACAAATGGTCCACCGAGGGCCGGTGGCCATTGTGCAGCGCATCGTCAGCCAGCTGCGTCACCAGCCCGCTCACGCCGCGCGTGAGACGCAGATGACGGTTGCCCGGCGCGATATAGACATGGCCGGGATGCAAAATGTCGCCGTGTTCCGCCTCCTTCACCTTTAACGCGCACAAGCTGTTCAAGCGCATCGCAAAAAGCCGGGTGAACGGCTGCGGCAAATGCTGCACGATGAGTAGCGGCGGCGCCTGCGCCGGCAGGCCGCCCAATACCGTGGTAATCGCCTCGATGCCGCCGGTGGAGGCGCCTATCGCCACCACCGCGTTGCGCGCTCCCATGCCCAACGGCGCGCCCGTGGGCTGCGGCAGCGCGGGCGTGGAATGCATCAAGCGCGCGCGGCGCGCCACCGAGGGCGCGGCAGCCGCGGCAATACGCACCTTGGCCGCTATCTCCGCGGCGAAACGCTGCTCGGCGTCCCCGCTCACCCGCGCCGAGGGCTTGGTGACGAAATCCACTGCGCCCAGTTCGAGCGCGCGCAGCGTGGCTTCGCCGCCCGCTACGGTCAGGGTCGAAACCATCACCACGGGCATCCCGGCAAAATGCCCCACCTGAAGTCTTAAGCTACGCAAAACATCATGCTCAGACCCGGATAGTAAGCGTTTCAGCAGCACGTGCAATTCGCCGCCCGATAGCTTTTTTTGCACCAGCTTATGGCAACTTCTGGAGCCGGCCGCGAGATACCGCGACGCAATTTAAGCGCATGCAGAGGTTAAAAAATATAAATAAAATCAAATACTTATAGCTATACGACTGTATCGCACCGACCGCATCACGATGCGCTAAGGATGTGACAGGCAAAAGTTTAGTACGCGGGCGCGACGGCCGCCACCGGCTCCGGCGTGCCGCAGGCCAAGAATTGACCGTGACCCACGCGCGGCTCGGGCTGGCCATCGCGCGCCACCACCACGCCGCGCGACAGCGTCAGCACCGGCCAGCCGCGCACCGTCAGGCCTTCGTACGGCGTGTAATCGACGTTGTGATGCAGAATGGCGTTGCTGATGCGCACTTCGCGCCCGGCATCCCAAATCGCGATGTCGGCGTCCGCCCCGATTGCGATGGTGCCTTTGCGCGGATACAAGCCGTAGCAGCGCGCCGGGTCGGTGGCGGTCAACGCCACAAAACGATTTAACGAAATGCGCCCGCCATTGACACCGCCAGAAAACAGCAACGGCAGCCGCGTCTCGATGCCCGGTATGCCGTTGGGTATGTAGCGAAACGGTACCGCCTTGCCGCCCGGTTTTTTGCCCGCGGGGTCGTCGTAACGAAACGGCGCGTGGTCGCTGGAAAACACGCTGAACAATCCCTCGGCGAGCGCGTTCCACACCACTTGCTGATTCGCGGCGTCGCGCGGCGGCGGACTGCACACGCATTTGGCGCCTTCGTATCCGGGGCCACCCAGATCGTCTTCGGTGAGATACAAATACTGCGGGCAGGTTTCGGCGTAAATGCGCAAGCCGCGCGCGCGCGCCCAGCGAATCTGCTCGATCGCCTCGGCGCCCGACACATGCACGATCAGCACCGGCACATCGACCAGCTCCGCCATGCTGATGGCGCGATGCGTGGCTTCGCGCTCCACCGCCTGCGGCCGCGACTGCGCGTGATGACGCGGCGCGGTGTGGCCGGCGCGCTCCAGTTGTTCGGTGAGCCACGCGATGCAATCGGAATTCTCCGCGTGAATCATGGTGAGCGCGCCTTCGCGCCGCGCCAACGCCAACACCTCCAGCACCTCGCAATCGTTTAACTTCAGATCGTCGTAGGTCATGTAGATCTTGAACGAGGTGTAGCCCTGGCGGATCAACTGCGGCAGTTCCTCGCGCAGCACGGTTTCGCTGGGATCGCTGACGATCAAATGAAACGCGTAATCGATCATCGCCTTGCCCGCGGCGCGCGCATGGTAATCATCCACCGCGGCCATCAGGGATTGGCCTTTTTGCTGCGCGGCGAACGGAATAACCGTGGTGGTGCCGCCGCACGCGGCGGCGCGCGTGCCGCTTTCGAAATCGTCGGCCATGCACAAGCCATTGGGCATGGGCTGGTCGAGATGACAATGCGCATCGACGCCGCCCGGCAGCACCAGCTTGCCGCTCACATCGATTTCTTGCGCCGCGGTGCCGTCGATGCGCGCGGCGAGCGCGGTGATACGCCCGCCGGCAATGCCGACATCGCATTGCATGGTGTCGGCGGCGGTGGCCACCGTGCCGTTACGCAAAATCAAATCGTAGGTGGCCATGCCGCACCCCGGCTAACGGTTAACGTTTAACTGACTTCGTCGAACAGCTTGCCCCAGCCCTGCACAACCGCAGGCTTGACGCCCGCCATGCGCAGCGACTGCCACAGCGCGGTGCTGACGGTGTCGTAAACGGGAATACCATGACGGCGCTCCCATTCGGGCACGCGATGCGCGGCGTTCAGATTCGTGCAAAAGGTCGATATCACTTTGGGCTTGGCGGCGGCAACGTGCGCCACCATCTCGTCCAACTGCGCCTCGGTCACTTCGGAAAACGAAAAATTATCACGCAGCTTCAAGTGCTGTTCCGCCACGCATTCGAAGCCCGCGCCGCGGTAAGTGCCGATCACGCGCGCCTGCACCTCGTCCAGATACGGTGTCACCAGCGCAAAGCGTTGCGCGTCTGTCAAACGCAGCGCCTCGTTTAACGCCAGCACCGAGGTGGTGGCCGGGATGCCGGTGGCTGCGGTGATGCGTTGGCACAAACGCTCGTCGGCATCAAAACCGAGCCAGCCGCCGGAAGTGCCGTTCCACGCGATAACATCGACCTTGGCGTGCGCCAGCAGCATCGCGGCGTCGAGAATTTTCGAGTCGTCGAACTGCGCCAGTACGTTGGCATCAAGCGCGATCTCCGTCACCGGGAAGCGCGAAAAATGCGCAGTGACGCCCGGCACCCCGGCCACCATGGCGCCAATCAACGGCTCTAAACTCGTGTTGGACGAGGGCGTCAGCATGCCCAGCAAAGTACGTTTCATCAGCGCGGCCTATTCGGTTTGAATATTCGCGTCGCGTATCGCCTTGCCGAAGCGCTCGGTTTCGGCTTTGACGAAGGCGATGAAATCGGCCGGGCTCTTGCTGGTGGTAATCGTCACGCCGCTATCGCCAAGCTTACCCGCCACGCCGGGATCGCGCATGGCATCGAGCGAAGCCTTGTAGAGCGTGTTCACCACCACTGCGGGCGCGCCGGCGGGCGCGAACAAGCCCTGCCACGAACCCACCACCATATCAAAACCGCCCTCGCGCATGGTCGGCACATCGGGCAATGCCTTGCTGCGCTCCGGCGCAATAATCGCCAGCATGCGCAGCCGGCCTTGCTTGGCAAACGGCATGGTCGAGGTGAAGGTGGTGAAGGAAAACTGCACCTCATTGGCGAGCAAGCCTATCGTCGCGGGGCCGGCGCCGCCCTTGTACGGCACTTGCGTCGCGGTGGTGCCGGTCATCGACAGGAACATCAGCGCCTCCAGGGTGTTGGCGCTGGAGGGCGCCGCTGCGCCGTAGTTCAGTTTGCCGGGGTTGGCCTTAAGATGCGACACGAACTCCTTGACCGTCTTGCTCGGGATCGACGGATGCACCACCAGGCTGCCGGGCACGTCCACCAGTTGCGTAATCGGCGACAAATCTTTTAGCGGGCGATATTGAAACTTGGTGTAGTACACCGGATTGATCGCCATGGTGCCGACGTTGCCCAGCAGCAACGTGTAACCGTCGGCCGTGGCGCGTGCCACCACTTCCACGCCGATATTACCGGCGGCGCCGCCACGATTATCAATCACCACCTGTTGCGCGAGACGCGCGGTAAACGCGGGCTGAATGATGCGGCCGACAAAATCCGACGCGCCGCCCGGCGCAAACGGAATCACCAGGCGCAGCGGCCGATTCGGGTAATCTTGTCCAACGGCGCTGCCGCACACGGCAAACAGGGTCGCGGCCAGCGCCGCGGGCTTAAGTTTCAGCATGGGGATCTCCTCCAGTGTTGCTGTTGTGAGTTTGCTAACGCCCTGCCGCGCCCCGCGTGACGGTGGCAAGCGTGCGTGCGCTCAGCCCTTGACTGATGCGCCCACGCGCGGCAAAACGCCGCGTATTATGCCTCACGGGCACGCACCTGACCAAAAACAAAAATATCAATTAAATCAAATACATAAATAACAACACATAATCGAGACGAAAAGCATGGTCGGGCGCATCCGCGAGCTCGAACCGATCACACCAAGCTTTAACCTGTAGTTCACTTTGCCTTCACACCGGTGAGCGCCCTGCGCGCGATGAACCGTGTGCGCCTGATGTTAGCCGGTAAAGGGGTAACGGAAGTGGTACACTAAAGCTAAAGCGCGAAAACGCAGCGAAAAAAGCACCATCACGCCATCAAGCCTGCGACATTTTTCGGCTCCACACCCACATGCACTATTGCAAGAGGAGGCACCGTGCGATTTATCGACGCAGCAAAAGGGGGCGTGTACAAGCTGATTTTGACCATGGGGTTGCTGATTTGCGCCACTGCCCAGGCGCAAACCGCGTGCAGCCACCGCGGCGAGCTGGATCAGCGCTATTGCGACGAAAACAAGGATCTGGTCGCCGATACGCCCAAGGATCCCAAAGCCTGGCAGGATCCGTCTACGCTGGTGTTTTCGTATACGCCGGTGGAAGACCCCGCGGTTTACGAAAACGTATTCGCCGACTTTCTCGCCCACCTTTCCAAGGTGACCGGCAAGCGCATCCGCTGGTTCCCCGCCGAATCCTACGCAGCGCAAGTAGAAGCCATGCGCTCGGGCCGTCTGCACATCGCCGGCGTTGCGACCGGGCCGACGCCCTTTGCCGTCAACCTGGCGGGATTCGTGCCGCTGGTCGGCATGGAGCGGCGCGGCGACCGCAGCATCGGCTACACGCTGCGCCTGATCACCCAGCGCGACAGCCCCATCAAGAGCGTGGCCGATCTGAAGGGCAAGCGTGTTGCTCATGTGTCGCCCTCGTCCAACTCCGGTGACATCGCGCCGCGCGCCTTATTCAAGGCGCTGGGCGTGGTGCCGGGCAAGGACTACGAAGTGGTGTATTCCGGGAAACACGATAATTCGATCATGGGCGTGGTCAACCGCGATTACGACGCGGCGCCGATTGCCTCGTCGGTGATCGATCGCATGATCGCGCGTGGCATGTTCAAGGCTGACGCCGTGCGCGTGGTATGGGAATCCGCGCCGTTCCCGCGCACCGCCTACGGTGTCGCGCACAACCTCGCGCCCGCGCTGCAGGAGAAGATCCGCCAGGCTTTCCTTACCTTTGATTTCAAGGCCTCGGCGCTGTCCAAGGAATTCAAGGATACCGAACGATTCGCCCCGATCAATTATTTGGAACACTGGCGCGACGTGCGCACCATCCAGCGCGAAACCGGCGTGCGCTACACGCAAGAAGCTCTGTCCAAAGTCGGCATCAAAGAATAACATCGTGAACACCGCGACAGCGGCGGGCGCGGCGCCTGTGGGCGCCCCCGCCAGCGCCCTGCTGCGCGTGCAAGACCTGGTCAAGGTTTATCCGGGCGGCAAGCGCGCACTCGATGGCGTCTCTTTCAGCGTCGAGCGGCCTGAAGTCATCGCCGTTATCGGTTCATCCGGCGCCGGCAAAAGTACGCTGATTCGCTGCATCAACCGCCTGGTCGAGCCGAGCGCGGGCCGCGTGTGGCTGAAAGAAACCGAAATCGCCGGCCTGCCGTGGCGCGAACTGCGCCGCGTGCGCCGCCGCATCGGCATGATTTTCCAGGAGTTCAACCTGGTTGAACGGCTCACCGTGATGGAAAACGTGCTATCGGGCCGGCTCGGCTCGGTGGGATTCATGGCCTCGCTGATGCGCCGCTTTCCGCCGCAAGATGTCTCGGGGGCATTCGCCCTGCTCGACCGCGTGGGGCTGGACGGTTATCACGACACCCGCGCCGACGCGCTCTCCGGCGGGCAGCGCCAGCGCGTGGGCATCGCGCGCGCGCTGATGCAACGGCCCGACCTCTTGCTGGTCGATGAGCCCACCGCCAGCCTCGACCCCAAGACCGCGCGCCAGATCATGCGGCTTATCTGCGCGCTGGCGCAAGAGCACAACACGCCGGCGCTGGTCAACATACACGACGTGGCGCTGGCGCAGTCCTTCGCCAGCCGCGTGATCGGCCTTAAAGCGGGTGGCGTGGTTTTTGACGGCCCGCCCGCGGCGCTCAACGCCGAGGCATTGACCGAAATCTACGGCGCCGAAGATTGGAGCCAGACCATACGCCGCGTCAGCGACGAAGATGACGAATGAGCAAGGCATGAGCAGCCCATGAGCGCCGCGGCGAGCTACCCCACCCACTGGCGAAGGCCGCCCGCTTTTTTCGGCACGCGCCGGCGCTACTGGCTGTTTATCGGTGGCGTAATCCTGTATTTCGCGTGGTCGCTGTCGACGCTTAACATCGACGTTGAACGCATGCTGGCCGGCTTGCCGCGCGCGCTGGACATTTTCGCGCGCATGGTGCCGCCCGATTTTTCCAAGGGCCAACTGCTGTTAAAGGGCATGCTCGAAAGCCTGCAAATGGCATTTGCCGCGACACTGATCGGCGCCATACTCGCGGTGCCGCTGGGCATCGCCGCGGCGCGCAACATAGCGCCGCGCCCGGTCTACCTCGCCGCGCGCGGCTTTATCGTGCTTAACCGCACTTTTCACGAAATCATCATTGCGATTTTTTTCGTCAAGTTGTTCGGTTTCGGCGCGGTGGCCGGCCTGCTGACGCTGGCGCTGTCTTCGTGGACCTTCTGCGGCAAAATGCTCGCCGAGGACATCGAAAACGTGCGCATGGGCCAGATCGAGGCGGTGCGCGCGACCGGCGCCGGTTTCGCGCAAACCGTGGTGTTCTCGGTGGTACCGCAAGTGCTCTCGCGCACCGTCGGCGTGCTCATTTACCGGCTTGACGCCAACGTGCGCCATTCCACGGTCATCGGCATTGTCGGCGCCGGCGGCATCGGCCAGACGCTGTCGGCCTCGTTTTCGCGCTATGACTACGATTTTGCCGCGGCCATACTGCTTTGCATCGCCGCGCTGGTGGCGCTGGGCGAATGGTTCAGCGACTGGGTACGGAGAAAACTCCGATGAATACCGCCGCCCGGCGTTATCCCGAGATCTGGCAGCGGCGCTCGCTGCGCGAGACCATCAGCGCCTGGTTGTGGACCGCCGCGCTCGCCGCCGCCGCGGTGTGGTCGATCACCATGCTCGATATCGAGTGGGCGTTTTTCAGCGACGCGCACCTGCAGGCGATCGATCTGGCCGAGCGCATGTGGCCGCCGCGCTGGTCGTATCTGCCGGTGATTATCGGGCCGCTGATCGAGACCATTCATATCGCCACCATCGGCACCGCCATTGCCTACGTGTTCTCGGTACCGCTCGCCTTCCTCGCCGCGCGCAACACTACGCTCAACAGCTTCACCTGGGCAATCGGCCGTTCGCTGCTGGTGATCTCGCGCTCGGTCAACACGGTGATCTGGGGGCTGTTGTTCGTGGCGATCTTCGGGCCTGGCCCGGTCGCCGGCATTGCCTCGGTGGCCGCGCGCTCGGTCGGCTTTCTCGCCAAGCTGGTGGCCGAATCGATCGAGGAAGCGGACCGCGGGCCGGTCGAGGCCATCGAATCCACCGGCGCCGGCACCGGACAGGTGTATCTGCTCGGCATCCTGCCGCAAGTGATGCCGGTGCTGGTCGGCACCACGGTCTACCGTTGGGATATCAACGTGCGTGAATCGAGCGTACTCGGCTTCGTCGGCGCCGGCGGCATTGGGCTGCAGCTGTACGCGTCGATCAACCAGTTCGCCTGGCAACAAGTACTGGTGGTGCTGGCGGCGATTCTGCTGATCGTGCTGTTAAGCGAAGCGCTTTCCGCGTATATCCGTGCCCGCATCACCTGAGCCGGCGCGCGGCGCCCCCCATATCCACACCGGCATCCACAGCGGGCTGGCGCAGCTCGCGCCGCGCTACGATGGCTACATCATCGACCAATGGGGTGTGCTGCACGACGGCACCAGCCCCTACCCGGGCGCGCGCGCCTGCCTGCAGCGCCTGCGCGAGCTGGGCAAGCGCGTGGTGATTCTGTCCAACTCCGGGCGGCGCGCATCCGACAATGTCGAACTGATGGCGCGCATCGGTTTCGAGCGCGGCCTGTATGAGCGGCTGATCAGCGCCGGCGAGGACGCGCGCGACGCCATCCAGGCACGCAGCGAGCCGTTTCACAGCCGGCTGGGGCGGCGCTGTTACGCCTTCACCCAGGACGGCGATACCGGCGTGCTTGACGGCATGCCCATCGAGATGGTGTCTTCGATCGGCGCGGCGGATTTTCTAATCGTGCTGCGCATGGACGCGACACGGCGCGACCTCGCCGCGCACGAAGACGAGCTGCGTGCCGGCATCGCGCGCAAGCTACCCATGATTTGCGCCAACCCCGACCTCTCGCGTGTTTCGCCGCAAGGCATCATCGAGGCGGCGGGCGTGCTGGCGCGCCGCTACGAGGAACTGGGCGGCGCGGTGTTTTATCACGGCAAACCGCACCCGGCGATTTACCACTCCTGCCTTAAAACACTGGGAACACTGGGCATCGACGACCCGCGCCGCGTGCTGGCGGTGGGCGACTCCATCGAACACGACATCCTCGGCGCGGCACGCGCCAACATCGACAGCGCATTCATTGCCGGCGGCATCCATTGCCCGGACCTTTGCGAAGCCTGGGGAAAACCGCCGTCGCTCGATGCATGGCGGCGTTTCGCGGCCGGCGCCGCCGCACAACCGGACCATCTCTTGCCGGCTTTCGTCTGGTAAACAGGCCTGCGCGTGACGGCGTCGGTCACCGGGCGCCGGTCGAGTCGGCGCGATCCAATGCAAACTAAAATTCCTTCCACTCGCCATCGTTTTCAGTGCGCGCCAGACGCTTGGATGGCGCTAACTGCGGCGCGGCGGGCGTAGCCGCAACCGGTTTGATTGGCGGCGACACGACAAAAACCTTGCCCCCCGCGAAAATCGCGAAGTAGCTGCCGTGCCGCGGCGCGAGTGCCAGGCAATAGATCAGATGCAACGCGAGGATCACGACATCACGTAGTCAGCGGATACTCGGATATCGCGCAGCGGATCGACTTTAAACGGCATGGACGCTTGAGCGGGAAGTGCCATTGAACCTCCCAACGGCATTTAGGAAATGCTCGTCAACTCAACTTGTGGCCGAGAATAACAGTTACGGGTGCTGATCAAGCCAAAAAGGCACACGCAGCCCAGGAGAAAAACCGCCGCTACTGCACCATGCCCACATCGGTCAACGCGGTTTTAAGCTGCCGATACAATGCCGCGAGCTGCTTTTGGGTATCCGCCCGCCCCGCATAAAACGGAATGTAGTGATTTTTAGTGGCGTATTCTTCCCAGATTTTACTCTCCAGCACGCGCTTGAATGCCCCCTCCCAAAACGCCGCCTGCTCCGGCGTGATGCTGCGGGTACCGAGCATAAAGCGGATGTTGTGAAATTCGACGTCCAGGCCCTGCTCTTTCCAAGTGGGTATGTCGCGCAGCACGCCTCCACCGCGCTTGGCGGCTGCGATGCCGAGGATGCGCAGCTTGCCCGCCTGCTGGTTGGTCCACGCCTGCGCGAACGACATCGACGAGACGTCGATGTGGCCGCCGAGCAACGCCGCGAGCGCCTGCGAATTGCCTTGAAATTGCACCGTCTTTAACAATTTGGGATCGGCGCCCATCGCCCTCGCCAGCAGCGCAGTGTTCAGATGCCCGGTGCCGCCGCGGCCGGCGCCAATGGCGATCGACAACGATTGCGGATCGGCCTTTAACCTTGCCATCAGGTCACGCCCGCTTTTTAGCGGCGAGTCGGCTTGCACCACCATCGTCATATCTTCGCCGAACAACGTGGCGAGCGGCGTGTAGCTGTCGAAGTTGGCCTTGGAACGGCCGAGAATATGATTGTTGAGCAGCGTCATCGGCGACAAATATATGCGATGCGCATCACCCGCGTGCTGATCGAAATAATGTGTCGACACACTGCCGCCGCCACCGGGCTTGTTCACCGCAATCACCGTCGCCTCGACGATTTTTTGCTCGATCAACACCCGCTGCAGCATGCGCATGGTCGAATCCAGTGACGAGCCCGCCGCCGATGGGGTGATGATTTCCACCGGTTTGTCCGGGCGCCAGCCGCTTTGTGCGTTCGACAAGAGTGCGTTGCCGGCGAACAACAGCGCCGCCGCGTAACCCACCCATCCATGAGCTTTACCCATCATCATCTTCGCTGCCTCCGCTATGGTTACTTTATGTTGCTGATGTTGCTAGTGTTGCTTATACGAGCGCTCGCAGAGTGTGCGCGAAGCGCACTCACGATTCAACTCCCGGTATGCGTATAATCATAAGGGCCCCAGAAAAATATATAATTAAATCAATTACTTACGTTATTATTCCCACATTTGCCGAAGGCCCGCCATGGATTTCAACTTAAGTCCCGAACAACAACGCTGGCGCGATAGCGCGCGCGCTTTCACCGAAAAACACATCAAGCCCGAGGTAGTCCGGCGCGATCGTTTGCCCACCGCCGCCGAGCGCATCCCTTGGGATTGGATACGCGAAGCCGATAAGCATGGTCTGCGCACCCTGGGCGTGCCCAAAAAATTCGGCGGCGGCGGTGTCGACATTTTGACCATGTGCCTAGTGGGCGAAGAACTCGCGGTGGGCGACTTGGGTTTCGCGGTGATCATGGATCAGTGCTGGAAAATGGCGCATCTGTTCAGCGAAGCCATGAACGCCGAACAGCAAGAACGCTTTATCCCCAAATTTGTCGCCGACCCCGAAGCCACCACCGCGATCGCGATCACCGAACCGGGCGCGGGCTCCGACCATCAAGGTTATTACGACGCACCCGACATCGATTTCAAAACCACTGCAGTGCGTGAAGGCGATCACTACATCATCAACGGCACCAAGCGCTACGTCTCCAACGGCTGCATGGCGAAACTTTATTTCGTGGTGGCGCGCACCGACACCCGTCAAAGCCTGCGAGAGGGCGGCTCGATTTTCATCGTGCCTTCCGACACGCCGGGCTTTCGCGTGGGCTTTTTCCACGAAAAGAGCAGCCAGCGCCTGGCCACCAACGGCACCTTTCACTTTGAAAACTGTCGCGTGCCCGCCGCCAACATGCTGCAAGGCGAAGGCTTGTTGGGCCGCTTGCGCAGCGAATACATGTGGGGCAGCAAGGCCGAAGCGGCCGCCACCGCCTTGGGCGTGGGCCGCGCGGCTTACGAATACGCGCTCGACTACGCCAAACAACGCAAACAGGGCGGCAAACGCATCGTCGAACAACAAGCCGTGGCCATGATGCTCGCCACCATGGCGATGAAGCTGGACGCGGCGCGATTGCAAATCTGGAAAGCGGCAACGCTCGCCGAACGCAAACACCCCGACGCGCGGCCGCTGGGTTTGCTCGCCAAGGTGAACGCGTCGGAAACCGCGTTTGAATGCTGCAAACTCGCCGGCGAAGTGTTGGGCGGCGCGTCGATCATGTACGAACACCCGGTCGAAAAATACCTGCGCGATGCATCGAGCTTTTTACACTCGGATGGAACCAATCAGCTTTGTTTGTTGCGCGCGGCGCAAGGGATTGCGGGGTTGGGGGATTCCGCGCTTTACGGGTTTTGAATCCGTAGGGCGGGAGAAACGAAGTGTATCCCGCCGTGCTGCGATGGCGCGCCCGCGTAACGGCGGGATACGCTACGCTGCTCCCGCCCTACCTGTTGCGAAATTCATCGCATCAACGACGCAAGCTTTCCATCCCGATCCGATTGCAACTCGGCGACGCGCTGCCCTTCGACAGTCCCGTTGGAAAGCCACTCCAGTGCCGCCTTATGCAACACAAAACGCACGCGCTCATACTGCATAAAATGCGATGCACAGCCGACTTTGATGAACACGCGGTTGTCCATGTTCAACCCACTCCAAGTCGGAAAGCGGTTCACGTAGTTATCGAACTCACCCAGCAAAAACAGCGTCGGCGCCTTGATGTTGCCGATGTTGGCGCGCCAGCCGTAGTTCATGCGATTGGGCGCACGCATGATGCCGCGGCCGTCTGCCGTCCACGTCGCACCTAAGCCATCTTCTTGCATCAGCGCTTTCCACATGATTTCGCGAATTTCGAGATGCTCGACTTGGCCTTCGCTGCGGCAATCGTTTTCCCAGCGCTCGCCGATCAGCCGATCCCAGCTTTGCAGAATCATCGGCGCGCCGGGTTCGGGGAACGGATTGGGCGGCGTATCGCTAGGGAAATACGGCGCCGGGCCGTAGAGCACCAGCTTGTCGACCTTCTCCGGGTGCATCGCCGCGAAGCCGCCCGCGCGCGGCGTGCCGGTAGACCAGCCGATCAGGCTGATCTTGTCGACCTTGCGCAACTCCATGATGAATTTAACGACGGTTTCGACTTCGTCGTGCTCGGTGCGGCTGGAAACCAGCTTGAACGGATAACGCGGCTGTGTCACGGCCTTCAACACATGCGGAATCAGATGATGTTGATGCGCCGGATCGACGTTGGTCGGGTCGTCCATCATCGGCTTGGGCGAAGAGCCATACGCGGTGTGCGTCATCGCAAACACGTCGTAGCCCGCGCGCGCCAGCACGCGCATGAAGCTGTAATCGCTTTGGTAGTCGAGATCGTAGGCGACGTTCGACGGCGAAAAGCCGCCATGGACGAACAGCACGACATGCGGTTTGTCACTGGCGGCGACCGACGCGGCGACTTTTTCGCGCAGATGCAGGCCCACGGTTTGGCCGAGGTTGGCTGGCACGGTGGATACGTGCGTCACGAAGCGGTCGATGGTTTGGATAGTGTCGTCGGTGAACATGAATTTGAAAATTTTTGGGCGATGCGCCGATTGTAGCCCGTAAGGAGCGAAGCGCATTACGGGAAGGGCGTTCCCCGTATTTCGGACTTCGGCCCGCATACGGGCTACGGGTAAAATCCTCGCTTCAGGAGAATTTGATGCCATCCATATTATCCCACGCCGCTGCAATCACCCTCACAAGCCTGGCTGCAAGCGCGGTCTACTCGTAGCCCTACCCCACCAAACCCATACGCATCGTCGTCGGCTTCGTGCCCGGCGGCGGCAGCGATTTCATCGCGCGCCTGGTGGCGCAAAAAATCAGCGAGCCGCTGGGCCGCCAGGTGATCATCGACAATCGTCCGGGCGCCGGCGGCGCCATCGGCACCGAGCACGTCGCGCGGCAGCCGGCCGACGGCTACACGCTGCTGATCAACAGCGCGGGGCCCAACGGCATCATCCCGGCGATGACGGCGAAAAACAGCTACGACCCGCTCAAGCATTTCGAAGCCATCACGCAAATCGTGAACATGCCGTTCCTGCTGGTGGTGCACCCGTCGCTGCCGGTGAAAAATGTCAGGGAACTGATCGCGCTGGCGCGCGCCAATCCGGGGCAATTGAACTACGGTTCCGCCGGACACGGCTCGACCAATCACCTGGTCAACGTGCAACTGGGGCTTGCCGCCAACATCAGCATGACGCACGTGCCGTACAAGGGCGTGGCCGCGGCGATGACTGACGTGATCGCCGGCAACATACAAATCATGTCGGGCGATCTAGTCACCATTTTGCCGCAAGCGAAAAACGGCAAGGTACGCGCGCTGGCAGTGACTCGATCAAACGCTCAACGCTCACCCCCGACATACCCACCATCGCCGAATCCGGCGTGCCTGGCTACGACACCAGCGGCTGGTTCGGCACGGTGGCGCCCGCCAACACCCCGCGCGCGATCACCGAGCGTTTGAACAGCGAAACGATCAAAGGCATTACCGCCGCCGATGCACGCGAGCGTTTGTCGGCGATGGGCGGTGACGTGGTGGCGAGCAGCATGGCCGACTTCACCGCGTTCATGCGCGCGGATCACGCCAAGTGGGGAAAGGTGGTGGCTGCGGCGGGTTTGCGTGAAAAACCGTAACCCTTTGCAAACCTTCGACGCAGATTTACGCAGATTAACCTCGAAAACATCTGCGTCAATCTGCGTTAATCTGCGTCAAAAATTTTTCGTTTTAGAACATGCAAACCCCATACCCCGCCCTCTTCGCCCCCTACACGCTGGCCGGCAAGCGCCTCAAAAACCGCATCGTGCACGCGTCGATGACCACGCGAATGGGCGAAAAGGGGCGTGTCAACGAGCGGCTTATCAACTACTACGCCAACCGCGCCAAAGGCGGTGCCGCGATGATCGTCACAGAGCCGCTGTCGATGGCGAGCCATCAGCACATTCCGTACAAAATCGTCGTCTACGACGATAGCGAACTCGATGGTTTAAAGCGCTGGGCCGATGCGGTGGAGTCGCATGATTGCCGTTTGCTCGGGCAAATTCAAGACCCCGGCCGCGGGCGCCACGAAGCGGGGCGCAATCCGGAAGCGGTCGGGGCTTCGGCGCTACCCGATGATTTAAGCGGCACCGTGCCGCGACCGCTCACCGTTGCTGAAATCCGCCGCATGAACGATGAGTTCGCGCAATCGGCGGCACGGCTCAAACGCTGCGGCTTTAGCGGCGTCGAAATTTCCTCCGGCCACGGCCATTTGTTTCACCAGTTTTTGTCGCCGTGGTCGAACACGCGCGAAGATGAATATGGCGGCGATATCGGTGGACGCACGCGCTTGTTGAGCGAAATGATCGCCGCGTTGCGCAGCGCTTGCGGCCGCGATTTTATCCTCGGCATCAAGCTGCCGGGGGATGACGGCGTGCCGGGCGGCATCGGGCCCGAAGAGGCCGCGCGCATCGCCGAGCATCTCACTGCGAACAGGCAACTCGATTACGTCACCTTTGCGCAAGGCAGCCACGCGCGCTCGCTGGAAATGCACGTGCCGGACGATCACGGGCCGCGCGGTGTTTATCTGCCGCTGTTTCGCCAACTGCGCCCGGCGGTGAACGGGCTGCCGTTGATCGCGCTGGGCCGCATCACCGACCCCGCCGAGGCCGATGCGGTGATTGCGCGCGGCGACGCCGAACTGGTGGCGCTCGGCCGCGCGCTGGTGGCCGACCCGGCGTGGCCGTTAAAAGCCGCGCAGGGGCGCGCGCACGACATTCGTTATTGCGTCTCCTGCAACAACTGCTGGTACCTGGGCGCGGCGTTTCATCAATCGCTGTGTTGCGACAACAACCCGCGCGTGGCGCACGCCGACGAAGTCGATTACCGGCCCGCACGCGCGTTAGTCAAAAAACGCGTGCTGATCGTCGGCGCCGGTGTCGCCGGCATGGAAGCGGCGTGGACCGCTGCCGCGCGTGGGCACGCGGTGACCGTGTTTGGCCGCAGCGCTGAAATCGGCGGCAAGGCGCGGCTGCGCGCGCAGCTTCCCGGCGGCGAGGCATTGAGCAGCGTTTACGATTATCAGCACGCCGCCGCACTGCGCGCCGGTGCACGGTTCGAATTGGGCATCGAGGCGACGCCCGCCGATATCATCAAGCTCAAACCCGACGCGGTGATACTCGCCACCGGGGCGAGCATGGTGGCGCCGCGCTGGCTGCCGCGTGATGCGCGCGAACTGGTGCCCGATTTGCGCACGGCGATGCGCGAGCTCGCGCGCATCAAAACGCGGCAACGCGGCACCGCGATGATCTACGACATGGATCAATCCGAAGGTACGTACGCCGCCGCCGAGCGCTTGCACCAATTGTTCGAGCGCGTGCTGATCGTCACCCCGCGCGATGTCATCGCCGAAGAAACCGCCATGGTCACGCATCAGGGCATCAATCGGCGGCTAAGTAAAAAGGTTATAAAAATCAAATATTTACATGAGATTCGCTGGAGCGAGTCGATGGCCAGCGGCGTGCTCGAGCTGGTCCATGTTTACAGCGGCGCGATGCTGCGGGTGGCTAACCTTGCGCTACTCGCCTACGCCACGCCGCGCGCCCCTAACATCGAGCTGCTGGCGCCGCTGCGTGATGCTGGAATTTCCGTACAGTTGATCGGCGATTGTGCGGCGCCGCGCGCCGTAATGGCGGCAACTCGCGAGGGGCATGCTGCAGGGCACGCAATCTGACAGCGTCCAAGCCGCGCTTTGGAAAAAGCGCCGATCGCGCATTACCTGAAAACCGGTAATACATTGGCAAGACCTTGAATTGAAAAATTTTTGTGCATTATTGCACCACCCACATCGTGTACTTCGTGGGATACTGCCCTTGAACGTACGCCACATCCCTCATGAATATCGCGCTCCTGGAAGATGACCCGTCGCAAGCCGACTTGATTTTGCATTGGCTTGCCGAAGCGGGCATGCGGTGCACGCATTACGCCACCGGCGCCGCATTTCGCGCGGCCATTCTCAGCCAGCATTTCGACCTCATTCTGATCGACTGGACGCTGCCGGATGACGACGGCTTGGCGATCCTGGAATGGCTGCGCGCCGAGCAGCACAGCAAACACCTCATCATGTTCGTTACCAGCCGCGCCGAGGAAGCTTCGCTGGTACTGGCGCTGCAGCGCGGCGCGGACGACTACCTGGTCAAGCCGCTGCGCAAAGGTGAAATGCTCGCGCGCGTGCAAGCCCTGTTGCGCCGCGGCGGCTCCAAACCCGCCGCCACCGTCGGGCTGGGGCGGCTGCAAGTTGACCCGCATAAACAATGCGCCATCATCAATGGCATCGTCATTGACTTAAGCGAACGCGAAACCAAGCTCGCGGTACACCTGCTGCAAAATCACGGCCGCGTAGTGTCGCATCAGCAACTGCAAGAGCAAGTGTGGCAACGCCGTTCCGATCTGGACAAACGTACTATCGACACCCAAATCAACCGCCTGCGCTCCAAACTCGGCCTCACCCCGGAAAACGGCTTCAGCCTGTCGGTGGTGTTTCACAAAGGCTATCGCCTCGAACAACTCACCCGCGGCGATCAGGACAGCGACGCGGCGTAGCGCTGCGCCTTTCCCCTTCCCACAGGCAGGCCAGGGCGCAACGCATTGCGATGTGAACGTGCGGTCGACAACGACCACCGGGATCACGCAAAATCGGGGTTACGTCCCAAACCCCGAGGAGTTTGCCTTGTACAACGACCCCATCACCCACGCCACACTCGGCGATCAAGCCGCCAGCGGCGCGCGCCGCTATCGCCGCGTGATCGACGCGCACATGCATTGGTACCCGCAAGAATTCGTCAACCTGATGATCAAAAAAGGCCCGGCCCACGGCGCCCAGATGGGCGAGGATAAAAACGGCAACCCGGTGGTGCTGTCGGTGCCCGACTGCACGCAAACCTCGGTGATGCGCAAAACCATGACCAACCTTGATGACATCATTAAGGACATGCAAAAACGCAAGTGCGACACCTACGCGCTATCGATGACCAACCCGTTGGTGTATTGGGCGCCCGCGGGCTTCGGCCTGGAACTGTGCGCCGCGCACAACGATGCCTGCGTCGCCGCGCATAACAAACATCCGGACAAGTTTTACGGCTGCATCATACTGCCGATGCAAGACGTCAAACTCGCCGCGCAAGAACTCGAGCGCATGGCAAAGTTCCCGTGCATGCGTGCGGTGTTCATCGCCGAACACATCCTCGGCAAAAACCTGCACGAAAAAGAATTCTGGCCCATATACGAGCGCGCCGAAGGGCTGGGCCTGGCGATCGAACTCACCAACCTCTACCCCACCGGCCCCGAGCGCATGAAGGATTACTTCATGATCAACACGCTGGGTAATCCGCAAGAAGCCGGCTACGCCGCGATGAGTTTGATCTGCGGCGGGGTGATGGATGCTTTCCCCAAGCTGGAAGTGTTTTTGCCGCACGCCGGCGGCACCTGGCCGTGGCTGGTGGGCCGGCTCGATCTCGCGCGGCATGTGAGCAAAGAGCTCTCGCACATGAAAAAATCCGGCTACGACTATCTGCGGCGCTTTCACTACGACTTGATCACCCACGACGCGAAAATCATGCGCAACCTGATCGACCTCGTCGGCGTGGATCGCATCGTCGCCGGCACCGACTTCCCGCAAGGCATGTCGGTCAAGCAGCCAGTGGATTTTGTGGAATCGATACCGGGCCTCACGCATCAGGAGCGCGAGATGATTTTGTGTGATAACCCGGCGCGGTTGTTGGGCATTAAAACTTCGCTGTGAAGGGTGAAGGGTGAAGGGTGAAGGGTGAAGGGTGAAGGGTGAAGGGTGAAGGGTGAAGGGTGAAGGGTGAAGGGTGAAGGGTGAAGGGTGAAGGGTAGAACGACAGCAGATATGCCGAAGTGATTGCCCTCTGAAACCACCGTTCGCCCTACAACTAATCGAGCTTAATCCCCGTTTCGCGCACCAGCTTCGCAAACTTCGCCTGCTCGGCTTTGATAAAGCGCGCGAACTCTTCCGGCGTGTTGGTCGTTGGCGAGGTGCCTTGCGTCGCCAGCACCTGAGGTAAATCGCTGGTCTTGGCGATCTTGTTGATCTCGTCCGAGAGCCGTTTGACGATCGGCGCCGGCGTGCCCGCGGGTGCGAGAAAACCGTTCCACAATTCCACTTGCATCGCGGGGCCGCCGGATTCGGCCATGGTGGGTAAATCGGCGTAGGCTTCAACACGTTTGGCCCCCGTCGTCGCCAACCCGCGCAGGCGCCCCGCGCGCACGTGCGCCACTACCGTACCGATGCCGCTAAACGCGATATTGACTTGCCCCGCCAGCAAGTCCACCGTCGCCGGCGCAGCGCCTTTATACGGCACATGGATCAAATTTACGCCGGCGTTTCTGCCAAACATGAAACCGGCGAGGTGCTGAATGCTGCCGCTGCCGAGCGATGCATAGGTCACCGTGCCGGGTTTGGCTTTGGCGACGTTAATCAACTCAGGCACGCTGCGCGCCGCGACTGACGGATGCACTACAAGCACCAGCGGGTTCAAGGTGCAAATCGAAATCGGCGCAAAACCTTTTTCCGCGTTGTACGGCAGCTTGGCGTACACGTAGGGATTGATGCTGATGGTGGACACGTTGGTTTGGATAAACGTGTAACCGTCGGGCGGCGCCTTGGCGGCGGCTTCCATCGCGATGATGCCGGCAGCGCCGCCGCGGTTGTCGACCACGACTTGCTGGCCAAGCGCGTCACCCAAGCGTTGCGCGTAGGCGCGGGCGACGAAATCGGCGCCGCCGCCGGGCGGGACGGGGACAATCATGCGCAAGGGGCGGGAGGGGAATGTTTGCGCCAAAGCGGCAACCGCTGGCAACCAAACCACGCATACCGCCATCGTCATTCTGGCGCAGGCCAGAATCCAGGTTGTACGCCGATGCGCAGCATCAAATTTCAGGCCCCGCGGGGCAAGTTTACCACCTGGATCCTGGCTTTCGCCGGGATGATGGCGTGAAACCAACTTAATCTCCACGACTCAACTTATCGAGAATATACGGCACCGGCTTCCCCGCAAAATGCGCCTCCAAATTCGCCAGCACCTTGCGCCCGCGCTCCTCGCGCACCTCCAGCGTGTGCGAACCAATATGCGGCGACATCACCACATGATCGAACTCACGAAACACCTGCGGCACGCGCGGCTCGTCCCAGAACACATCAAGCCCCGCGCCCGCGATGCGTTTCTCGCGCAAGGCGTCGATCAAAGCCGCTTCCTCCACGATCGCGCCGCGTGCCACGTTGATCAGAAACCCATTGGGGCCGAGCGCCTGCAGCACCGGCGCCGTGATCAGCCCGCGGGTCTCGGGCGACAGCGGGCAGCACACCAGCAGCACATCGGCCGCGCGCGCCAGTGCCTCCAGGTTATCGAAGTACGGGTAGCCGACATTTTTCTTGCGCGGTCCGAAGTAACTCACCGGCATGCCGAAGGCTTCGATGCGCGCCGCCACGAATTGGCCGATGCGCCCAAGCCCGACGATGCCGCAGTGTTTTTTACGCAAGTCGCGGCCGGGCGCGGCGAGCTCTTTTTCCCAACCGCCGGCGCGGATGTAACGGTCGCCGCGCGTGATGCCGCGCATCAAGTCGATCATCAATCCCAGCGCGACATCGGCCACGACCTCGGTGATGTCGTCCGGCGTGTTGGCGCAAATAATGCCGCGCGCCTTAGCCGCATCGAAATCGAGACTCGCGCGCGGCGCACCGAAGCTTGCGATGATTTCGAGCTTGGGCAGCGCGTCCATGGTTGCCGCGTCGCAGCCGAGTAAGCCCGTGGTTACGGCGCCGCGCACGCGCGGGCCGATCTCGCGCAGCATCGCCGATCTATCGCTCGCGAGCCACAGCTTGTGCACGATGTAGCGCCGCTCCAACTCCGCAATGGTGGGCGCGTAGGTGCGATGCAAAATCAGAACTTCCGGCTGCTTACTCATGTTCCAGCACCCCTACAGCCGAAATATCGTAAGTATTTGAATTTATTGTATTTTTTATTTTAAGCGCTTAAGGATCTTGATGCGCTGCACGGTATCACCGGCGAGATGCGTCCACACCATCGCATCGCGCACCAGCTTGTCGGCGCGCGCGTTGGTCATGCGGCCTTCGACGCCATGAATATCCAGATTCAGTCGCGTGACGCGCTGAATGATGTCGGTCGAATAGTTCATCACCAACCCGGCGTTGGCTGAATGTTCGCCCGCATCGTGCTGCCACGCGGTGCGCATCACATACGAACGCAGCGCTTCGGTCAGCATGTGCATCTCGTGAATTTTGAGTTGCACCAATTGATGTTCCATCAAATATTTGCCTGCGCGCTTGGCGGTTTTGGCGTAGCCCATCGCCATTTCCACGGCGTCGTCGCACACGCCGAGCGCATTGGCCGCGAGTTCGAGATCGCCGAAAATATCTCCGCCGGTGGTGTCGCCGCGCCCCGCTTTTACCGAGCCGGTGCCGACCGAGCCGACGATGTTCTCCGGCGGCAGCTTGCAATTTTCAAAAATCAATTCCGCGTTTTGATAAAAACGCCAGCCACGCTTGTTGAACACCTTGCCGATGCGAAAACCCGGCGTCCCCTTGGGCACCATGAACAGCGTGCCGCCAAGCTTGATGTTCACATCGGGATTACTGCGCGCATCGACGAAAAACAATGAACCCACGCTGCCGTTGGCAATAAAACATTTTTCGCCGTTCAACACCCAATCCCTACCCTCTTGTGTCGCGCGCACGCGGTAGCCGGCTTTCGGGTCGTCTTCCGGCGGCATACGGTTATCCGAGCCGGCGTTGGGCTCGGTGATGCCGCGGCCCATCACGTAGCGATGATCGGCGAGGAACGGTTTCAGAAAACGTTCCTTTTGATCGTCGGTGCACGACATCGAAATCAGATGGCTCCACTTCCAGTTTTGGCTGAACGCTTTCGACATCGCGCTGTCGCCCTTGGCAAGCTCCGCCATCACGATGGCTTGCGACACAAAATCGGCGCCGGGGCCGCCCCATTGCTTGGGTACTGCCAGCGTACGGAACCCGAGCTTGGAGCCGGCCTCGATGATGTTCCAATCCCACGGCTCGAAGCCGCCTTCGATTTGATCGCGCGCGAGCGAGTTCGGGCGCAGCACGTCCGTTGCAAATTTACGCGCCTCTTGTTGCCAGTGGCGTTGTTCTTCGTTGAGTGAAAAATCCATGTTTGATCCTTGCTACTTGTTGGCCCCCTCGCCCCGCTTGCGGGGAGAGGGTTAGAGAGAGGAGAGGAGATGAGATATGAGGTTGGGTTATGCAGCCTTACGCTGGTAGCCCGCCACCGACTCAGCAATCGCCAGCTTGGCCGCGCCGTCGGCATCCTCCGAATGCGCGATGATGAAGCCATCGTTCACGTATTTTTGCAGCGGCATATCGCGCATCACGCCCATTGCGCCGAAACACTCGGCGGCGAGCAGTGTGACTTCGTGCACCGCTTCGGCGCTGGAGACGCGCGCAATCACGTGCAGCGGCAGTTCCGACACACTGCGCCCGGCAACGGCTTCGGGATGATCCAGCGCCCACGCCGCTTTCCACAACATGTTGCGCGAGAGTTCGAGCTTGATGGTGCAATCGGCGATTTTGGTACCGATGGCCTGGTGCTCCATGATGTTGCGCCCTCCCTGGCGGCGCATTTTGGCGTAATCCACCGCCGCGTCGTAGCTCGCGCGGCCCACACCGATCGCCACCGCGGCCATCGCCACCTGATTGCGCGCCAACAGCTTGCCGTCGGCCAACGGACATTGCCCTCCCTTGCCCAGCAGATTCGCCGCGGGCACTTTGCAATCCTTCAGCTCAATCGCCGCTGACGTGCCGTGGTGCCAACGCGTCAGTGTATTGCCCGCGCCGCCGAAAGCTTTGATGGTATCGAGCACTTTAAAGCCCGCGGTATCGCGCGGGATCAACAGCGTCGACAAGCCCTGCATGCCCTTGCTACCCGCGCCGGTGCGCACTTGCACCGCGAACAACTTCGCCAGCGGTGCGTTTGACACCGCTTCGACTCGGCCGTTGATCACCCAGTCGTTGCCTTGCTTCACTGCGGCCGGCACCACCACGTCGTCGTAATACGCATCGCGATGATACGTCCAGCCCAAGCCCGCATCGGCGGTAGTGCCGGCGAACGCGAGATGATAGTTGTCATCCTCGACAAACGATTTCAGATACTTACCCTTTTGCTCGGCGTTCATCAGGTTGTCGAACAGCGTGCGTCCGAGCGTGGCGGTGGTGCCGAGGATGGTGGCGATGTCGACCTCGCCCGAAGCCAACTCTTCCAGCACGATGCAAGTGGTGAGATTGTCCGCGCCCGCGCCGCCGGCCTCTTCCGACAAGGCGAGTGTGCGGATGCCAAGTTGCGCGGCTTTGGTGAGCAAGTCAGCCATCACCGGTTTTTCAAACGGCTGTAAGCGGTCCGGATGTATCGCCGCAGCTTTCATTTCGCGCTCGGCAAAATCGCGCAGCGTGTCACGCATTTCGAGTTGCTCCGGGGTGAGCGTGAGATCGTACATAAGTATTTGATTCCTTTAACTATTTTTTAGATAAGCCGTGGCGCTCGCGCGGGACAGGCGAAGGCGTGACTATAGCGGGAACGATGGTTTCTGAAAAGGCGCGATCAGTAGTGCGACTTGAAACTAATGGCGTCGCGATATTTAAGATCTTCAAGATCGATGTACGAGCGCATCGTCGCCTTATCCACCGTGTATTGGATTTTGCGATTGGTTTCATTGCAGGCGCGGATGTCGATCAGTTCCAGCGCTTCCTTCACCTGCCATTCGTGGGCACCGGCGATGCCCGGCGGTGCGTAAATGATCGAACCGGCTTCGACTTCGAATTCCTTGCCATTGACGTCGCGCACCGTGGCGTGGCCGGAAATCACGTAGTAACACGCCTCGATCGGATGCCAGTGTAATTGCTCATAGGTGCCGGGCTTGTAACTCGCGCGGCCCAGGCGCACGCGGTCGGTCATGAACACTTCGGGCCAGCCGACCAAGCGCGTGTAGGTTTGCCCGTCGGTGACGCCGCGCGAGCCTTGGTAATCTTTTTCGTTGATGACTTTCAGGGTGGATTCTATTTTCATGGTGATTTTCTCCGTCAATTATTCCCCAACAAATTTAGGCTTACGCTTCTCCCGCCAAGCGCGATGCGCCTCATCCTTGTCCTTCGACAACTCCAACACTAAAAAGCGATAGGCATCGGTCAACGACGAATCCTGGATGTTGGGGATATCCATGCCACGTGTGAGCGACTCTTTCATCAAGCTCACCGCAAGCGGCGGCAACCCGGCGATATGTTCGGCGATTTCCTGCGTCTTCGCCTTCAACTCCGCGTGCGGCACCAGCCACTGCGCGATGCCCAGGCGGTACGCCTCCTCCGCCTTCAAGGCAAAGCCCATTGCGAGTTTCATACCCATGCCTTTGCCCGCATAACGCGCCACCCGCGTGCCACCGCCGTAATTGGGAATGATCCCCAATGCCACCTGCGGCAACCGCCATTCGGCCTTGTCGCTGGCGACGATCAAATCACAAGCGAGGCTCACGATTGCACCCACGCCAATCGCATAGCCGTTGACCGAGGCAATCACCGGTTTGGGAAAATCGCCGATAAAATTCGCCGTGAAGCGCCGCGGCCGGCGGATTTTTTTGACGAAATTTTTAGCCCCCCCCGTGGTGTGCGTGCTTTCTTTTTTGAGATTCGCGCCCGCCGAAAACGCGCCTGCCGATTCGTCACCCGTCAGCACCACCACGCGCACATCGTCGTCGTCGATGGCTTTATCCAGCTCGCGAACGATAGCCACGTTGAAATCATCATCCCAGGCGTTGCGAGTACCGGGACGCGACAACGTCAACGTCAATATGTGCCCCTTTTTCTGCGCCAATAACGGCATGCTAACCCTCCCAGACATGTCGTTCCCGCGAAGGCGGGAACCCATAACACAGCATCACTCGCGCGTGCATTACGCGTTTACCACTTTCTTTTCAATCGATGCGGCAGCACGAACACTCAGCAGCCGCGTAAGTTCATTGGTGTCTGCAACCTGCTCTATCCCCAACACCGTATCCCGCACCCGTGCCGCATCACCCCGCGACAATACGCCGTCCGTATTCTGCTCAAACTTCGCGATGATGGATTCCGCCCCTGCCGGCTCATCCGGCAAAATCTCATCGCGCTCGCGCAAGATGCGCCCATCCTTCAGCTTGACAATCAGTTCCCCCGAACGCGATTTCGGGAACCCCGGATGCGGATCGATTTCATACTGAACCTTTTGCGCCAGCGCCAGCAACGACGCATCGGTATACGCTGGCGCTTCGATTTCATTCAAGCCGAACTTGCCGCGCTGCAACGCGCACGCCACCGAATACGGCAGGCTGAATTGCGCCGAATAACTGCCGTTAGGCTTAAACTTCGCCTCCAGCGGCTCGCACACCAACGGTATCGCCGCATCGGCGATCAGCGCGCGCACCGACTCAACCTTATCGGCGTTCAAAGCTTCCTTCTTGCCTATACGTATCGCCGCGTTCATAAACGCGTGCAACTGATGGCAGGCCGGATAAAGCTTGATCGACGTGCGCGTGAATTCCCAAGTTTCACCCAAGCCCTCCACTACCATCTCCGGCCGTGCGCTCTTGCCGTGTTCGCCGAGAAACGCGCTGTACAACCCAAAGCGTCCGTCGTAGGCCTGCAGCGGCCCGACGTAACCGCTTTTGGCAAACGCTGCCGCGGTAATGCCCGACGAGCCCGCCCAGCCCGGATGCACACGCTTGGTCCACGCGCCTTCTTGCAGCGGCTGCAGCGTGCTGGCGGTGAACGACAGCGCAATGCCTTGCGCCAGCGCGTGTTGCTCGGCGTTCAACTGCATCAAACGCCCCGCCGCCGCCGTGGCGCCGAACGCGCCGGCAATGCCGGTGGCGTGAAAGCCTGCGTTGACAAAACCACCCTGCGCCGCTTGCGCGATGCGCGCGCCGATTTCCAAACCCAGCACGCACGCCATCAACGCGTCTTTACCGCTCGCCTTGTGCTGCGCGCCCAGCGCCAGTACCGTCGGCACGCTGCTCGCCGACAAATGCACCGAACCGGGCAAATAGGTGTCGTCGTAATCGAGACCGTGCACCAAAATGCCGTTCATCACCACCGCGTCGCGCAGCGCGAGTTTGGCATCGCTGCCAATCACCACGCTGTCGCCTTGGCCCAAACTCGACAGCGCCGACAACGCCACCGGCGCGAATGGGTAACGCGACGCCGCGAACGCGGTGCCGATGGCATCGAGCATCACCAGCGCGGCGCGTTCGCGCACACCCGCCAGCACGGCTTGCCAATCACAGGCTGCAACGAATTGGGCGGTGCGCTGAGAGAGCGTCGAGGCGGTGTTCATGGGTGGGCTCCGGTCGGGTCGTAAAGCGCAACAAAATTTCTTCTGAATTTTACTGTATTGCACGCACGCCGACGTTTCAGGGTTGCGGCGCTGCGCGCCGAACGGTTACGACCTGGCTCCCGGCTTGCACTGGAACGACGAGCTATTGTGCGCGCACGATCAACGCATCGAGCACACGCAATCCCTCGCCCGCCCGATAAACCATCAGCGGATTGATATCGAGTTCGGCTACATCATCGCGAAAATCCGCGGCAAACCACGACAAGCGCACGATGGCATCCACCACCGCGTCGCGGTCGCGCGCTGCCGTGCCGCGCACGCCTTCGAGCAATTTTTTGCCGCGTAGCTCGTCGAGCATCTCGTTCGCTTGCAGCGGCGTGACCGGTGCCGCGCGATAGGCAATGTCTTTTAACACCTCGACAAAAATCCCGCCAAGCCCGACGGCGACGATCGGCCCAAACACCGGATCGCGAATCACGCCGAGCATCAGCTCTACGCCCGGTCTAGCCATTTCCTGCACCAGCACGCCGTTGATTTGGGCGTTGGGCGCATACGTTTTGGCGGATTTGATAATGGTTTCGAACGCTTCGGCAATCGCCACCTTGCCTTCAACACCGAGTTTCACGCCACCCGCTTCGGTTTTGTGTGCGATATCAGGCGAATCGATTTTGAGCACCAATTTGCCGCCGATTTTCGCGGCGTGGCTCACGGCTTCATCATCAGTCTTCGCCAATACCTCTTGCGTCACCGGCAAGCCATAACACGCCAGCACCAACTTAGCTTCGCGTTCGGTGATTTTTTTGCCGAAGGTTTTTAATAACTGCTCTGTCGCGGCTTGATCGATACCCGCCGGCCGCTCGGGTGTCAGCTTACCGGACTTGCGCGCTTGCACATACTGCCCGAAATCGTACGCCGCGCGTATCGCGCGCGTGCATGGTGTCGCATCGCGGTACACCGCTACACCTTCCCTGATCAAATCGCGCGCGCGATAATTGTTATCATCGGTGCAGCCGCCGATCCACAGCATCGCGGTTTCCTTGCCGCAGTGATTCATGATCTCCACCGTCTGCAGCAAATTGGCCCGGCTGGGCGAGGGCACGATCGGGATCATCACATCCACACCGGGGTCGGCGGCGATGGTCATCAGCGCGGTGCGGTAAAACTCTTGATTGCCGGTGGCGGCCGAAGTGAGATCGGTGGGATTGCCGACTTTGCCATAGCCCGGCATCAGTTTCGCCAGCGCGGCTTGCGTGTCATTGGTAAACGCGTTCCATTGCAAATCGAAAATTGCGCCGGCATCCGCCAGATTGACCACATTGCCGCCGGTGGGCGCCACCGCGGCCAGCCCGCGCCCCTTGGGCCAGCGCCGCTTGCGCAGGAACACCGCGGTCTCGTACAACTCGTTGCACTCATTCACGCGGATCAAGCCGTATTGTTTGCACACCGCGTTGACGATGTCGTTGTCGGCGGCGATGGCGCCGGTGTGCGAGGCGGCGGCGCGGCTGCCGACCTCGGTGGCGCCAAGTTTCAGAATCACCAGCGGTTTTTCCAGCTCAGCTGCTTCATGCGCCAACGCACGGAATTTGTCGCCGCTCTTGATGCCCTCGATCGCCAGCAGCACCACGTTGGTGGTTTCCGAGCGCAGCATGAAGCGCGCGAAATCGAGCGTGTCGATATCGGCCTCGTTGCCGCAACTCGCCTCGTAGCTGATGCCAAGCCCGTGCTCCATCGCGCGCCACATCACGGTGATTTGACCCAAACCGCCGCTGTGGCTCACCACGCCGATATCGCCCGGCGCGGCGTACTGGCCTTTCACTGCGGCGGTAGAGGTCATCGCGAAGCGGTCGACAAAATTCACGATGCCATTGCAGTTGGGCCCCATGAAACGTATGCCGTAATTTCTACCGTGTTCGAGCAAACGCTGTTGCCGCTCGCGCCCTTCCAGCGTGCCGATTTCGTTAAAGCCGCCGCTGAACACCGTGGCGAACTTCACGCCTTTTTCGCCGCACTCGGTGAGCACGTCGAACACGCGCTCGGCGGACACCACAATGCCGACGTGATCCGGCACTTCGGGCAAATCCTTGATGTTGGGGTAGCACTTTACGCCGCGTATGTCGGCGAGCCGCGGGTTGATGGGGTAGATATTGCCCTTGAAGCCAAAGCCCATCATTTGCTGGTAGACGCGTCCGCCGAAGGAGGTGAGGTGATCGGTGGCGCCTACGAGTGCCACGGAGCGTGGCGCCATCAACGGCGTAATATCGTTGGCATTATTTGCTGCGGCCATTGCGTTTCACTGTTTGTTGCGTAACTGATCGGTAAAGCCACTGGCGCTGCCCACCATCGTCTTCAGTCCATTCTGATTCTCACACCAGCATTCGACAGTGACATGCGGCCGGCCAGAAACATCCTCGACGCTTTTCACCACCGCGCGCGCGGTCAAGGTGTCGCCCTCGTACACCGGGTTGATGAAACTCGCGGAAATCTGGCCACCTTGCACAAAGCCCGCGCCCAGCCACTTCACCATCATTTGCGACACATAGGCGGTGGACATCAGCGCTTGCACCAGCGTGCGCGGAAAACCTTTTTGCTTCGCCCATTCGAGATCGGTGTGGATCGAATTCGGCCGCACGCCGGAATAACAATCGATCTGTCGCTGCACGATGGTCTTTTTGAGCGCCGGCAGCGCCGCGCCCGCTTTCAACTCAACGCTTGGCATGTTGATGCACCCCCGATTGCGGAAATATCATTTGCGTGAAATTGCCGCGCACCAGCACTTGCCCGGTGTCCTCCTCGCGCGTTTCGAACCGGGTGACGATGTAATGGCGCCCGCGCCGCTCGTATTTGTCGATCAACTTTCCATATACGCGCACATGCATGCCGACGCGAATCGGCGCCACGAACTCGCAGTGAATCTTGGCGTGTAAGCCCGCGGGCACGATGTATTTGTTGTGGCGCATGAATAGCGCGAGGTTGCCGAGCAACACCGGGTGCGTGATCTTGCCGTCGTAGGGCGAATCGCGTTCGTTGTCATCGTCTTCGAAATACCACGGATCGTGGTCGTCTACCGCATAGCCGAAGGTATCGACATCTTCCGGCTTCACCGTGAAATCATCGGAACGAAATTCTTCGCCGATTTGCACCACTTCGTAGGAAATGGTTTTGAATTCGATCATGTCATTTCACCTCTACGCACATCAAGTTCTTGTCCATCGTTGATCCACCACTGTGTCGTTCCCGCGCAGGCGGGAACCCATAACACCGTTTCCACTTAAGTCAGCCCATGGGTTCCCGCCTGCGCGGGAACGACACCAGTCGAAAGTTGTTTTCGTATTCTTATCGTTTATCCGGCAAGCAATCCAAGCAATTTCGAGACATCACTTGCCGTTTCAAAATTATCAATTAAATCAAATACTTGCGTTCTTTTCGCCGAAGATAGCCGCGCCGCCGTCATGTTATTGAACTTGGCCACCACCTCACTATCACTCATCGGATTTTTCGCGTGCCCCTTGGGATAAATCACTTCGTGATCCAACACCGCGCCACCCGTCAAGCGCACCCGCACACGCCCCGGCGCGGCTTGCGGATATACCGCATTGTGCTTCGCATCCTCCGCCACTTTCACCTTGGCCATCAGCTTCAACATCAGCGGGTCGTGCAAGCGCGCCTGCGAAAACGTTTGCGCATTGAACTCGCCGTCGCGCAGCACACTCACCACGCAAAACGGCATGCTGTGGTCCGCGGTTTCGTGCGTGGTCGGCGCCCAGCGGTTGGCGTCCTTGCCCATCATGTTTACCGCCGCCGCATAGGCGCCGACTTGAATTTCCTCGATGTCGTCAAGCTTCACGCGATCGCGCAGCGCCAGCGCCGCGTAAACCGCCGACTGGCCGTGATAACACACCGGCAACCCTTTGATATGCGTTTCACAAATCCAATAACGCCCTTCGGGGATCGGCCAATCGTGGTGGCCGATAATCTCCCACAAACCGCCCTCGCCTTCGAACACCGCGCTCGGGCCGGTGAACCCATCTTGCGCCAGCATCGCGGCGAACACCGCGTTGCGCGAGGCGTTGGCCCCCGCGCAGCCTTTCCAATTCGACAAATGCCCGCGCCGCGCCTGCGCCAGCGTCATGTTCGGCCCCAGCGCCAGCGCGATGGCATTGCCGAGTTGCGCGCGGTCGAGTTTCAACAAACGCCCCACACCCATCACGCAGCCCAAAATGCCATACACCGGCTGATCCCAGCCCTTGGTGTTGATGTCGATGGCATCGGCGAAACTGCAATACACGTCGTACGCCAGCACCATCGCTTCAAGCAGCGCTTTCCCATCGCAGCGCGCACTTTCCGCCACCGCCACTAAACCGGAAATCATGTCGCTCGGATGGCCGCGGCTTTTCCCCAAAAACGTGTCGCTGATGTCGAGCAAGCGCGTCATTACACCGTTGGCGAACGCCGCCGCTTCGGGCGTGGTTTTGATGGGGCTGCCCCACACCGTCGCCGGCGCACTGGCACTCGCGCGCTCGGCGGACTTGCGCGCGAGCACGCTGGTCGGGTGATCGTAAGCGGCAATCGCGCAGGTCAACGCATCGAGCAACCTTAGCTTGGTCGCGTGCAGCACTTGCGGCGGCAGCACGTCGTAGCCTTTTCGCCCGGCGACGTTGAGCAGCAGCGTGGTGGTTGCATCGAATGACGTTGCGGCTTGATCCATACCCTGCTCCTGCAATGTTGGCTGTGACGCGCGGATTGAAAACAGTTCTTGAGCTTACCCAAATCCGCGCCGTCATTGGTGTCAGCGTCCATACCCTGTTTACCCTGCAGGCGCCGGACTCGAATACCGCGCGGATGAGTCTGCCGGTCGATGGCTCGTGGTTTTAATTCGAGCCTAACAGCAAGCCCTGCTCTTGAACCGGCACCCCGCGCCCCGCTTCGCGCAACGCCGCCCACAGGCTGCAATTCAAATTAAGCAGCACCGGCTTATTGAATTGCGCCTCCAGCGGCGCCACCGCATGCGTGCTCAGCCAGCGGCCGCCGGGCAACACCAGCGCTTGCGCTTGCGGCGCGGCCTGCAGTGCGCCACGGCCCAGGTTGATCGCAAGCTGCATGCCATCGGACGCTTTTAACTGGGCGTTTTCCGCCATGGTGGCGCCGCGCGCCTGGCGGCCGACCACTTCGATGCCGGTTAATTGGAGATAAGCCGCCACCGCATCATTCAGCGGCTCGTGCCAACGCGTGGCGAGCGCCACTTTTTTGGCGTTCAGATGCTTGGCCGCGGCGGCAATGGCTTCGAGGTCGGTGTCGAAGGTAACGCCGGTGCGTTTTTTGACTTCGGCTTTCATCGCCAGCACCCGCTCGCGCCCGAGCGCCGCCGACACCGGCACCCCGGTCAGCACGATGCGATTGGCACCGGCATGCGCGAGCTCCTCGACGTGTTTCCAGAATAGCGGCATCTCATGATCCACCGCCGCTGTTGAATAGTCGGTGATTTCCAGATTGGCGAGCATCAACATCACGCCATCGGGCGCGAAGCGGTAAAACTGATAGGCGACATTGTCGACTATCGGATGCGGCGTGATATAGCCCAGGCGGTACCAGGGTTCGGTCAGTGGTTTCATGGTGTTGGGGTATTTGAACCCGTCAGGATAAAAGCTCAGTATAAGCGCGTCGCCGCGCCTTGCGTAATACGGCGGGTCCACCTTAATACCACGCAAACGCCGCGACGATGTAACACCCGAGCCTTCGGGTTGCGCATCGCACACGGCTCAAGCTTTAGCGCCATCAACGCGCTGAACATGCCGTTGCGTGCGGACCAGAAAAACTTCAACCTGCCAGCCCCGCTTTCATGCGAGGGCTGCGCCGCCGCCTACGCGCGAGCCAGCTCGCCACCGTTGGCTTAAATAAAATATTCAATTAAATCAAATACTTACAAAAATACCTTCCATCAGTGTCAGCGCATCTCTAACGCCATCGAGGTTTGTGGCAAGCTTGCACCCATCGCGCCAGCACAGGAATCCAGTGATGAACCCGTCACGCGTTGCCGTGCTGCAGAACACCGCCATCTTCGGCGGTGTGCGCGCGGATATCCTGCAATTCATCCTCGATGCTTCGCCGCAAATCGCCGTAGCCAAAGGCGGGTTCTTTTTCCGCGAGCACGAGCGCGCCGACTCCATGTTCGTGCTGGAGCAAGGCGAAGCGGCGGTACTGAAGGCGTGGCAAGGCCATGAATATTTGCTGCACCATTTGCACGCCGGCGACTGTTTCGGTGAAATGAGCCTGATCGATCTGCAGCCGCGCAGCGCCTCGCTGCTCGCGCTCGAGGACAGCTGCGCGGTCGAGATCGGCAGCGCGACCCTGGCCGAAGTCCATGCACACGACCTGGCGCAGCTTGCCCTGATCTACATGAACATGGGCCGCGAGGTAAGCCGCCGCTTGCGGGCCATGGACGAGTGCCTGTTTGCCGAGCGTATCAAGCTCATCCCCGCCAGTGGGCACTATACCTTCAGCCCCAAATGACATACCCTGCGATGGCCCGGCGGCACCGGCCGCGATCACAATGGCGACAATGCCGGTGCGCCGCCGGCACCTCAACCCGGCAACACAGGAGACCGCGCGATGATTCCCGTAGATGCTCAAACCATGCGTGAAATCGCGCCGCGTTTTAGCGGCGAGTGGGCCGAACGGCAAACGCGCATCACCGCAGCGGTTGGCGAAGTGCTCGCGCCCACGCTTGCCGCCTACGCCATCACCACGCGGCTACGCATCGCGCATTTTCTGGGCCAGACCTGCCACGAAGCCGCGGGCTTTCGCACCACCGAGGAATTCGCCAGCGGCGACGCCTACGAGGGCCGGCGCGATCTGGGCAACACCAAACCGGGCGACGGCCGCCGCTACAAGGGCCGCGGCCTGATTCAACTCACCGGCCGCGCCAACTACCGCGACACCGGCAAGGCGCTGAACATTGATCTGGAAAACTTCCCCGAGCGCGCCGCGCAGCCCGCGCTCTCGCTCAGCATCGCTTGCGAGTACTGGAAAAGCCGACGCATCAATGCCGCTGCCGATAACGACGACCTTATCACCGTTACGCGCTTGATCAACGGCGGGCTTAACGGGTTGGACGACCGGCGCGAGCGCACCACGCGCGCCAAGGCCGCGATCACCCGCATCGAAGGCCTGATGCTCGAAGGCACCACGCCACGCAACGCGCGGCCGGTGTTGCGCCGCGGCTCCAAGGGCGAAGCCGTCATTCAGTTGCAGCTTGCGCTGCGCAAGCTCGGCTTCATGCTCTCGATCGACGGCGACTTCGGTCCCGGCACCGAAGTGGCGGTGGCGTGGTTTCAGCGTGCACAACGGCTGGATATCGACGGCATCGTCGGGCCCGGCACCTGGGTGGCGCTGGACATGGCGGCCAAGGTAACCAAGGCAATCAAAGCAACCAAGGCGCAGCATGCATCTGCCGGCCAACGGGTTCAACCTCGCTGACCAGGCGTGTGAGGACGCTCTTTACGACATCGCAACCAGAAACCCGTGCTCAATCGGATTGCGCCCAAGGCGAAGGACTTCACCAACCAGCGCGCCTACCGTAACCGCCCGCTCACCGAAGCGGACAAGCTCGCCAACCGGCGCAATTCCTCTGTGCAGGCCAAGGTCGAGCACGTGTTCCGGCCACTGAAGACACTGTAGGGATTTGCCAAGGCGCGCTATCGCGAGTTAAAGAAGAACGCCAATCGCGCGTTTGCGATGCTGGCGATGGTGAACATTTACAAATGGGATAGGCCGCTCACGGGATAGCTACGTGCAGTGTACGCCTAAAAAAATACTACACCGCTATTGGTACCCTTGGCACCAATATTACTTCGTGGCCCAATACACCAGCCATCGTCTTGTAAACGAAATCGGGATCGAGATCACGCACAACGAACACCAGCACCGAGCGCCGATCTTGGTCGGGCCAGGCGCTGAGCCTTACCAATGGATAAGTGACATGCTGCACCCCGTGCAACACCATCGGCAGCGTTTCGCCCACGACATTGAGCAACCCTTTGACGCGCAAGATGCGTTCTCCCGCAAGCGAACATAACAGCTTGATCGCCGCCAGCACGCGTTCCGATGCCAGCGGCTGCGAAAAGCGCAGTACAAACGAACGCACGAGTTCATCGTGCGTGGCTTCCGCTTTGTGCTTTAAGACGGTTTTAACGCCGGTTCTCGGCTGATAAAGGTGCGCTGCGAGCCAACGCGTCACGTGCGTTGGCTCGCGCGATGCGGCGACAACGCTGGTGTCGAGTAACAACGCAGGCTCGATTGCGCCCAGTACGGCCGGCACGATGGGCGCTGCGGGGTTAAGAACTCGTAAGCGCGCTGTTAGTGCGTTTTGTTGCGCCGGTTCGGCAAGGTCGCATTTGGTCAAGACAATGCGGTCTGCCACCGCCACCTGTTTGACCGATTCACGATGCGCGTCAAGCTGCTGCATGCCAAACACCGCGTCTACCGCAGTGACGATGGCATCGAGGCGGTAGTGCTGCATCACGTGCGGATCGCTCATCAGCGCCCGCGCCACCGGCGCCGGGTCTGCGAGCCCCGTGGTTTCGACAAATACACTGGTAAAACGCGCGATGCCATTGCTTCCGCGGCCAAACAACAATTCCCGCAGCGCGTTCACAAGGTCGCTCTGCACCGTGCAACACAAACAGCCATTGGATAACACCGTTACAGTGTCATGCACCTCCCGTACCAGGTGATGATCAAGGCCCACCTCGCCGATCTCGTTGATCAGTACGGCGCTTTGCGAAAATTCCTCATGGGTAAGCAACTGTCGCAGCAAGGTCGTTTTTCCGCTGCCCAGAAAACCGGTCAGAAGGGTGACCGGGACTAGCGTGGCCGAACTCATTCGGACATCCCTGTGCCATAGGCTTGCGCCGGGTCATAGACTTTTTCATCCTCAAGAAAGCGCAAGCGGAAACTCGTACTGCCGCTCGACACCACCAACTGGCGAAAAAAGCAGGATCGGTATCCCACATGGCAGGACGCCCCACCCGTCAGCCTTACTTTCAGCAATACGCAGTCCTGATCGTCGTCGATGAGAATTTGCTCGACTTGTTGCGCTTGCCCCGAACGCTCGCCTTTAGCCCATAATTGGCGACGACTGCGCGACCAGTAGTGCGCATAGCCACTGGTGATGGTGAGCGAGAGCGCTTGACGATTCATGTAGCCCAGCATCAGCACCTCGCCGGAAACGGCGTCCTGGGTGATGCAGGGAACAAGGCCGCCGTCGCCAAAGCACGGCATCATGAGAGCACCTTCCTCGATGCTCTGCAGGTCACGGCGTGTCGGAAACGGCAACTCCTGGGCATACCGTTGCGCGACATAGCCCTTGCCATCGGGGCTTACCTTGAAATAATCCGTCATGCTTCGCTCCTCTTTCCGAAATCTCGCGAGGTGCCGGGCGGGAATTTGCAAGTATGTTGCATGATGCGGCAAAAATCCGCGTAACTGCGCCTGCTACAAGGGTCTGGGCTTGGGCTGCGGCTTGAAAATGCGGTAGGACTGGTGACAGGCGAGACACTGGTGTCGCACGTCGGTATAAGCTGCATTCAAATCGCCATCCGCCTTTACGGCAGCAGCCAAGTCATCTGCGGCCTTCCGAAAACCAGCAACATGCCGGCCGAATCTTTCCGGGTGCTGCCAGATTTCCGGCTTCGCGCCATGCTGGCCGATCTCTGTTTCCGTGCCGGGAATGAACAGTGTATCCAGTGTCCTCGCCAAGCCCTGCAGGGCTTGTGCATGGGCGAGCAACTGGCCCCTGAATGGCGCGTTATAAATGACCACCGCTTCAATCGCTCGGAAATGCGCAGACTTCGCCAGCATTTGCTGGCGGCGATATAGCGTGATGCGCTGATGATCCGTGGTGATCTCCAGCGGCTTGATGTGATCCTTGAGATTG
>VGIF01000002.1 GCA_016868015.1 Betaproteobacteria bacterium
CAACACCGCAGGAGGTCAGGCAGAGATTGAGTTTGCAATGAAATACAGCTAGACTGAAAACTCTCACTGACATTGGATCAACATTTGACGCGGGTCAACCGAGCAATGGGGGCAGCCGGTGATCGTGGATAACCGCGGCGGCGGCTCCGGCGTGCTCGGCGTGGAGCTCGCCGCGCGCGCCGCGCCCGACGGCCACACTTTGCTGTTCGGCGACGTGGGCACGCTGAGCATCAACCCTTACCTCTTTAGCAGGCTTTCCTACGATCCGCAGCGCGACTTTCACGCCATCACCAAAGTCGCGGACAATCCGCTGACCTGTGTCGCCCACCCCAGCTTGCGCGTATCGACCCTGCAAGAACTGATCACTACCGCCAAAAACAAGAGCACGGACATCCGCTACGGCTCGGCGGGCAACGGCAGCATGACCCATCTTGCGGTAGCGTTGCTCGCGCAGCGCGCCGGCATCAACGCAACCCATGTGCCGTTCAAAGGCGGCGGGCTCGCGTTAACCGCGCTGCTCGCGAACGAAGTCAATCTGCTGTGCATGACCACCGCCAGCGTGCGCCCGCACGTGCAGGCCGGGCGCATGGTCGCGCTAGCGATGTCCACCGCGCGCCGCTCGCCCGCCATGCCCGATCTGCCGACGGTGGCCGAGCAGGGGTTGCCCGGTTATGAATCGACGCAGTGGGTCGGGCTACTGGTGCCGCGCGGCACGCCGGCGCCGATCACCGGCAAGCTACACGGCGAGTTCGTGCGCATCCTCAACGCGCCCGACGTACGCGAGCGCCTGGCCAGTGCCGGTGCGCAACCGGTGGGTAACACGCCCGCCGAATTCAGCGCGCAGATTCGCCGCGACGCCGATCATTACGGCAAGCTCGCCGCGAGCCTCGGCTTGAAGCTCGACTAAAAGCGATCCGCGCGGCTTACCTCGGCACCAGCTTGATATCGCGCACCACCTTGCCGTATTTGTCAAACTCGCTTTGCATCAGCTTGGCGAAATACTCCGGCGACTCGGTCCACACGTCAAGGCCGAGTTGTTCGAGTTTGGCGCGCACATCGGGTCGCTTCATCGCAGCGTTGGCTTCGCGGTTTAACAGCGCAATGATGTCCTTGGGCACTTTCGCCGGCGCGACAAAGCCGAACCAGCCGCCGGATTCAAACCCCGGCACGGTCTCCGCGATCGTCGGCAGATCCGGATAATTCGGCGCGCGTGTCGCCTTGGCAATGCCCAGCAGGCGCACACGACCCGATTGCACGAACGGGTAGACGCCAGTAAACGAACTAAACGCCGCATTGACCCGCCCCGCCATTACGTCCTGCGTCATCGGTGCGCCGCTCTTGAACGGTACATGGATGTATTCGAAGCCTACCGCGGCGCGAAACAACTCCGCAGCCATGTGTAAAAACGCGCCTTCGCCATTGCTGCCGAACGACACTTTACCGGGATTGGCTTTCAAAAACTTGATGAACTCCGCAGTGGTTTTGTACGGCGTGCCCGGATAGACAAACAATGCAAGGTAATTGGTGGCGATTAGCGAGATCGGCGCGAAATCCTTCAGCGCATCGTAGGGGATGTTTTTCATGGTATGCGGCAGCACCGACATATTGCCGCCCTGCCCGCAAGCGATGGTGTGGCCATCGGGTGCCGCGTTGGCGGTCAAGTGCAGGCCGATGCTTCCACTCGCGCCCGGCCGGTTATCGGCGACGAATTGCTGGCCCAGACGCTCGCCCATGTGGTGCCCGATCAGCCGCGCGAACGTATCGCAGGCATCGCCCGGCGCCTGCGGCACGATGACTCGCACCGGGCGCAGCGGATATTTTTGCGCCAGCGCACTGCCGGCCACACATGCGCCGGCGATCAGCGCCAACGCAACACGGTTAATCAACTTCATAAGACTCCTCCAGTTTTATAAAATCAAACACAAGGCTTTGCTGCCTTGGGCCTGCCCACTCATTCAATACCCGCCTGCCCGAAATTTGCCGCCACGCCGCTTTTCAACGGCGCCATGTTCACGCGCCGCGGATCGCTGCCGCATGACGCCGCCCGCGGCGCGCGCAGTATATCGCTACCCCGCGCGCGCCGCGGGTGGCGTGTCGCTCAGGTTGCACGACGGCGCGCCGGTGCAAGCATCAGCGCCATCGGCCCTTTTATGAATAAATCGTAAGTTATTGATTTTATTAATTATTTTATTCGGCACGCACGCCAGTGACTTTGACCACCCGCGCCCACTTGGTCAACTCGCTGCGTAAATGCGCGGCGAGTTGTTCGGGCGTGGTGCCGATCGCTTCGATGCCTTGCGCGTGCAACCGCTCCTGCATATCGGGCGCGCGCAACGCGCGCAAAAACTCGGCGTTTAATTTCGCGATGATTTCTTTGCGCACGCCGGCGGGCGTGAGGATCGCGTACCAAGTCGAGGCTTCGAAACCCGGCAACGCGGCTTCGCTCATCGTCGGCACTTCGGGTAGCGTGGGCGAACGTTTGGCACCGGCGGCGGCCAACGCGCGCATGCGCCCCGCCTTGATGTGCGGCAGCGCGCCGGGCATGGTGGGGAACCACAACGACACTTGCCCGCTCATCAAATCCGCGGCAGTTTGTGCAATCGCCTTGTACGGCACGTGCAGCAAGTCGATACCCGCTTGCGCGCGGAACATTTCCATCACCAGGTGGCCGGAGCCGCCGCTGCCGGTGGAGGCATAAACGATTTTGCCGGGGTTGGCTTTGGCTTGAGCGATCAACTCTTTCACCGATTTCGCCGCGAAACCGGGATGCGCAACGAGCACGTTCTGCACCGCGGCCAGCAGTGTTACCGGCGCGAAATCGCGCAGCGGGTCGTAGGCGATTTTTGGGTAGAGCGATGCATTCACCACCAGCGCCGGCGGCGACATATAAATCGTGTAGCCATCGGCGGCGGCGCGCGCGACGATTTCCGCCGCGAGATTGCCGCTGGCACCCGGGCGATTGTCCACCACTACTTGCTGAACGAGGTTCTCCGTCAATCGTTGCGCAAACAGGCGCGCCAGCAAATCGATGCTGCCACCGGCGCCGAAGCCGACGATCAAGCGGATGAGTTTATCGGGGTACGCTGCGTGCGCCGTCGAAACGACAAGGCAACATGCAATCAAAATTTTCAAACAACGCTTAACGGCGCACACCCGGCGTCTCCACTTTTAACCCCTGCGCGCGCCAGGCGAGAAACAGCTCCAGGTCGAGCAAATCCTGGGAACCCGCCGGCGGCATTTCCGCGCGCACGCCAAAGAAACACGCACGCAGCCGCCGGTGCAACGAACCCAGCGTTTGCCACTCCAGACGATACGCCGGGTACGGATTGCCGTGGCCTTGGCTGATGGTGTCGTTTAACAGCTTCCTGCCGAAATTGCGGTCGTGGCAATGCGTGCAGGCGAGATTGATTTGCCCCTGGCGCGTGTAAAACAAATCGCGGCCACGCTCGAAGTTGCGTCGATTCTGGGGATCGATGGTCACCGCCATCGGCATGCCGCGCGAGTGCAGGCCCACGTACACCGTGAGCGAAAGTAACTCATCCGATTCGTAACGCAGCGGCTCGGCTTGCTGATGCCGTGTGCGGCAGATGTTGATGCACCCTTCGACATTAACGAGCCGCGCGCTGCCGGGGTCGACTTTCGGATACTTCGCGGTGACGCCCTTCATGCTCACGCGCGCATCCTGATGACAGCTCGCGCAGGATTTTCCGCTTTTGCCTGCCGGTGTCGCCCACAGCTTTTCGCCGCGGGTGGCCCACAGCATCGCCGGACTCGCGAAATCATCTTGTTGCAGCCCGCGCACTTCGGCGCCGACGAAATCGATGCCAGACTTGAGCGGGTCGGGGCGAAAGGGTTGGGCGGCGTCGGCGGTGGTTACCGCTAAACAAAAAAGCGTGAACGAGTAAACGAGTAACCGGATGAACGTCCCCCCGCCCCAACCCTCTGCTCGGCTCCAAGTGTGCCCTTGCCCCGCGCGCGTTGCGCGCAATGCAGGGAGCCCATTCGCGTAGATACCTATGCCCAGGGAAGAGGGGAACGCCCGGGGTGCTGCCTCACGCCTCACGCCTCACCCCTCACGTCACTACAATCGCCGCGCTCGCCGACCCCTTCGCCCCCGCATCATCCACCCAGTCGAGTTCGACCTTGCCGCTATCCTGCGCGACAAAATAAAACTGCAGGTAAGGGTTGGCCGCGATGCCCGAACCCATTTCCGCGCGGAACACCTCGGCGCCGTTGTAGCGGCACACCAGATTGCTGATGGTGTTTTTGGGAATCACGCGGCCGTTGTTGTCCATGCGAAAGCCGGTTTCCATCGGGTGCTGTATCGCGATGCGCACTTCGACGAATTCGCCGCGTTTGGCTTGCGCGGGCACCAGTAGGCGGGCGACGGTCATCGGCCGTGCCTCACGTCGCGTCCAAACACGCGGTCTCGGTGACGATCACGTCCGCCGCCGCCGCCCACAACGAGCCGTCCGACATTTGCGCCACCGCCACCACGTATTGCGCGCCCGATAAGCGAATGCGCGTGGTCAGCGCCGCGCGGCCGGTGCCCGGCCCCATGCCGATTTTGGCGATGATCGGGCGCGGGTTTTTTTCGGAGAACAAATACAGCGTGCGCACGTGATTATCCGGCGTCATAGGGCTTTCAACGCTGACCGTCAACGGCACCAGGTGGCCGTTCTCCGCGAGGTGCGGAATCTCCAACTTAACCTTGCCTTCATTCACCGGCTTGCCGGCGGCGATGTCCTTTAACACCGGCACCAGTTGCATCAGCGGCAGGCGCTGCGTGGAAGGCATTTGCGCCAGCGCTGGCGCCGCAGCGGGTAACAGCACACCACCCGCGAGGCTTTTTAACACGCGGCGGCGGGCGATATTTTTACAGCCGGGTTTCATTGCAATGTGAGCAAATAGGCTATCACATCTTCGATCTGCTCCGCGCTCAGTATCGGCTTGCCGCGCAGGTTTTCCGCCACGCGATTTAAACCGCCGACGCGGTAATAGGCGGGCATGATGGTGTCTTTGTCGAAATAAAACGGATCGACGATGCGCGCGCGCAGTTGCGCCGCGTTTAATCGCCGCCCCACGCCGGACAACGGCGGCGCGAGGTTGCCGAAAAAGCGCTCGCCGGTTTCCGGCGCGGCGTGGCACAAAATGCAATTGCTGTCGCGGCTTATCAGGATTTTGCGGCCGCGTTCGGCGTCAGGCGCGGCGGAGGTGAGCGGCGCGGCGATCTCACCGTCACGCAACGTGTAACGCAACTCGCCGCCGCCGGCGGCGCACCCCGCCAACACGGCAGCGGCGGCGGCGATGCACACGCGCTGCATCATAATCTAAGCGCGCCCTGGAATCCGCCACAAATAAATCGTCGAGCCGCCCACGTTTTGCGTTTTTTCCGGCGTCCAATCGCCCATGTCAAAGGCGTGCGACACGATGCGCGTGCCGGGCTTTAACTCCTTTTGCAGCTTGGGGCGCAGCTTGATGTTCAAGCGCGTCAACAAATACAGCGTCACCACGGTGGCTTCGCTGATATCGGCCTCGAACAAATCGCCTTCGATGAAGCGCACTTTGTTATCAGCGCCGGTACGCTTGGCCAGCTCGCGCGCTTCCTGGATGCGCTGCGGATCGATATCGATGCCCACGCCGCGCGCGCCGAATTGCTGCGCGGCGGTGACCACAAAGCGCCCGTCGCCGCAGCCCAGGTCGTAGACGATGTCCTTGCTGGTCACTTCGGCAAGCTTTAGCATCGCGTTCACGGTTTCGAACGCGGTCGGCACAAAAATTACGTCCGGCGTGCGCTGGGCAAAAGCATTGAGCGCGCTAAATGACAGCGGCGGCAGCGCGAGCCCGGCGCCCGCCACGGTTTGCAAAAATTTTCGGCGTTGCATGATTCTCTCCAGAGTCAGTTTCCGCGATATTATGCCAAACGGCGCCAAAATAAAAAAGTTAATTAAATCAGATACTTACGTTAAATCAACATCATCGGGACGAGGTGGGGCGAAGCCACTGCGGCGGCGCATCAGGTGAACATCGCGCAAGACGAATGTGAACATGCATGAAACACACAAAACACAGAGGGCGCCAGGGAAAACCCGAAATCGCGGCTATTGGTTTTGACGCTGCCGCGAGTAACGCGGCGCTACCGGTTTGACGGCTGTGTGACCTTCGAGGCTAAAAGGAAGTTCAACGTGATTCAACTCTGGTCCATACTCGGTAATTCGCAAAAGCTCGACGGCGGCGCGATGTTCGGCAACGCGCCGCGCGCGCTGTGGTCGCGCTGGGTCGCGCCGGACGAAGATAACCGCGTGCCGCTGGCGTGCCGTGCGTTGCTTGCCACCGGCATCAACGGCAAACGCGTGTTGTTCGAAACCGGCATCGGCGCGTTTTTCGAGCCCAAGTTGAAGGAACGCTACGGCGTGGTGGAAGACGAACACGTGCTGCTCGCATCATTGGCGGAAGCGGGCTTCACGCACGAAGACATCGATGCAGTGGTGCTGTCGCACCTGCACTTCGATCACGCGGGCGGTTTGCTTGCGCCATGGCAGGCGGGCGTGGCGCCAACATTGTTGTTCCCCAACACAAAGTTTATCGTCGGCCGTGAATGCTGGGAACGCGCGTTAAAGCCGCACCCGCGCGACCGCGCATCGTTCATCCCCGAATTGCCGCGGCTGCTGCAAGCCAGCGGCCGGCTGGAAATTATCGACGGCGATACCTCGCCCACGCTCGGTACGCTGGTGCGCTTTGAATATAGCCACGGCCACACACCGGGTTTGCTGCTCGCCACCATCGGCGCGCAAAACAATCGGGGTGGCATCGTGTTCTGCGCCGATCTTATCCCCGGCCGCCCATGGGTCAACGTGCCCATCACCATGGGCTACGACCGCTACCCCGAATTGCTGATCGACGAAAAAACACGTTTTCTCGAAGACAAACTCGCGCGCGGCGTGCGGCTTTTTTTCACGCATGACGCCGAATGCGCGATGGCGTCGGTGACGCGCGCGGGCAATCAGCGATTTGGCGTGGCCGACGAGGTGGCGCAAATCGCGGGCCTCGCGCTCGCCGCCTGAGTCACGGCGTTTGCACGCCGCGCGAGCGCGCGTGAATCACCGCCGTGCGGTGGTTCAGATAGACGGTATTGGCGCCCGGACCGTAACGCCGCGGGCTTGGCGTCATCGCCGCCAGGCGCGCCGCTTGATGGGGCGACAACCCGGCCGCCGTGGTGCCATAGTGGTAACGCGCCGCGGCTTCGGCGCCGAATACGCCATCGCCCCACTCGATTACGTTCAGATAAATTTCCAGAATACGCTGCTTGGACATCATCGCCTCCAGCATCACCGTGATCAGCGCCTCCTGCGCCTTGCGCCAATAGGTGCGCTTGCCGGGCAAAAAAAGATTTTTCGCCAATTGCTGGGAAATGGTCGAGCCGCCGGCGACGACGGCGCCCTCGCGGCGGTTGCGCTCCCAGGCCTTTTGCATGCCATCCCAATCGAAGCCGCGATGTTCAAGAAATCGGGCATCCTCGGCCGCGATCATCGCGCGCTTTAAATGCGGCGAAATGCGCTCGTAGTCGACCCATTGATGCCGCAGTTGCACATGGGGCGCTTTGGGTAGCTTGAGATTTTTCTCGCGCATCACCTCGAGCCGCGCACGCATGAAAGCCGTGGACGAGGGATTAAACTTCACCCAATACGCCACGTGGCCGGCGAACCACAGTTGGAGCAGGATGAGTAGCGTGAGCGCTAACAGCATTAATCGGAAACACCAGCGAAAAACGGCGCGTAACATGCTGCTTGGGAGGGGGGTAGAGAGTGAAGGGTGAAGGGTGAAGGGTAATCGCCGGTAAACAGGGGAATGCAACGCAAGCGGGTGTTACGCCGCGCAATTCACGCCTTGGCGCGCAACATCGCAATCACCGGCGCCGTTCCCGGACGCACGCCGCGCCACACAAAAAACGATTCCGCCGCCTGCTCGACCAGCATGCCCAGCCCGTCGGCCACGGTGGCGCCGTGCGTTTGGGCAAATTGCAGGAAGGGCGTGTCCTTGCCGTACACCATGTCGTAGGCCAGCGCGCCCGGCGCGAACAGGGGCGGCGGCAGCGGCGGCATGTCGTCATTTAATCCCGCCGAGGTGGCGTTGATCACCACGCTGAACTGGCGGCCGCGCAACTCGGCAAAGCCGCTGACCGCGAGGTTGCAAGCGCCCGCTTGCGCGGCAAAACGCGCGGCCAGCGCTTGGGCTTTGCCCAGTGTGCGATTGGCGATGATCAGTTGCGCGGGCGCCTCGGCAAGCAACGGCCCCAGCACGCCGAACGATGCGCCGCCCGCGCCCAACAGCAGCACGCTGGCACCCCGCAATCCCACGCGCAAATTGCGCGTGATGTCGCGCGTCAGCCCCACGCCGTCGGTGTTGTCTCCCACGATTTCGCCGTTGTTAAAACTCAAGGTGTTGACCGCACCCGCGACCTCAGCGCGCGCGCTGCGTTGGGTGCAAAGCGCGTACGCCTCGTGTTTAAACGGCACGGTGACGTTTAGGCCGCGGCCGCCGCCATCGCGAAACGCGCGCACGGTCGCGGCAAATTTGCCCAGCTCACACGGCAAGCGCGTGTAAACCATGGCCTGCCCGGTCTCGCGCGCGAACGCGGCGTGGATTTGCGGCGACTTGCTGTGGGCAACCGGGTTGCCGATGACGGCGTAAGCGTCGGTCATGCGTGAATTGTAGTGCCGGAGAACCGCTAATCGGTTTCGAGCTTGTCGGTGCTGGTAAAGCGCCAGGTGCGGCTGATGTCGATGACATCGACGTCCTTGGCGATATCCGGCGGGAACGCCGCGTACGGCGCGCCCAGACGCACGATGTGTCGCGCCGCGTCATCGAGGACTTTGCTGCCCGAGGAGCGGCGCAGCTCGATGTTTTCCACCGTGCCGTTGGCGCGTATCGACACCGTCATCAGCAGGCTGCCGTAGATTTTTTGATCGCGCGCGGCCTGCGGGTAGTGCAACTCGCCCAGACGCTCCACCTTGATGCGCCAATCCTCGACATAACGCGCAAAGCGGTATTCCACGGCGGAGGCGCCAATGGAATGGCGCCGCGGCCGCTTTTGATAGCTATCCCACATTTTCGCGATTTCCGCTTCCATGCGCTGAATGTTCAGACTGCGCTGGATGTCGGCTTCGCTGATCTTGGGCGTGATGTTGGGTTGCGGCTCCGCTTGCGGCGTGGGCTGCGGCGGCGCGGCGGCGGTTTCGAATCTGGATTGCTGCCGCGTCATCACCTGGCGCTGCACCTCGCGTTCCAATTGCGCCACGCGCTGTTGCGCCTGCGCAAGATCGTTGGCGAGCGGATCATTGCGCAGCGCGGGCAGCGGGCTCTTGGCGCGGCGCTCGGCATCGGTGTTGCCGCCGCCATCGAGATTGTGCTGCGCCAGCGCCTGCGCCTTGGCAGGCTTGGCCTTGCTCTTGGCGTTGACCAGAATCACTTCCAGCGGCTTGTCGTTGCGCGCGCTCGCGGGCTGCGGCGCTTTGAACGTGACCAGGCTGATCACCAGCAAGTGAACCAAAATCGAGCCGGTCAGCGCAATTTGGAAACGCCGGTCGAATGGCCCGCGCGTGACGCGCTGATCGAGCCGCGTCACCACGCGCTCGAAACGCGCTTCCAAGCGTCCGAGGCGGGCATCCAACTCGCTTAACAACGACTGGCGCGCAATTTGATGCCCGCGCTTGGCGCGGCGCGTAAACGCTACCACTGGGGCTTTGGGTTTAGCACTCATGGGAGCCGCTATTGTGTCGCCAACCCGCCTGAGATGGCAAGAAAAACTTTTTGTTTACCGATAGTTACAGAGAACTTTTCAAGTAATTGCGCAAACGCCACGGCAGGTCAGTGAGTACTTCCTTTCAGGCGATGCCACCATCGACTTTGCGCCTGAATTCACAATGCAGGGACAAATCCAGCAAGTCGATCGCCGACACCTCCAATTCCACCGTGGTATCGGGTGCCAGCTCCGGCAGCGAGGCCACGCGCTGCACCAGCGGCAGTTCGTCAAAGCGCACCAGGTTCTCGCGCAGCACCGTCGCCTGCGCCAGCGTGCGCGACTCCTGGGTCAGCCAGCGCAGGCACCAGTAGCGTTCCATGTTGCGTTGAAACTCGGCATAGGCGTCGTACGCCAGCTCAAAATCGCGCATCGCCGCAAGCAGCATGGCGTCACGCGGCTGATACGGCGCCGTCTCGTTGCGCACGGCGGCAATCAACTGACGCTGGTTAATCAAATCGACATAACGCCGCAACGGTGAGCTGGCCCATAGATATTGCGCCACGTTAAGCCCTTCGTGCGGCGCGGGCGCGGTGCTCATGCGCACCTTGCCCGCGCTTTGCACGCGGTAGATCGCGGCGATTTTTTTATCCGCCAGTTCGCGGCCCCAGGTGCTGTTGACATAAATCATCAGCTCCGACACCACGATGTCGATGGCCGAGCCGCGCAGGCGCGGCGTGATGGTGACGCGGTCGTTGGCCACGTGAAAGTTGTATTCGGCGCGCTGTTGTGGCGGCGGGTTGCCGCCCAGACGCGTTTTCATGCGCGCCTTCGCGAAATCCCACAACGCCATGAGTTCCCGGCTTTGCGGGTGATCGATCGCGCCTCTGGCGATCGCGGCTTCGTGAAACACCGGTTCCAGCGTATCGTGGCGCAAATTACCGGCCACCCGCACGCGCTCCACCCGGGTTTCGGTGGCGGCGATTTCACCCGATGCATTGACCTCGACGTAAAGCGACAACGCCGGGCACTCGCGCCCTTGGGCAAGCGTGTAGGTGTCGATCAGCGCCGGCGGCAGCATGGTGATTTTGCCGGCGGGGTGATAGACGGTGGAAAGCCGCTCGCGCGCCAGTGCTTCCGCCGGTGTGTCAAGCGTGATACCCAGCGCGGGCGCGGCAATGTGTATGCCGATACGCACGCCGCCCGCCGCGCGCGTGCTCACCGAAAACGCATCGTCGATTTCGGTGGTGGACGCGTCGTCGATGCTGTACGCCGCCACGTCGGCAAGCGCCAGTTCATGGGTATCCGCGGGTGGCGGTATACCGGCATGCGCCTCGCCGCGCGGAAGATACTCGAACAAAAACCGGTCGAGATGAAAATCGTGCGTCGAAGTAATCGCGCCGCAACGCTCGAGCAAACGCACCGGCGAATAGCGTAGCGTCTCGCAGGCTTCTTCCAGCGCCTTATATTCGATGCTGTTTTTATCGGGCTTGTAGAGCAGGGTTTTGACGAGCGGTGTGAATTCGGGCGGCAACTTCCCCTCGGCGAGCTGCGCCACATACCGATCCTTTTGCAACGCTTGCTGCTTTTTTCGCTCGATGCCGGCAAGCGCGGCCTGCAACGCCGCTTGGGGCGCCGCCTTGTAACGGCCTCGGCCCTTTTTGTAGAAATACATCGGCGCGCCGTGCAGCCTCACCAACACCGCGGCCGACTCCAGCGCGCTGGGGTCGTGGCCGAAATATTCGCGCGCGAGCGCCGTGTAATCGAATTCCGGCTCGCCGCAACATTCCCACAAAAAATCGACGTCGATGTCCGCCGCCATGCGCTGCGTATCCGCCATGAAATTCGCCGGCGCCGGCTGATCGAAGCGCAGCAACACCGCAGAGGCTTTGACCTTGGAGCGCTTACCGTGCGGCGCTTCGACTTGCAGCGACGTGTCGTTGTCGGCGAGGATCACGCCGACTTTAAAACCGCCGTCTTCTTCGTAAAAAATGTTCATTTGAACCCATGAAAAAAGCGCGGCCCAATCGCTTGGGCCGCGCGCGCATTATACCCGTTATACCCGAACGTTGAGCGCCGCCACCGCGCGTCGAAGGCTATCGGGTTTGACGATTATTCACCGGGTTGCGCGCTGAAGGTGCGCGCTGAAGGTGCGCGCATCAGCCGCGCTCACGGGTTAATACCGCAAAACGCCAATATCGCATCGAGATAGTCGGCGAAATCGCCAAACCCGTGGTCGCCGCCGGGGATCACCCACTGCCGCGCGCCGCGGTATTTTTCCACGCCTTGCCGATAGTCGAGCGTTTCGTCGCCGGTACGGGTAACCAGCAAATAATGTTGCGGCGTGATGGTTGCGACGTCAAACGATTTCAGTTCGTCGATGTGTTGCGGCGTGAGCTCATACTCGGCGCCGGTGTAAATATTTTTCTGCGGGCCGAGATAACCCCGCAACAACTCATACGGCCGCACCGCCGGATTCACCAGCACCGTGCGCAGCGCGTACTGCTCGGCAAGCCACGTCGCGTAATAGCCGCCCAAGGAGCTGCCGATCAGCGCGGCGTTGCGATGCCGTTCCACCAAGCCGCGTAATAACGCCATCGCCTCGCCGGGGCGATGCGGCAGCGCCGGCACCAAACACTCATGTGCGCGCCCCAACGCGCGCATGCGCTCGCCGACCAAGCGCGCCTTGAACGAATTCGGCGCGCTGTTAAAGCCGTGGATGTAAATCAGCATGCTTTGGCGGCGTGAGGCTGCCGTCAACGCTGTTCAGGCGCGCGCAATCGGTTCCAGGCCGCTCGCGGTGATGGCCTGGTGCGCGGCGGCCGATGCCAGAAATTGAATGACGGCAAGCGCCGCCGCTTTATCCGTGGTATTCACCCCCACGCCCGCGGTGAACGCCGATACTTTTTGCACCTCCGGCGGCAGCGGCGTGATGTGATCGATGCCCGGCACCGGCAGCAATTCGCTCATTTGTTGAAAGCCGATCTCAAGCTCGCCGCGCGCCACCACCGCACCGACGCGCTCGCCGCCGCCGATATGGCGGCACTTGGGCAACACTTGATCGGCAATGCCCAGGCGCTGCACCAGTTCGGTGGTGAGGTATTGGCCGCTGACACTCGCCGAATACCCGATCGACTTGGCCGCGAGCAGCGTGCGCTTTAAGGCGTCGGCGCTGCCGATATCGGGTTTGGGCGCGCCGGCGCGCACCGCCATGCCGATCATCGAGCGCGCGAGTTGCGTGGCGCCTTGCGCCAGCACCCGTTTGTCGGCGATCAATTGACGCAGCAGATCGTCGGCGACGATCACCAGGTCGGCAACTTCACCGCGCTTTAAACGATTCGGAATCGAGGCATCACCGGTGCCGACCGAGGTGGTGACCGTGATTACCTTTTTGCCTGTGCGTTGCTCGACTTGCGGCAACAGCGCAAGGTGCGCCGCGGTGAACGCGCCCGAAGTCATGACGCGGATTTCGTGGGAAGCCATGATGAAATTTTTCTGAAAGTGAATATCGATTTTAGCAAGGCGCATGCACGCGGCCAGCCGCAAGCGGCCGCGCCGCCACTGCGCACACGCTCACAATTTTACATAAGTATTTGATTTTATTGATATTTTTATTTTCGCCTAAAGCAGCGCCGCGGGCTGTTACGATTGGGTCACGCAAATTCTTCAAGGAGCACGGCATGAAAGCAGCTTACTTCAGCAAACACGGCGGCCCGGAGGTGATGGAATACGGCGAGCGCCCCGACCCGGTCGCCGGCCCCGGCCAGGTGGTGGTGGACATCCACGCGGCGAGCGTCAACGGCGCGGATTGGAAAGTTCGCGCGGGCACTTACGCCCCTATCGCTGATTTGCCGTACATCCCGGGGCGGGATTTTTCCGGCGTGGTCGCGGTGCTGGGCGCGGGCGTCTCCGATTTCAAAGTGGGCGATGCGGTATTCGGCGTGTGTGATGTCGGGCAAGAGCAGGCTTACGCCGAAAAAATCGCGATCAAAGCTTCGATAGTGGCGAAGAAGCCGCCGCAGTTGTCGCACGTTGACGCAGCGGCGCTGGCGCTGATCGGCCTGACCGCTCTGGTGGCGGTGGAAGACACGATCAAACTCAAAAAAGGCGAGAAAATTCTGGTGCAAGGCGGCGCCGGCGGCGTGGCCAGTTACGCCGTGCAAGTGGCCAAGCATATCGGCGCGTATGTGGTCAGCACCTGCAGCAAGGCCAACGTCGATTACGTGAAAAAGCTCGGCGCCGATGAGGTGATCGACTACAACGCGGTGGATTTCACCCAGGCGGTGTCCGGCTGCGATGCGGTGTTCGACACCGTGGGGGGCGATGTCACCCAGCGCAGCTTCGCGGTGCTAAAGCCCGGCGGGCGCGCGGCCTTCATCGGCTCCGGCGCCAAGGCGCCGGAGCCGGAACGCAAAGACGTGCAATCACTGCGCCCCAACGTCGGGCGCACCCGTGCACACCTGGAACGCATCGCCGCGCTTGCGCTCAGCGGCGCGGTGAAAGCGCCGGAAGTGAAATTGTTTTCGCTGGCGCAGGCGGCGGAAGCGCACAAGATCAGCGAGGGGCGGCATTTTCGAGGGAAGTTAGTGTTTAAGGTACGGTAGAACAAATAACCAACCCCAACCATCTTGTCGTTCCGGCGCAGGCGGGAACCCATAACACCGTAGCACTTGAGACACCCTATGGGTTCCCGCCTGCGCGGGAACGACAGGTTGGTGTTTCGACCGAAGGTGCCTTCGTTATTCCCCCACCAACGCCCGCGCCAACACGCGCGCTTGCGCAAGCTCATCGAGCTCGCTGACCATGCCGATCAGGCGTTCCATTTGCGGCATCGGCAACGCGCGACTCATGCAATCGCGCACCTTAACCAGATGCGCCTGGCGCGTGATCGGGTTGCGCGCGCTGCCGCGATAGGCGTCGCAACGCTCGGTGATCACGCGCCCATCCTTTAACCGCGCGCGCGCCTGAACCCACGCTTCGAGCGTGGAGGTCGAGATATCGGGGTTGGGCTTTAAGCGAATTTTCTTCAACGCCGCTTGCACCGGCGCGGAAAACCGCACTGCGTCCGAAAACGAATCGATACCCACCTGATCCTGCGTCAACGCCACTGCCGCGACATACTCGAAGCTGAACTTGCCGTCGAGCCCCGTCGCCGGCGCGGGCCGCGACAGCCCCGGGCGGCGCGAGGAGACTTCAAGCTCCAGCCACTCCACGTCGTCGGCCCGCAACTGGTTTTTCTCGCGCAACAGCACCACCGATTCGGTGGCCCATTGCATGGCAATCTGCGCGGGGTAACGCTTGATGTTAAAGCCGCGTTGCTCAAGGTTCCATTGCGTGCCCAAGCCATCGAGTAGCTTGTCCCATTCGAAAAGCTCGCCGAACAGCGTTTCAACATAACCGCGGCCGGTTTCAAAAATGGCATCGTTGGCGGTCAAGCCGTCGGCCGCGAGCATCGCCGCTTCAACACCCATGCGGCCCGCGTTGCCCGGATGCGTGCACTTGGTCATGGTGCCGTTGTTGGCGAACAGCGCGCCGGTGCGCGAGGCGCCGATGCCCAACGCCATGCGCGTTTTGTGCACATCGAGCCCCAGCAAATTGGCGCACGCGGCGGCGCTTGACGGTGGGCCGTAAATCCCCGGCGGATGAAACGGCCGCGACTCGGCTTTTTGCGCGGCCGAGGCGATGCGCTGCTGCACCTCCCACGCCACCGCAAAAGCCGTCAACAACGCACGCCCCGACGCGCCGGTGACTTCCGACAGCGCCAGTATTCCCGGCAACAACGTCGAAGTGCCGTGCGTCGACGGTATGCCTTGCGGCTCGTAATCGAGCACATGCATCGACGCGCCATTGGCAAACGCCGCCAGCGGCGCATTGGTGCGAAATGATGCGCCCACCACCGTGCACTCCGGCCGCCCGCCCAAGCGGTCGACATAACGGCGCACGTGCGCCGGCTCCTCCAGCGTCGCACCCGCCAGCACATTGGCAAGGCCATCCAGGATGATGGTGCGGCACGCCTCCAGCACAACCTCGGGAATGTTTTCGTAACGGGTGTTGGCGATGAAGTAGGCGAGTTGTTCGGTAGCGTTTTTCATGGCGCGCTTCGGCAGAATGACTGGGCAAGATTCTCGGCGGGGCTTTGAGTGTCGCGCCCCCGGTGGCCTCAGTCAATAACCCGCGCGGCGCGCCGAACAACCCGCGGGCGAGTGAGCAAATACCGCTGGCCGCTATCGACGAACGATCGGAGTCGGGTAAGATGCGCTGAGCGTATCCTCCGACACCCTGGACAACCATGACATCCGTTTCGGCCAAAAGCCATACCATCGTTCGCGACGACGTTAAGCTGCATCATCTGGATTGGGGTAACGAGGGCGAGCACCCGATCGTGCTGGTCCATGGCAGCCGGCTGCACGCGCATGTATGGAATCATTTCAGCAGCCGCTTTAAAGACCGCTTTCACATTATCGCCATCGATCAGCGCGGGCACGGCGATAGCGGGTGGTGCCGGCATAACCGCTACGACCTGGAGGATTTTTACCAGGATTTGCGGGCGGTGATTCAGGCGCGCGGCCTTAGCCGTTACACCTTGATCGGCCACTCGCTGGGCGGGCGCGTATCGATGCTCTACGCCTCGCGCCATCAGCAGGAACTGGCGCGCCTGGTGCTGGTGGACATCACGCCGGGGCGCCCCGCCGCCACCGCGGACGCCGATAGGTCGCGCGTGACGGAAACACCGGCGCCGCGGGAATTTGAATCGCAAGCGCACGCAACGGCTTATCTGGGCAAGTTGTTGTCCCGCGCACCGGCGCACTTGATCGAGGAAAGCGTGCGCTACGGCATGCGCCGGCTGGACTCGGGTCGCTATACCTGGAAGTACGATCCCGCGGTGCTAAAACGCGCGCCGGCCGCGCTCGATCTGTGGAGCATGGTGCAATCGATATCGACACCGACGCTCTTGCAGTACGGCAGCCACAGCAATGTCGTGTCGCCCGAACTCGCGCAACGGCTTTCGCAAACGATGCCGCGCTGCGATGTCGAACGTATCGACAACGCGGGGCACGCGCTGTTCACCGATCAGCCCGACGCTTTCGCGGCAAGCGTGGAGCGGTTCTTGAAAAGCTAGCCGCCTCGGCCGCCGCCCGCGCGAAGATCGGCCTTCAATGTCCCATCAGCACACGGCTGACGTTGTGATCGTGGGCGCCGGCGCGGCGGGGCTCGCCTGCGCGGCGCAGATCATTCGCCGCAGCGCGCGCCGTGTGCTGGTGCTCGAAGCGCGCGACTGCATCGGCGGACGCTGCGACACGCGGTTTCATCCCGAGTTGCCCGCGCCGATGGAACTGGGCGCGGAATTCATCCACGGCGCGTCACGGCCGGTATTGTCGCTGCTCAAAAAGTCCGGCGGTACCGTGGTTCAAGCGAAGCAATCGCGATGGACCGGCGCAGCGGGCAACTTAAGCCCGCGCGCCGATCTGCTGCCCGAAATCACCCGCGCCATGCGCAAGTTTGCGGCCACGCTAAAGCGCGATATTCCGTTTGAAGAATTCCTGGTGCACACACTGGGCCAAGCGCTGCCGAGCGCCGCGATCGCTCAGGCGCGTTTGCGGGTGCAAGGTTACGATGCTGCCGACCCGCTGCGGATCAGTGCGCGCGAGGTGGTGACGGAATGGACCAGCGGCGGCGGCGCGGACGGCGTCGTCTCGCGCCCCGCTGGCGGGTACCACGCACTGCTGCGGTTTCTCGCGGACCAACTCACCGCGCCGCGCGCGCGCGTGCAATTGGCAACGCAGGTGAAAACCGTGACCTGGCGCCGCGGCAACGTCGAGATCGGCGGGCTGGTTCACGGCCGGCCTTTTCGTGCGAACGCGCGTCAAGCGGTGATTACCCTTCCGGTGGGCGTGCTTAAGCAGCCGCAACGCGCGGCGGGCGCGGTTCGCTTCATGCCCGCCCTGGCGCAAAAGCGCGCCGCGTTAAAACACATAGACGCGGGGGCCGTCGTCAAACTTGTGCTGCGCTTTCGCCACGCATTCTGGGAAACACTCGGTGAAGGGCGCTATCGCGACGCCGCTTTTCTGCGTTCGCCACATCCCGCGTTTGCGACGTTCTGGACGACGTTTCCACTACGCGCGCCGCTGCTTGTCGCCTGGTGCGGCGGCCCGCCCGCCGCACGGCTGTCGACACAGCCTGCCGCGACAATGATCGATCTCGCGCTGCAAAGTCTTGAGTCACTGTTCGGCCATCACGCGGGAATACGAGAACAGTTTCTTGGCTGCGACTTGCATGATTGGCTCAACGATCCCTACTGCCTGGGCGCTTACAGCAGCCTCGCCGCCGGCGGCCAGGGCGCGCGCGAACAATTGGCAAAGCCGCTGCGCGAGACCTTGTTCTTTGCCGGCGAAGCCACCGATCTGGCCGGCGAATCCGCGACCGTCGGCGGCGCCTTGCGCAGCGGTGTGCGCGCCGCGCGCGAAGTCATCGCCAGTTAAAATCAACGGTGCGACCCTGAACTGGCGGGGCGTATGCGGCTTGGCTGTCAGCCCAATGCGCCATGACGCGCCTGGAAAGGCTCAACACCAACCGGGCTGCGACGAACCGTATTGAAGTCGCGCGCAACGCGGCGGTTGACCGTGCGCACGCCGCGGGATAGATTGTTTTCAGGGGAAAACGCCGCTTTCGTTTCTTCATTGCCTTGCGAGGTACTTTCACATGACCACAAGCAACGCCGGCCCAACACCCGGATTTGAGCGCCAGCCGGGCTTTCCATTGTCGTTTCACCCAACCTCGGAGCGCATACGCGTGGTGTTCGCGGGCACCACCATCGTCGATGCGGCCCACGCCATGATCATGGATGAAGATGGGCATGCGCCGGTCTACTACTTCGCGCGCGACGAGATTCGCATGGATCTTCTTAACCGCACCACACATTCCAGCCGCTGACCGTACAAGGGGGTCGCCTCCTACTGGTCGCTCCGTGTGGGCGACGCGAATGCGGACAACGTGGCCTGGAGCTACGAGCAGCCCTTGCAGCCGGTGGCGGGCATCAAGGACTTCATTGCGTTTTACCGCAACCGGGTGGAGATCTTGCGCGAGTCAGACCAAGAGCGATAACGAGAATCCCACATGGCGGCGATCAAGGCGCTAGGCATCGATCACGTGGTTCTCCGAGTGACGGATGTGCCGCGCGCGTGCGCCTGGTATGCCGCCGTGCTGGGCTGCAAGATCGAGCGGGTGCTGCCGTCCCTCGGGTTGACCCAACTTCGCGCCGGCGCAAGCTTGATCGATTTGGTCAACGTAAACGGGGCCGCGGGCAAGGCGGGTGGAGCCGCCGCGGGACGCAAACGCCGCAACATGGATCATTTCTGCGTGCAAATCGCCGAGTTTTCGGAACCGAAAATTCGCGCGCAATTAAAACGCAAAGGCATCGTGTGTGGCGCCGTGACAAGCCGCTATGGCGCGCAAGGTCACGGCCCCTCCCTGTATTTGACCGACCCGGACGGCAACACCGTCGAACTCAAAGGCCCACCCGATACCGATCAAACCGAGAAAATACCGGATGCCATCGTGAGAAAGCGCGCGGCGGCGCGCTAAGGGTCGCTCGCGCACCGACAACACACCGACAACACTGGGAGAGCCCATGGTTAAGCCAGGCAGGTTGCAGGGCAAGGTAGCGCTCATCACCGGCGCGAGCGGCGGCCAAGGCTTGGCCGAGGCGGAACTGTTCGCGGCCGAGGGCGCGGCCGTCATACTCGCCGACGTCATCGACGCGCCAGGCAAGGCGCTTGCGCGCAAGATCGTCGAACGCGGCGGGCGCGCAGCCTACCTCCATCTCGATGTCACCAAAGCCGCGCACTGGACGCGCGCCGTCAAACTCGCGCGGCGTGAATTCGGCGGGCTGCAGGTATTGGTGAACAACGCGGGCATCGTGAGCCGCACGCCGGTGGCCGAAGTGACCGACCGCGAGTGGGCACGCGTGATCGCCATCAATCTGACGGGCCCGATGATCGGCACCCGCGCAGTGCTGCCGCTGATGCGTGATTCGGGCGGCGGTTCGATCGTGAACATATCGTCGACGGCGGCGCTGGTGGGGCATCCCGGTGTTGCCTACGCGGCCAGCAAGTGGGGCCTGCGCGGTGTGACCAAGGCCACCGCGCTGCAGTACCTGCGCTGGGGCGTGCGGGTGAATTCGGTGCATCCGGCGCAGGTTGTGGAGACTGGCATGGCAGCCAACGCATCGCCGGCCTTTCGCGCGGCCAACCGGCAGGCGATTCCGATCGCGCGCGCGGCCTGGCCGCTGGAGATCGCGCAATGCGTGCTGTTTCTGGCAAGCGATGAATCGAGCTATGTCACGGGCAGCGAAATCGTCGTCGACGGCGGCGCCACGTCGATCGGGTTTCCACACGTGCGCAACGTGCTTGCCGATCAATACCATCGGCGCAAGGGCAAGTAGCCGTCCGCCTATCGCTCACGGACACCATCGCACGACCGCTGTTTGACGTTAGGCGCGTACCGATTTTCCGACGTTGTGGATTGCGGTGCCACTACGCGCCGAACGCGAACGCCATGTTCATGGATCTCGGCTGCGGGGAAACATCACGCCCATGCCTGCTTTTCCTGAACCTTAAGACTCCTGATGACCCCTTAACACCTTAAAAAAATATTCAATTAAATCACATGCCTACATAAATACTGCCGAAGCACTCATCTGAAACACCATATCATGCGCGGGGTAAGCATGGGCAGCATCGAGGCGGGTTTATCCTTTGGCCCATGCAAGCATCCGGCCGGCGGCGCCATGGCTTGTGCGTGCTTCGCCCTGTCCCGACCCGGCCCGCTTTTCTTAGCGATACCCGCCGCCGCCGCTGACGTACACCGTATCGGCGGTCATGAACTCGCACGCGTCCGAACACATGAACAACACCAGTTCGCCGATCTCGTCGGCAGTTGCGATGCGCTTCATCGGGATGCTGTTGAGCGCGCGTTCCGCTTGCGCCTTTGAGGTGCCGGACGCGGCCTGAAAGGCGGTATCAACCGATGCCGGCGAAATCGACAGGCAGCGAATGCCGCGGTCGGCGAATTCGCGCGCAACGCCCAGGGTCATGGTAACCACGGCGCCCTTGGCGCTGGCGTAGTGAACGGAGGTGCCGGGACCGCCGCGTTTGTGCGCCATGCTGGCAATGTTAACGATGGTGCCGCCGCCGTTATCCAGCATGTGGGGCAGCACTTCCTGCATGCCGTAGAAGGTGCCCTTCACATTCAGATCGAAACTCAAATCCCACAGCGCATCGTCGATTTCCAGAAATGAAGCACGCTTGAGCGCACCGCCCGCCGAGTTGAGCAGGAAGTGGATCCGGCCATAGCGCTCGCGCCCCGCGCCGATGAATCGGCGCACGGCTTCGCGCTGGGTGACATCGATCGGCACGAAAATGGCATCGCCACCGCGGGCGGCGACCTGCCGCGCGGTTTCTTCCCCGCCGGGCACGTTGATATCGCCGCACACAACGCGCGCGCCTTCGGCGGCGAAGATCAGCGCCGTGGCACGGCCAATGCCGCTGCCGGCGCCGGTAATGGCGATAGTCTTGCCCTAGAAGTAGTTTGCAGTCCTGGCCATGATGTCCTTGACGAGTGTTGTTGCGCGCTGGCGTCAGTTAAGTGAAAGACCAATGGCCTTGACGACCTTGATCCATTTATCCAGATCGGCGCGGATCACCGCGCGAAATTCCTCCGGGGTCGAGCCGACCAATTGCCAGCCCTCGGCTTCGAACCGCTGGGTCATATCCGGCGCTTTGATGGCCGCGGCCGCGCCCGCGCTGATTCTTTTGACCAAAGCCGGCGGCGCCTTGGACGCGATCACCATGCCATAGTATTGATTGAGCTCGTAACAGGGCAAGCCCAGTTCTGCCACCGTGGGCAGTTCGGGCACGGCGCACATGCGCTCGCGCGAGGTGACGGCCACCGGCCGCACACGAGCGGCGGGCAAATGCGGGCGGGCGCTCGCCAGCGTGACGAAGCCGATTTGCACTTCGCCGGCGATGGTGGCAACCAGCGCCGGTGCGCCGCCCTTGTAGGGAACGTGGTTCAGTTTCACACCGGCCATCTGGCTCACGACTTCCCACCCCAGGTGCTGCAAGCTGCCGGTACCCGGCGTACCGTAATTTAGCTTGCCGGGGTGCGCGCGGGCGTACGCCAGCAGTTCCTTGAACGTCGTGAACGGCACCGCGGGGTTGGTGTACACCAGATAGGAAAGTGCAGTAGCCTGACTGACGGCCGCGACATCCTGAGTCACATCGTACGGCCGCTTCGCCGAGGGCACGGAATTGATGACATGATCCGCCGACATCATCAACAGCGTATAGCCGTCGGGCGCCGCCTTGATCGCAATGTCAAAGGCAATCACGCCCGATGCGCCAGGGCGGTTGTCGACGATGATTTGCTGCCCCCAGGCCTGCGTGAGCTTTTGCGCGATGGCGCGGGTGGTGGTATCCAGTGCGCCGCCGGGCGCAACCGGCACGATCAGGCGTATGGGCCGGCTTGGAAATTCGGTGCTTGCCTGCGCCTTAACGGCGAGCGCGGCCCCGCCAAGAATCAAACCCAACAGTAAGCTTGCGGATCTTGACATTGCTCCTCCCGGCGTTGCCTGCACTGAACAGCCGGGATATTAACATCCGCATTCACCCCAAATCCGCAATGCGCGGCGCCACCGCCTCGGCGAGCAGCCGCAGGCTCTCGTGATCCCAGGCGGGGTCGTCTGAATCCGCCGTCACGCTGAGCAAAGTGCCGAAGCCACCGACCGATTCATACAGCGCGCGGATCTTGTCGGCACATTCTTGCGGGTCGCCCACGATCCACAGGTTTTCCATCAGGTAGTCGACATCAATTTTCTCGTCAGCCATCGCCGGATCGCGCTTCATGATTTGCATCTGGAAGGTGCCGGCGCGGCTGGGGCGTTGGTGCACCGTGTAGTTGCGCCCCAGCACGGCGCGCGCGCGTTCACGGGCGATGGCGGGGGTTGGCCCGACAAAAATGTCGCGCGCGATTTTCCAGTCGCGGCGATTCGGCGTGCGCGCGGCACTGCGCGCGCCCTCGAGCACGGCCTCCCAATGCCCCGGCAAAAATGCGCTCGACAACAACGAACTCGACATCCACGACCAGCCGCGCTCGCCGGCGACTTTGAGCGACCCCGATTGCGGGCCGGTGGCCGCAACCGCGACCGGCGGATGCGGCAACTGCAGCGGCTTCATGTGCAAACCACGCTCGGTCACCGGGTTAAATGGCGGCGCCTTGACGTTGAAGAATTTGCCCTGGTGCGCATACGCGCTGTCCCCTTGCCACAACCCGAGCACCACCTCGAGCGCCTCGACCGCGCGCTCGCGCGCCTCGGCCGGGTCAAGCCCCATTAACGCCATGTCGGTGGGAATGCCGCCCAAGCCGATCCCCCAATTAAAACGCCCGCGCGCCAGGTGATCGAGCATCGCCAGCCGATGCGCGAGATACACCGGTTCGTGCATGGCAAGCAGGGTCACGCCGGTGCCAAAACGGATCTGTTTGGTCAACGCCAGCGCTTTCGCAATCAATAGATCGGGCGAGGGCGCGTTTTCCCATTTCTCGGTGAAATGTTCGCCGAGCCATGCTTCAGCGAAGCCCAACTGGTCGGCCAACACCAGCTGATCAATATCGCGGTCGTAGCAATCGGCTATCGCGCGATACGATGGATGCAAGGGCATCATGAATAAGCCAAGGCGCATCGGTGAAAATCCTCAAAAAAAGTTCCGCGCTCGGCAGCTTCGGCAACGGCAAGCGCTGTTGCGCCGAACATTCGATCTAAAAAAACGCTATCCCCGCGACCGCTGCGCGCCCCCGGCATCCATTAACCGCGCCAACCGCGTAAGCCCGTTATGCCCACGGCGTTTGCGCCACCGCGTGACGCGCGCAAATGCGCCCAAACGCAAAGGCCTCGCCAATGTTGCCCGTGCCCTGATACAGATAAGCATAAATCGAGCCCAGTTCCCCGGCGCTGTAGAGCCTTGGAATGGGCAAGCCATCGGGACGCACGATTTGCCCGCGTTCATTGCGGCGCGGCCCCCCCAGGGTGTTGAGCATGGCGGGCGACAACGGTACGGCGTAGTACGGCCCTTGCGTGATCGGGATGAGCATTTTGTTGCGGCCAAAATCCGGGTCATTGCCGGCTTCGCAATTGTGGTTCCAGCGCTTAACGCTGTCTTGCAATGCCTGGGCATCAACGCCGATTAACCCGGCCAACCCGGCAAGGGTGTCGGCGCACTTGATCCAGCCGCGCGAAAGTTCCGCGCTGTTGTCGGCGCTCCAATCGTAGCGCTCGATGATGCGGCCCCAGCCGCTCACCGGTTTTTTGTCGTAAAGCGGGCCGACGCCAAAGAGCGCGTGATCAAACACCATGTGCATGGGACAGGGCGTGGGCATCGGGCCCCACACGCCGTTGCGCGGAATTTTGCCGTGGCGCGTGTGGTATTTCTCATCGGTAAAACGCCTGCCGTCGGGACCGACGACGATCATGCCGCCGTTTTGCACGTGGCTATAGTGCAGCGCCTGCATCGAAAAGGGAGCCTTGTATTCGGGCACTTTCAACGCCATCGACGGGCCGGCGTAGTTATTCATGTGCCACAAATCAGCACCCACCGCGAGCGCCATGGTGATGCCGTCACCTTCGTTATACGGCGAACCCGTGCCGTGACAATAGGGTAGGCCCGGCAGGTAGTTGCGGATCATCTCCTGGTTGTATTCAAAGCCGCCGCAGGTGAGGATCACCGCTTTGCGCGCCTTCACGTAAAGCGCTTGACCGTTGTGTTCGGCGCGCACGCCGAGAATGTCGCGGGTAATGCCGTTTTGAATCAGTTCGCGCCCCGGCGTTTGATAAAGGATTTCAATCGGGCGTTTTTTAACCGCGGCCTCATAAAACTTCCAGGTATTAGAGTAGCCCAGAATATCGCCGTCGTGAAATTTGTGCGCACAGTCGGCGCCCGGCAGTTCGGGAAACTCGATGCCTTCGGGCTGGTGCTGGTGTTCCTGCGGATCGCCGCCGATGGAGAGCGCCCATTCGTTATTCTTGGCGATTTCTTCCGCCCAAGCGCGTGCCATCGGTTGCGGCACCTGGAACGGGCCGCATAGCGCGTTCAGATAGGTGACGGCTTTATCGACATCGTAAACCTGCAAATAGCCCTGGCCGGCGATGCGCGTATTGCCGCCCGCCTCGCCTTCGGGCGCTTTTTCCAACATCAGCACCTTCGCGCCCAAGCCCTGCGCGGTGATCGCCGCGGCAGCGCCCGCGCCGCCGAAGCCGACAATGACCACATCCGCTTCCTTATGCCATTGCTGGGGTAGCCAGGGTTCTTGCATGTTCGATACTCCCCTTAATCGATGCCAGTCAGGCATCGTGCGGTAACGCCACCGGGAGTGTCAAGCCAGCACGATTCGCGGACCGCATCGTAAAACCGAACGCGTGACGCGACACCGCGTCGAGGATGCCTACACTTTAGCCTCGCGAGGTTGTATGGTTAAGGGCATGTTGTCCAGTTCCGTGCGCCTGCGTGCCATCGTAATTGCATGCGGTTTCGTGCCGACCCCAAGCAGCCGCATATGCCCGTGGACTTCAGCGGGATTTTGAGGAACAGGGCGGCGATCGAAGCGGCGCGCGGCGAACGCACATTTCTCACCGGGGCGGACGCGGACGTGCATGCGATCAACGGTGATACCGGGAATGCACCTGCCGATCCCATTGAGGGATACAAACGGCGGGTGACTTGTCACCCCGCCATCACCGGCTCGAGTTGCTGGGATGGCGCGCTCGGGCATTTGGTCAATGCGGTGAATTGGGCGGGCAGCGGCCGCGGGCTGGGCATCGTGTCGCTTGTTGCAGCCGAGGTTCCGGGGTCGAACTAGTGGCTTCATCCGCGTTCGTTTTTGCGCAAGGAACTGGAGGCGCATATCGCCATTTGGAACAAGGCCGCGCTGCGGGAAAATGACCCGGTGATTGCGCCTGCCGCTCAGACCTTTGCTCTAAACGCCGGTCTCACCTCCAAGGGGTTGGGGGGCTGGCGTTATTCGTTTCACGCGGGGTTCGCGCACACGTTGCCCGGCTACACGCCCATAGTGAACTCGACGCGGCATGCGGGATTCGCAGTGGCGGTGGCAACGGCGAAGTTCGCCGGCGCCGCCGCGGCGGGGCCGCCCACGGCAGAGGCCAAAGGCGGCGCGCGATGATCGTGGATGAACCAACACGCGGCGCGATGAGGCCGAGCCAGGAACCACTTCGCCAGACTACCGGGCCCGGCGCCTACACCGCACCGACGCAGCGCGGTCACGGCTTGGCGAACGCCCCTATCTCCTGAAAAAAAGCCCGGTAATGCTCGACACGCTGCGCGAGCAATTTGGCGTACTCGGGGCTCGCGAGATAGCGGTCTTCATAAAAGTGCCTTCTCGCGTGTTCCTGCCATGCACTCGATTTGTGCGCGCGTTCCAGCACTTTTTCCATCATCGCCGCGATTTCTTTCGGCACCCCGACGGTATAGACAAATCCGCGTAGCGTGCCCGCGTCGAACTTGTAGCCGACCTCGGCCACCGTCGGCAGATCCGGCAGTTGCGACATGCGCCTTAACGAAGTCACGGCTAGCGCGCGCAGTTTTTTGGCTTCGAGCAGCGGCAAACCCTCGCTCAGATTCTCGGTGGTGAAATGGGTATGGCCGCCCGCCACCGACAACACTGCTTCGCCGCCGCCTTTAAAGGTGACGAATTTGAACTTCGCGCCGGGCGCGAACTTCTCCAGCATGTGTATGACCTCGCGGCCCGAGCCCAACGGATTGGTGATCGCGCCAACGATGGTGTCAGGCGCCTTGCGCGCGGCCTCGACCAGATCGCGTAAGGTTTTGTAGGGTGAATCGACGCCGACCATAATCGCCTGCGGATCGACGGCAAACAACGCTAGCGGCGTGTAATTCTCAAGCCCGATATTGACGTCGGCGCGCGCCGCCATGATGGCCACCGTGCCGGTCGCGGCCATCATGGTGTAAGGGTCGCCGCGCCTGGTTTGAAAGTAGTTGTAGGCGATCAAGCTGCCGCCGCCGGTGCGGTTTTGCACCACCATGGGTTGTGGCAAGAGCTTTTCGCGCCGCACGATGTCGGCAAGCATGCGTGCGTAGATATCGGTGCCGCTGCCGGCCGAGGTCGGTGAAATCAGCTCGATCGGTTTACCGGGAAACGCCTGGCCGAGGGCCGTGCCACCACTTGCCGCGGCGAGCACACCACTGAGTAGTACCGCCAGTGCGTTCAAGAATTTCGCCATGCTTATTCTCCTTGGTTAAATATCAGACTTGCCGCCCATACCATCTTCGCGCCGCCGCCGCGACGGCAGCGCCCGCACTGCTTTGCCTGGCGATAATACCGGATGTCATGCGTGAATCGCAACGACCCGTTTCGATTTCTCGACACCGAAATTTTATTGATCGGCGCTCCTGGGCAACAACCCTTCCTCGATCGCCTTGATCTGCATCGCCACATAACGCGAATAGGTGCGGCAATTGGCAAAGCTGCCGCCGATGAACCACAAGCCTTCTTGCGGCGTGCGCCGCCACATATTGTTCATTTCACCGTCCGGGCGCAGGCCCCACACCGGGCCGACTTTTTTGGCAACGGCCTCGCCCAGTATGTTGCCGATCACTTCGCCCTGCATCACAAAGCCCGTGCCCAGCACGATGAGATCCGCGGGCTTGACCGTGCCGTCTATTAACGAGGCGCCGTTCGCGGTAAAGCTTTCGATGCGATCCCACTGCATCAGTCCGATCTTGCCGTCGATGACGAGTTGCGCACAACCGCCATCGAGAAAATATCCGCCGTAGCGCCTGCGAATCAGCATTTGATGGCCGGCGTTGTCGTCCCCCATGCTCCACTTGAAGCCGCGCGCCGTGAGGCCCTCGATCATTTTTTTATCCGCTTCGACCATGCGCGCGGTGATCAACTGCAGGTTCTTGCGCAGCACCGGAAAGGTGTTGGTGGCGGCGAACAGATCACCGTCCTCCAGCGGCACGCCTTCGTAAACGCCGTAAATCATTTTGGCGCTGGGGTTGATGCTCACCACGGTGGTGGCGCCGCGTTGGATCAGCGTGACATCCGCGCCGTACGAATAAAGATCGTGCGCCACGTCGTGCGCGCTGGTGCCGGTGCCGAGGATCAGCGCCTTTTTGCCGCGCCACTTCGCGCCGTCGGAAAACGCCGCGGTGTGCAGCACTTCGCCCTTGAAATCCTTAAGCCCCGGCAGATCGGGTTTGTTGGGCTTGCCCACCAGCCCGTTGGCGAACACCAGGTGTTTGGGATGCAGCGTGCGTTCACTGCCGTCAAGTTTGCGCACAAGCGCATTCCAGCACCCGGCGGCGGCATCGTAATCGGCCTTCACCAATTCGGTGCCGGTCCAAAAATTGATTTCCATCGCCACCGCGTAGGCCTCGAACCAATCGGCGAGCATGTCCTTGGGCAGATAGGTCGGCCAACTCACCGGAAACGGCATGTAAGGCAAATGGTTGAATTCGGTGTTGTTGTGCAACGCAAGCGAGTGATACCGCGTGCGCCAGCAATCGCCCACGCGCGGCAGCTTGTCCACCACCAGGCAATCGACGCCGATCAGCCCCAGCGTCGCGGCAAACGACAGCCCCGCCTGGCCGCCGCCGGCGATCAGCACCGTGGGCTCGCGCCCGGCGTAGGCTTGCGCGGCCGCGCGCTGATCCTTCCAATTGGCGCCGCCAAAATTGCGCGAATACGCTTCGCCGGTAACGCGGCGTTTGCCGATTTTTTCCTCAAAGCCTTTGAGTTCGTGCAGGCTGGTCATCAACTGAAACGCTTGCGCCGGCGCGCTCGCCAACAGCCGCAGCACGCCAAAGCCGCGCCCCACTTCGCTTTCGAACTGAACTATCGCCTCGATCACATCGGTGCCCGCGCGGGTAACGCGCCGCGGCGGCGTGCGCTCGCGCGCGATGGCAAAATCGCGCACCCTGGCGCCGCGCTGGTGCCTGACCATCAACGCGGCGATTTCGTTCGCGCCCTGGCACGGCGTGATCGTCCACGTGAACGCCAGCAGATCGCGCCAGTGGCCGTCGGCGGCGAACAGCGCAGCGATCGACGCTTCGCTTTCGGCGTCGAGCGCGTCATTGAATTGTTCGAGCCAGTGTTCTACAAGCGTGTGGTTGGCAAGGCCTGCGGCGTTTTGCGAGACCCGTTCGTTGGCGACGTTCATTCAAAAGACCTCGTTTATTGATCGCGGCGCGGCGGTTGCGCCCGCCGATTTATTTCCGCGACGGCAACGCAATCACCGCATACCCCGGCGTGGTGCTCTTGCCGTCTTGATTGAGCACATTGATGTCGAGTCGCACCAGGTTCTCGCCATTCTCGGTTTTTTTCTCGGTGATTTTGCCGGTGCACGTCAACGTGTCGTGCTTTTGGTTGATGGCGCGGTATTGCACGTTCATTTCCTTCATCTCGGCTTCATCGCCCGCCCACTCGCGCAGCATGTTGTGCAAATACGCCCAGCGCAGATTGCCCATGCCGAACGCGCCTTGCGCGTTGCCGGCGTTTTTGCCCGATTCATCATCCATGTGGATGTACACAAACTCATCGTTGACGGCGGCGTAGCGGTTCCAGTGCATGAAGTCGGTTTGCTTGACCCACTTGGGGATTTCGTCGCCGACCTTGACGTCTTCAAAATATACTTTGCTGGCCATGACGATCTCCTAGTAGACGATGGAAATGGAAATGCGGCTGCGCACGAACTCGCCCTTTTGATTGGTCCAGCGCATTTCGGTGTATTTGTAAAGCGTGAGGCCGAGCTTGCCGGTGTTCTCCTCCATCTTCACCAGCGCGGTCTTGGAGGTGATCACATCGCCGGGACGGATCGGCACGCCATAGGTTTCTTTTTGTCCGCCGTTCATGGTGCGCTCGCCCACGCCGCGCTTGGCCGGCCGCGCCGCGCGGTCGGCGGGGCGCACCGCCGGCCACGCAAACGGGTTGAACTCACGCGGCGCGATGATGCCGCCGTGCTTGGTGGTCTTGGCGTAGGCCTCGTCCCAAAAAATTTTCGGCGGCACTTCGGGCCAATACACCGCGATCGCCCATTTGCGGATGTCGGAGCAATCGACCGGATGCGAGACCTCCGGCGCACTCCATACGTTTAGGCTGTCTTTGAGGGCTGGGGTGATATAGGTTGTGGCGGCGGTGGCGGCGTCCGTACTCATGAGGTCTCCAGTGATAAAGCGAATCGATTAATAACCCACAAACTTCGGCGAGCGTTTTTCCAAAAACGCCGCAACACCTTCCTTGTGATCCTGCGTCTTGCGCGCGAGCTCCTGCGCGCGGCTGGCGAGCGCCAGATGCGCGGCCAAATCCTGCTGTGTCGCTTGGTGCACCAGTTGCTTGATCAAGCCCATCGAGTAGATCGGGCCTTTCGCCAAGCGCGTGGCGATTTCAATCGCGCGGTCGAGCAGTTTGTCGTCGTCGGTCAACTCGTTCACCAGCCCCAGGCGCAGCGCTTGCTCGCCATCGACCGCATCGCCGGTGTATTGCATCCACAGCGTATTGGCCATGCCGATCAGCTTGGGCAATTGCCAGGTGCTGCCATCCGCCGGCACCAGGCCGTTGCGGATAAACGCTTCGGAGAAACGTGCGGCACGCCCGGCGACGCGCAAATCACACGCCAGCGCGATGCCGCAACCCAGGCCGTACGCCGCGCCATTCACCGCCGCGATCGAGGGTTTTTGCAGGTTGTGCAGCACGCGCACGATTTCCGGCCCCATGCGCTGGCCGCCGCGCTCGCGCGCGCCATAGACCGGGTCGAGCGCTTCCCACGGGCCGGGGCGCGGCTCGCTTTGCGAGGCTTTATTTTTCTCGGCTTCCTGGATGCGTTGGCGAAAACCGCGCACATTCGCACCCGAGCAAAATGCGCTGCCGGCGCCGGTGAGCACCAGGCAGCGCAAGTCCGGGTTCACGCCGAAATCGGTGACGGTTTGCACCAAGTCGTCCGACAACGCCGGGCCTAGCGCGTTGCGGGTGGCGGGGTCGTTCAACGTCAAAATCAACACGCCGTCGGCGGTGGCGCGCTTTAACAGCACGTCGCCGTCCGACGGCGCCTTATCGGTGGTGGCCATTACAAATCCTCTGTGTGGTTTGAATCGTAGGCGTGTTTTCGAGTCTAGCACCGCGCGCAATACGGCTGTCCGCATTGCTCATCATTTGGCCCGCCGTTCGCATCTTGTGCTGTAGGCGCGTAAGATAGTTGCTGTTGACGACCTCCAGCCAGATCTGCGGCCGACCCATGAGGCGCTAGTAGCGAGACTGCCCCCAAAAAAATATTTTATAAAATCAAATACTTACGTTTTACCCAGGAGTAAGCTTATGAATTTCGCGATTGAAGACTCCGCCGAGCAAGGCACGTTTCGCAAGGAGGCGCGTGCGTTTATCGAAGAAATCGTGCCGTCCACGCTTGAACACATGGCGGACCCGGTCGATATGTCGTACGAGCAATATCAAATTCGCCGCGACATCGGGCGTGCGTTGGGCGAGCGCGGTTGGTTATATCCGTCGATGCCCAAGGAGTACGGCGGCGGTGATCTCTCCGCCGAGAACGTCGCGATTCTGCACGATGAAATGACGCGCATCGGTTTGGCGCTGCCGCCTTACTACGATGCCGGCGGCCGCATGGGCGCGCCGACGATTTTGGTGTGGGGCACCGACGAACACAAAAAACGTTTTCTGCCGCCGATTTGCAAGGGCCTGGTGCGCACCTGGCAGTTGTTGTCCGAGCCGGGCGCGGGCTCCGATCTCGCGGGCATCAAAACCACCGCGATACGAGACGGCAATCACTACGTCGTCAACGGTCAAAAAATGTATGTCGGCAGCTCGCACGGCGCCGATCAATCGTGGACGATTGTCGTCACCGACCCCAAAGGCGAGCGCCACAAAAATTTATCGTGGCTGATGATCCCGATGGATTTGCCCGGCATCACGGTGACGCCGATGGATTTGCTCGCCACCGGCGGCGAAGGCGGCAGTGGCTGCGGCGTGAAAAACGCGGTGTTCTTCGACAACGTGCGCGTGCCGGCGGACAACCTCGTCGGCGGCGAAAACAACGGCTGGAAGGTCGCCACCACGCACTTGGAAGTCGAACACGGCGGCATGGGCCGCTTGGCCGACCGCCGCGCGATCACCGATTTCATCAACGTGTGCAAAGAAAAGCACGATGGCTGGGCCATCGCCGACGACCCCGACGCGCGCGAGGAAATCGTCAATCTCTACATCGAATCCGAAATCACTAAGCTCTTCGCGCTGCGCAATCACTGGCTGTCGCACACCAATCAGCCACGTTCGTACGAAGGCTCGCAATACAGCTTGCGGCGCAAGCTGTCGGGTCTCGATATCGGCGAAAAAATGGTGCGTATCGCGGGGCCGCTGGTGCTCACCAAAGACAAGCGCTGGGCACCGGTGAATGGCGCGATCGAATATTTCCAACGCGATTCGATCACCGCGCTGCATCCGGGCGCGACCACCGATATTCAGCGCGTGATCATGGCGCGGCGGCTAGGCATCGGCGGGCGCGAGAAGGAAAAAGCGGCGAATCTGCGCTAGCGAACATAAACCTTCACCGCAGAGGCGATAAGACGCAGAGAACCCCACGCAGAGAACGTCAAACCAAAGGCTTTTCTCTACGCAACCTCTGCGTCTTTGCGCCTCTGCGGTGAGATTTGAAACTAATTCTTGGCAGGGACCGATCATGGACCTCTCACTCAACGACACCCAACAACTGATTCAAGATTCAGCCAAAGATTTCGTGCGGGGCGCATGTGGCCGCGATGTGCTGTTAAAACTCGACCGCGATCCCGCGCTGGTCATGAGCACGCTGTGGAAGCCGATGTCGGAACTGGGCTGGACCGGCATGGCGATCCCCGAACAATACGGCGGCACCGGTAATAGCTTGACCGACGTGGCCGTGCTGTTCGAGGAACTCGGCTGCGGCCCGGTGCCGGGGCCGCTATTTTCTTCCGCCGTGCTGTGCGCGCGCATCGTTCTCGAGGCCGCCAGCGACGCGCAGAAAAAAGCCTGGCTGCCGAAAATCGCCGGCGGCGAGCGGGTGTTTGCGCTGGCGCTGACCGAGCAACACTACAACTGGTCGGGCAACGGCATTCGTTCTTATGCCAAGCGCGATGGCAGCGGCTATACGCTGTCCGGCACAAAAGTGTTCGTGCACGATGCGCTTTACGCCACCGACTTATTGGTCGCGGCGCGCGTCGATGGCGCGGCGCAAATCAGTTTGGTACGCGTCGATGCCAAGGCCGCGGGCGTGGCGGTGCGCGCGCTCGATGGTTTCATCAACGGCCTGAGCGAAGTGGTGTTGAATAACGTCAAAGTCGCCGCGGACGATGTGATCGCCAACGCCTGGGGCCCTGCCGAGCGCGCGATGCTGGCGGTGACGCCGGTGCTGTGCGCCTACAAAGTCGGTTCGTGTAAAGCCGTGTTCGATATGTCTCTCACCTACGCACGCGACCGCACCCAATTCGGCCAGATCATCGGCCGCTTTGCGCGCGTGCAGGACCATCTGATTCACTTGGTGAATTACCTCGACTCGGCGCGCTGGACCACCTACGAAGCGCTGTGGAAACTCGACAGCGGCATGGACGCCGCCTCAAGCTGCCACGTCGCCAAATCGGTGACTTCGGAGAGCTATATGCGCGCCTGCGACTACGCGCACGAAGTGCACGCGGGCATCGGCGTGTCACGCGAATACGGGCTGACGCTGCACACCAAGATGTCGCGCTCGTTGTACCACTGCCTTGGCGCGCCGAAATTGCATCGCAAGAAGTTGGAGAGTGTGTTGGGGTTGGTGGCGGGGTAACTTCGCGGGCGGCAGCGAAAGCAAGACGCCGCGGCATCACCTATTTCGTCATTCTGGCGAAGGCCAGAATCCAGGTCGTAAACCTTCAGTGCGTTGCACTGCAAATTTGCGCTTCGCGTAAGTTACAACCTGGGTTCCGGCTTTCGCTGGAACGACGGTAACAATAAGGCCGCCGTTTACGTCCCCGTAAACACCGGCTCGCGCCGATCAAACCCCGCCTTCACCCCTTCCCTGAAGTCGTTGGTCTCGCGCAGCATCATTTGCATCATCGCTTCGCGCTCGGTCGCCGCGCGAAAACCGTTGAACAATTCGGTGTTGATCGTCTCGCGCGCGGCTTGCACGGCGAGCGGGCCGGATTTGGCGAGTTCCAGCGCCATCGCTTTCGCTTCATCGCGCACCTGATCTTGCATCACCAAGCGGTCGGCCAAACCAATTTTCACCGCTTCTTCGCCCGGCAAACGTTTGCCGGTCAGCATCAGCCACTTCGCGGTTTGATGGCCGACCAGCCGCGGCAGCGTATACGTCAAACCAAAGCCGGGGTGATAACCCAGCGCGCAAAAGTTAGCCGCCAGGCGCGCTTCCTTGCAGGTGACGCGAAAATCCGCCACCAGCGCCAAGCCCAGCCCCGCGCCAATGGCGCTGCCGTGCACCGCGGCGACGATGGGCTTTTTGGTTTGCACCAAACGCTGCGCTTCGTGATACAGGTGCTTGGGTTGCGTGGGCGCTTTTTTGCCCGCCTCCTCGTCGGCCACGCGTTTGCCGAGATTGGCGCCGGCGCTGAAATGTTTGCCGGCGGCGGCGAGCACGATCGCACGCACCATGACGTTTTTGTCGAGCGCCTCCATCGCGTTGGCGAGATGGCCGATCAATTCGACGTCGATAAAGTTGTTCGGCGGCCGCCGCAATTCCACGATTGCCACGTGACCGTCGATGCTGACGCCGATTTCTTCGCTGCTCATGTTGTTCTCCGATTGAAGTGGGCTTGATCCGGTGCTATTGTAAAGTTTGCGGCACCGACGCGCAGCCATGCATTCGACAAACATCGGCGCCTGGTAGGGCCGCTTCTTGCGTGAGGAGGAATCGATATGAGCTTAAACCGCGTTACGGGGCGTTTATCCGTCATGACCGCGTTGGTGCTGCTGGCCCCGGCCGCGCATTCACTCGACGAACGCGGCGCCAAAGCAGTGATCGCCAAATTCATGGGTTCGCAGAAGATCGAGGGCATGGATTTATCGGCAAGGGAACACGTGATTGCCGACCTTAACGGCGATGGCAGGCCCGACATCGTGCTGCTGTGGGATGCCCTGGGGCCGACATTCGGTTACTCCAAAATGTCGATTTTTCTCGATCAGGGCAAGAACTATCGTACGTTGACTACCGACCTCGGCGGACAGGTTGAAAAACTCACTGTCAAAGGTTCGACCATAGTGGTGGACAGTTTGATGCCGGGCCCTAACGACCCTCGCTGTTGCCCAACGATAAAAACCCAAACGCGCTTTCAGTGGACAAGCGACAAACTCATCCGGCTAAAGTGAGTCTTCATCAGAAGTTTCAATAAATAGCTGATTTTATTGAACATTTTTTGCAATACTTAAAAGCATTTCGTCGTTGCCGCGCGCCGCAACGATCGACAAACCGAGCGGACAACCGTTCAACGTCGCCAACGGCAGATTCACTTGCGGCAAACGGCCGATACCGGAAATGCACAACATGCCCATCGCGCGCTCGCGAAACGCGGTGGTTTGGTCGTGCGGGCAGTTCACCAGCGGCGCGATATCGGGCACCGTGGGCAATACGAGTACGGCGTTGTTGGCGAGCAGTTTATCGAGGCGAGCGGCGAGTTCCTCACGTTGCGGTATCGCTTGCGCGACTTCCGCGGCGGTAACCTTCTGCACCGCTTCGAAACGTTTGCCGATGGCGATGCCGAAATTCGGTTTCTCGCGCGTCACCCATTCGCGATGCGTGTCCCAAATTTCGGCGAACTGCAAAATGCGAAACACCTCGAACCAGTTGTTGAGCCCCTCGGCGCTCACCGTAACCGGCTCGGCCTTGCCCAACACTTTTTCCACGCGCGCAATCGCGGGGCGCAAAGCTTGTTGGGCTTCGGGCGTTGCCAGCGCGTATGCATCCTCGGCGAGCAGCACGCGCCCGGGTGCTGCGGCTTTGCCGCCCAGCAACACCTCACCCACGCGCGCAAGCAAGGCCGCATCGCGCGCAAACCAACCGCAGGTATCGAAGCCAGGTGCTAACGGACACACGTGCTCCAGCGAAATACGTCCATGGGTGGGCCGTATGCCGTAAATGCCGCAAAAACTCGCCGGGCCGCGCACCGAACCGCCGGTGTCGCTGCCGATTGCAAAGTCACACAGCTTGCCCGCCACCGCCGCCGCCGAACCGCTTGACGAGCCGCCCGGCACCCGCCCCGGCGCCGCGACATTTTTCGGCGTGCCGTAGTGCGCGTTTTCACCGGTCAGGCTAAACGCCATTTCCTCGGTGTGCGTTTTGCCGATGAGATGCGCGCCGGCGTCGAGCAATTTTTGGGTCACCGGCGCATGCACTTTGGCCGCCTCGTGCGTGCGCAACCAATCGGGGCAGCCGAAACCGGTTTTATGGCCGGCGACATCAAAAATATCCTTCAAGCCGAACGTCAGCCCGGCGAGCGCGCCGCTCGCCGCGCCTTTAAGTTCGACATGGGTGTGGCGGCAGAAGGCGCCGAGTTGGTCTTGATCGAGGATGCTCATGGCAATGTATTTTCTAAAAGTTGATTACGGTCAATTCGCCGACACCGTGCGCTGCGCCGCCCATTGACGCAGCGCATCGATTTTTTCCGCCATCACCACCGACAGCGGCCGCGTGCGCACAATCTCGGTCAGCACATGCATGGTGTTGAGCGGTGTATTTTGTGCGTGCGCTTCGTAGAGGCCCGAGACGATGGCTTGTTCGATTTCCGCGCCGGAAAAACCGTCCGACGCATTCGCGAGTTTAGCAAGGTCGAACTTTGCCGCATTAAGGTTGCGCCGCATGAGATGCAGCTTAAAAATCTCCGCGCGCGTCTCGGCATCGGGCAGATCGACAAAAAAGATTTCGTCGAAGCGCCCTTTGCGGATCAATTCCGGCGGCAAATGCTCGATGTCATTCGCCGTGGCAACCATGAAAACTTTGCTTTTACGCTCGGCCATCCAGGTGAGCAGCGTGCCCAACACGCGCCGCGATTCGCCGCCATCACTCGCACCGCCCGCGGCCACGCCTTTTTCGATTTCATCCATCCACAACACGCACGGCGCCATGGTGTCGGCAAACTTCAATGCCTCGCGCAGCTTGCGTTCGGTTTCGCCGAGCCATTTGTCGTAGAGGGAACCAAAATCCAGGCGCAGCAACGGCAGTTGCCAGGTGCCCGCCACCGCCTTGGCCGCGAGACTTTTGCCGCCGCCTTGCACGCCGAGCAGCAACACGCCCTTAGGCGGGTCGAGCCCCAACGCTTGCGCGTCGCCGATGAACGCCGCGCGGCGTTGTGTGAGCCATCGTTTTAGTTTGGCGAGCCCTGCAACGTCGCTCATGCGCGCGGCGCCCAATTCGACTTGCACCACGCTGCCGTCCGAACCGAGACTGGCTTGCTTGGCCTTTAATACGCGCGGCACGTCTTCGGGCGTGATGCACCCGTCGTCGGTGAGACATTGGCGCACCAAGCGGCGCGCGTCTTCCAAGCACAAGCCGACGAGATGCTGGCTAATCACGGCCACTGCGTCCGTGTCGTCGTTGGGCCCGGCGGAGCCGAAACGAATGGCGTTTTTCGATTCGCTCTCGATCAACTCGCGCATGGCGCGCAGGTCCGGCATTTTGAGTTCGAAACGCGCGGTCAAGCGCTGCAAATCGGCGGGCAGCGTGACGCTGGGGCCCAGCAGCACCAGCGTGCGCGGGTTGCGGTCGTAGTCCTGCGCGATGCTTTTCAACAAGCGCTGATGCACCGGGTCTTCGAGATAGGGATGCACGTCGACCAACACGTAAATGCCCTTGAAGCTGGTGGCGTGGATGTGTTTTAGCGCGCCGCCGATGTTGAGCGTATCGGCGATCGGGCCCTTGCCGTACGGCTCTTTTTGCGTGCTGCTAACACTGTAATGGCCGGGCGCGGCGGCGAACGGATTGTCGCGGCGCTGCATGCCGTCCGCGGCGCACCACACAAACAGGCCGTGTTGTTCCAGACGCGCCACGCGTTCCAGCAACGCCAGCGCACGCAATTCTTCGTGCGTTTCGATCGCCACGATCGGAAATCGCGAGCGAATGATCAGCGTGAGATCGCGTTCGTCGTTCATGCGCGTGCGTGAACGGCGAGCCGCGCCAGCAGTTTGCCGTGAATGCCGCCGAAGCCGCCGTTACTCATGATAAGGATATGATCGCCCGCGCGCGCTTCCATGGCGATGGCATCGACGAGTTGCGCGAGGTCGTCGCGCGTGCTGGCCTTGGCGCCGAGCGGCGCAAGAGCTTCGGCGGGGTTCCAACCCAGCCCGCCGCTGTAGCAAAACACGCGGTCGGCGTCGGCCAAGCTGCCCGGCAGCGCATTTTTCATCACGCCGAGTTTCATGGTGTTCGAGCGCGGCTCCAGCACGGCGATCAAGCGCGCCTGGCCGATCTTGGCGCGCAGGCCCGCGAGCGTGGTGGCGATCGCCGTCGGGTGGTGCGCAAAATCGTCGTAGACCGTGACGCCGTTCGCCGCGCCTTTCACTTCCATGCGGCGCTTGACGTTTTTGAAGGTGGCGAGCGCCTCGATCGCCACCTTCGCCGGCACGCCGGCGTGGCGCGCGGCGGCGACGGCGGCGAGCGCGTTGGCAATGTTGTGCTCGCCCAGCAAATCCCAGCGCACGCGCCCTTGTGGTTGGCCGTCGAACAGCACCTCAAAGCCATTGGCGTAACGCTCGCCCGCTTGCCAGCAATGGGTCACACCATAACGCTCGACCGGTGTCCAGCAGCCGCGATCTAACACGCGTTCGAGATTTTCATCGCCGCCGTTACTGACGATCAGCCCATTGGTCGGCAGCATGCGCACCAGGTGATGGAACTGCGTTTCGATTGCCGCCAGATCGGCAAAGATGTCGGCGTGATCGAATTCGAGGTTGTTAAGCACCGCCGTGCGCGGACGGTAATGCACAAACTTGGAACGCTTGTCGAAGAACGCGGTGTCGTATTCGTCGGCCTCGATCACAAAAAACGGCGTGTCGGTGAGCCGCGCGGAAACGCCGAAATTTTCCGGCACGCCGCCGACGAGAAAGCCGGGGTTGAGCCCGCCGTGTTCGAGCATCCAGGCGAGCATCGAGGTGGTCGTGGTTTTGCCGTGCGTGCCCGCCACCGCCATCACCCACTTGCCGCGCAGCACGTTCTCGGCGAGCCACTGCGGGCCGGAAATATAGGGCAAGCCGCGATTGAGTAGCTCCTCCATCAGCGCGTTGCCGCGCGTAATCACGTTGCCGATGACAAACAAATCGGGCGCGAGTTTGGCTTGCGCCGCCGCGAAACCCTCGATGAGTTCGATGCCCTGCGCTTGCAACTGCGCGCTCATCGGCGGATACACATTGGCATCGCAGCCGGTGACTTTGTGCCCAGCGGCGCGCGCAATCAGCGCAATGCCGCCCATGAAGGTGCCGCAGATGCCTAGGATGTGGATGTGCATGGGGCGCTAGGGTAGCGCGGTTGGCGCGGCAGGTGAAGCGTGCCGGTGGAAAACCGCGAGAAGTTAACAGTAAGCGGTGAACAGTGAACAGAAACAACAGCCCCGCGCTTCGCTGATTACTGATTACTGTTTACCGTTCACCGTTCACTATTCACTGCCTTCAACTCACGCTTTAAAGATGAAGTAAACCGCCCCCAGCAAACAAAGCGCCGCATACAAATAATTCAGCTTCACCGCCTGCCCCATGTAAAACACCGCGAACGGCACAAACACGGCAAGCGTGATCACTTCCTGAACGATTTTGAGTTGCGCGAGATTCATCGCGGTGTAACCGATGCGATTCGCCGGCACCTGCAGCAGGTATTCGAACAGCGCGATGCCCCAGCTCACCAGCGCGGCAATCCACCACGGCTTGCTGTTGAGATGCTTCAAGTGGCCATACCAAGCGAAAGTCATGAACACGTTTGAGGCGGTCAACATGATTACGCTGATACCAATCGGGTGTTGCGTGATAAAATTCATAAGTGTTTGTTTTTATTGAATATTTTTGAGCGGCATGCTGCGCCCCCTGGCCTTGCCGCGGGGAGCGTTGAGCGCAAAGTGTACTGTAGCGCCGCGCCGCGATTAGCGGCGTGCGTCATTCAAACGCCAGTGTGCGGCGGATGTCGTCGTAGCGTTTGAACAAATCCTCGGTGCTGGCGCCGCCGAGATTCAACACCGCGTAGCGGTGGCTGCCGAGCCATTTCATTTCGCGCGCGAGGCTCGCGCCTTTTTTCAGATACAGCATCAAGCGCGCATCGGGATAACGCTCGCGCACCGATTCGATTTGCGCGCGCCCCGGCACACGCTCCACCGCACGGCCGTCGAAGCGGCGGAACACAAAACTCGCCGCCGCGCCGAAGGCGCCCTTACCAAATTCGACTTGCGGGTGCTCACCCAGCGCCAAATCGAACAGCACCTGATACGGGTCGTAACCATCCACGCGCCGGTACAAATTCATGATCTGCGAGGCCATGCGCGGATTGATTTCGACGATTAGAATGCGCCCGGTGTCCGGGTCGTAAATCAGCTCGATGTTGAAAAAGCCATACGCATAATCGAGGCCTGCCAACAATTTTTCGGTAAGCGCTTTCATGCGCGCCAAGACTTCCGGCGGCAAGCGCGACGGATATTCGAAGCGCATGAAGGCTTGTGTGCCGGGGTACATCACCTCGTCCACGATGCCAAGCAGCGTCATCTTGCCGTTGTGCACGAAGCCGTCGAGATTGACCTGCTGGCCGCGGATGATTTCCTCGGCGATCAAATGATGCGCATCGATGGAAAACGGCGTGTACTCGCCCATCAAATCGTTAAACGGCGTCACCAGCTTGTGCAGAATCAGCGTTTCCAGCGCGTTGAATTTCAGATGCTGCTGCAACTCGCGAAAACTATCGATGCACCGCGCCAGCACCGAGAACGTCGCTTTCACCGGTTTCACATAAAACGGAAACGGCATCCCCACGTCGGCGGCCGATTGCAACTGATACGGAAACACCGCGAAATTCGGCGTGGCTTCGGGCGCCAGTTTGCGCTGCATACTACGCGCGTAATACTTGTGCTGCGCGGCGATGATCACGGCCGGGTCGGTGCCCGGCAAGCCCAGGCGTTTCGCCACCACCGCCGCGATCAGCGCGCCGAAGTGCTCGTTGTTGCTCACCACCGCATCGATGCGGCCGCGGTATTTGGCGACCAGTTTATCGATGTAGCGCCGCACGTTGAACGTTAGCAGCCGCGCGTTTTCGGGGAAGGTGAAAAGATCGAAACCTTCGTAGAAAAACTGATAGCGGTTGGTGTAGCGCGGGTGCGCCAGCTCGTCGCGGTCCCAATCCTTGGGGAACAAAATCAAAATACGTTTCATAAAAGCGTCCTGTCCAAGCAGTAGGCTTGCCGAGCGGTTACCCCATATACGTTTTAACCGCGCGCCCGGATGCAGGGTTAACATTTTAGCCGGTAGCGGTATTCCCCGTACGGCTAACGCCATGCATAATGCACTGAAAACCCGGCAGGAATAGCGCTCATGCATCACTTGTTCGACGACGACGACGGCGTATCCAACCCGTCCACCACCCCCACGCTGCAAAACGTGATCGAGGCGCGCTTAAGCCGCCGCGCCGCGTTAAAAGGCATCGCGGCCGTTGGCGCTTATGGCTTATTCGGCTGCGTGGCGCCGGGCACTTCGACAAATGCCCGAGCGAGCGGACTTACGTTCACCGAATCGGGCCGCTTTCTCGATGAAACCCACCATGTCGCGCCAGGTTACCGCGTGCAAACCGTCATCCGCTGGGGCGACCCGATCCACGCCGGCGGCCCGGCGTTTCGCCCCGGCCGGCAAACCGCCGACGAACAAGAACGCCAGTTCGGCATGGACAACGATTTCATCGCCTTCATGCCGCTGCCGCGCGGCTCGACTAGCTCGACGCGCGGGCTTTTGTGCGTGAACCACGAGCGCAACACACCCTATTTGTCGTGGCCGGGCATGACGCCGCAAACCTTCAACAAGCTGATCACGCGCGAACAAAGTTCCGTGGAAATGGCTTCGCAAGGCCACTCCATTGTCGAAATCGCGCGCAGCGGCAATGAATGGCGCTTGGTACCGGAGAGCATTTATAACCGCCGCATCACCGCGAGAAGCGCCGAGATACGCGTGTCCGGACCGGCCGCGGGCCATCCACGCATGCGCACCAGCGCCGACCCAGCAGGCACACGCGTGATCGGGACGATGAACAATTGCGCCGGCGGCACCACGCCCTGGGGCACCGTGCTCACCGCCGAGGAAAATCTGCAAAATTATTTCACCGGCGACGTGAGCAAAGGCGCGGAAGCGGCCAATTGGAAGCGCTACGGCATCAACGGCCGCGGGCGTTATGTGTGGGGACGCCACTTCGACCGCTTTAATCTCGACCGCGAACCTCACGAACCCAATCGCTTCGGCTGGGTGGTGGAGATCGATCCGTACGATCCGAAATCCACACCTGTAAAACGCACCGCGCTCGGTCGCTGCAAACACGAGTGCGCCACCAGCGCGGTGATCCACGATGGGCGCGTGGCGATTTACTCGGGTGATGACGAGCGCATGGAGTACGTCTACAAGTTTGTCACGCGCGATCGTTACGACGCGAAAAACCCCGCCGCCAATCGCGATTTGCTCGACCACGGCACGTTGTACGTCGCGCGCTTCGAAGCCGACGGCAAAATGCGCTGGCTGCCGATCGTGCACGGGCAAGGGCCGCTCACGCCGGCGAATGGTTTCGCCACGCCGGGCGATGTGATGATCGACGTGCGCCGCGCGGCTGATTTACTCGGTGCCACGCGCATGGATCGCCCGGAAGATGTCGAGGCCCATCCCGAAACCGGCCACGTTTACGTCGTGCTCACCTTCAACGAACGGCGCAAACCCGATCAAGTGCACGCCGCCAACCCACGCGGGCCCAACAAGTACGGGCACATCATCGAAATCGTGCCGCCGATGGTCAACGGCAAGCCCGATCACGGCGCCACCGACTGTGCGTGGGAGTTTTTTCTGGTGGGCGGCGACCCGAAGAACCCCGAACACGCCGCGCGTTACCACGGCGAGGTGTCGCCCAACGGCTGGGTGGCCGCGCCGGATAACGTGGCGTTCGATCCCAAGGGCCGCCTGTGGATCTCCACCGACGGGCAAGACGATTGGGCGGGCTTTGCCGATAGCGTTTACGCCGCCGAGACCAGCGGCCCGCGTCGCGGCATCACGCGCAACTTTTTTTCAGCGCCACGCGGTGCGGAAATCTGCGGCCCGGCGTTCACACCCGATGGCAAAACCTTGTTTCTCGCCATACAACATCCCGCCGACGAAAAGGGCTCGACCTTCGATAATCCCTCGACGCGCTGGCCCGATTTCAAACCCGATCTGCCGCCGCGGCCGGCGGTGGTGGCGATTACCAAGGATGATGGCGAGGAGATTGGGTCTTAGCTGCGCGCCCACCCTTCAGCGAAGTGATGGGCTCACTTCGTCACCACAATCTCCCCTTTCATCCCCGGATGCAGGCCGCAGATGTAACCGTAGGTGCCCGCGTGTTCGAATTGCAGCGCCGTACTTTGGCCCTTTAAAATCACTGGCGTGCGCTGCACCGTCTCGGCCAACACAGTCACTTGATGCGGCGAATCGTCGATGTTGGTCCAGGTGACCGTTTGGCCCGCCTTGACCGTGATTTTTTCCGGGCCGAACAAAAATTCGGCGATCGCCACCGTACCGGGCCCTGCCGGCCGCTGGGCCGCGGCCAGCGCGGTGCCGCTTAAGCTGGCGAGCGAAATCACAAAATCCTGTTTGGCGTGCGGCAGGTGGCAATCGAAACAAGCCTTGATGCCGGCGTTGGCTTTTTCGTTGGGCGTGCCATCGGGCCGGTAGGAGGCGTATTGCCAATCGCCGTTACGCCATGCCGCCGGCACCGCGTTGCCCCAGCCTGCGCGTTTTTCCATCACGGTGACGCCGATCGGCTTGCCTTTGATGAAATTGCCTTTGGCATCGCGCAACGGTTTGCCCTCGGCATCGGTTTGCGCGGCGTTGATCGCCATCACCAGCACCGCACCGTTGGGCACGGGCTTGCCTTCGCGCACGGCTTTCACCACCTCGGGCTTGGCGTAGAGCTCGCGGTATTGTTTGGTGTCGTGGCGATTGACTTGCTGATACATCTGCCACTGCTGGTAGTCCGCCGGCAGCGCCACATCCTTCGGCCCCACCGTGGCTTGCGCCAACAGCGCGCCCGCCGCCACCGTTCCAACCGCCGCAATACCGAATTTGATTTTTGGGCGCAGCCGCATGATGCCTCCTGATTGAGCAACGAGAAGTGAACGGCGCGAAACCCGCCGTTGTGATCCATACGCAACCCGTCAATCTTTGGATGCAAAATCAGATCAATGACCCGCCAAAACAATAGTCAATTAAATCAACTGCTTACGATTCATTCCGCCAGCGGCACATCGGGCAGCGACGCCGACCGGCTGCCGGCGTCCGGCGGGTTTTGCGCCGCGCGGTAGGTGTGCACCAGCGAAAACTTGGTTTCGCTGGTGTGGTTTTGCGACGCGGCGTGGAACAGCCGGCAGTGAAAAAACAGCACGTCGCCGGCGTTCAGTTCGGCAAGCACTTGCGTGTTGATGAGCGCGCGATTCGCCTCGACATCATCGCGCAAGAACTGTGCGGCATCGAGCCGGTCCGCCGCGAAATCCATGCGGTGCGTGCCCGGCAACAGCGATAAACAGCCGTTGCCGCGATGCTCCTGCCCCAGCGCCAGCCACACCGAAATCAACTCGGGTTTTGCAAACGCCCAATAGCGGATATCGCGATGCCAGCCGGTGACGCTGCTAAACGCGGGGTGTTTGGTCATGATGCAATTGTGATGCGCCTGCGAAAACAGCACGTCGTCGCGCAGCAGTTGCCTTAGCCGCGCCGCGATAAACGGCGACGTCGCCCACTCGCGAAACACCGCATCGCGCGCATACGCCTGCAACAAGCGCCGCACCGTGCGCCCGCCGGGCGCTTCGCGCGACGCGGGCGCGCCGGGGTAGTGCGTGTCGGCTTCATATTCCACTGGCAAGCGCGGCTGCGCGAGATGGGCTTGCGTCACCACACGCATGCGCTGCAACAGCGCGGGCGCCGCCGCACCGCGCACGATGGCGTAACCGTCGCGCTCGAATCGCGCCACGTCCTCGACCGCGAATAAAGTTTGATTCATGCACGCCGCCGCCCGAAAAACCACACATAAAATAACACGCCACCCGCCGCCACGCTGGCGAGCGAGTACACCGGATCGAGCCGGTCGGCCATGAACAAGGCCGGCGTATTGAGCACCGAATCCGGATAGCTGGCGATCAGCGCGATGAATACATTAATCGCCGCGTGCGCCCCGATGGCCAGTTCCAGCCGGCCGTCGCGCAGCGTCACCAGCGCGAAAAAAACCGCCACCAGCACATAATTGAGCACCACCAGCAGACCATGTGCCGCCTCCGGGTTCCACAAATGCGGCAGCATGAAAATAACGCTGGTCAGGCCCACGATCAGCCAGCGGCTTTGCGTAAAACTGCGCAGCGACTGCATTAAATAGCCGCGAAACACCAGCTCCTCGGTGGCGGCTTGCAGTGGCGTCAACAACAATACCACCGGCGCGAACCACAACCAGCGATGCGCCTCGGGGTTGAATTGATAGCGATCCGGATACAACACGCATTCGACGCCAAACGCCAAACCCATGATCGCAAAAGCCGCGGCAAAACCCTGCCACGCGCGATGACTATCGAAGCGCCCGCGCGGCGTCACCAAGGTGAGCAAGGACCGGCGCTGCACCACGATCACCGCGGCGGCAAGCCCCGCGAGCATCACCAGGATGCCGAGATTGGCCACCACGAACTCGCGCAAGGAACCGCTCGGCGCATCCGCTTCCAGCAGAAAATAAAGCGGCACGCCCAAGCCGACCCATGCGCCCAGGATCAGCACGCAACCCAACAGCGTGCGCGCGACGTTATTGCGGCCGCGCTCAATCAGCGTGAGATAGCCCTCCGCGTTGTGCCGCCAAATGCCGGTGTCGCGCTGACCGCCCGCTGTAACCGGCTCAGGGCTCATAACCCAGGTTGGGCGCGAGCCAACGCTCGGTTTCGGGGAGCGGCATGTGCTTGCGCCGCGCGTAATCCTCGACTTGATCTTTCGCCACCTTGCCCACCGCGAAATACTGCGCCTGCGGGTGCGCCAGGTAAAACCCACTGACCGATGCCGCCGGCCACATCGCAAAATGTTCCGTGAGCGTCACGTCCGCGCGCTTGGCATCGAGCAGCTCGAAGAGTTCGCCCTTTTCCACGTGATCGGGGCACGCCGGGTAACCCGGCGCGGGGCGGATGCCGCGGTATTTTTCGGCGATCAGCGCATCGTTATCGAGCGCTTCATCCTTGGCGTACCCCCAGAACTCGCGGCGCACGCGCTTGTGCAGCAGCTCGGCGAAGGCTTCGGCCAGACGATCGGCCAGGGCTTTCAACAGAATCGCGCTGTAGTCGTCGTGCGCCTTTTCGAATTCGGCGAGTTTTTTGTCGATGCCCACACCCGCCGTCACCGCGAACGCACCGACGTAATCCTTCAGCCCGCTAGCCTTGGGCGCGACAAAATCGCCCAGGCACAGGTTGGGATTGCCGGTGGGCCTCTGGTTCTGCTGGCGCAGGTTGTACCAAGTCATCACCGGCAAATCACGTTTTTCGTTGCCGTAGATTTCGATGTCTTCGCCATGATGCACGCTGTTGGCCGGGAACAGCCCGAACACGCCGTGCGCTTGCAGCCATTTGCCGTCAATGATTTTTTTCAGCATCTGCTGCGCGTCGGCGAACACTTTTTTCGCTTCCGCGCCGACGACTTTGTCATCGAGGATTTTCGGGTACGAGCCCGCCAAATCCCAGGTCTGGAAGTAAGGTCCCCAGTCGATGTGCTGCGCGATTTCGGCGAGATCGTAGTTCTTGAGCAACTTCACCCCCGGAAACTGCGGCGCCGCGGGTTGGTAGTTTTTCCAATCGGTTCTAAAGGCGTTGGCGCGCGCTTGCGCGATTGGAATCAACGCCGGCCCTTGCTTGCCCGCGTGTTGCGCGCGCACCTTGTCGTAATCGGCGTGCAAATCGTCGAGATATTTCCGGCGCACGGTTGCGTCATCGGCCAGCAGGCTGCTGCACACGGTGACACTACGCGAGGCATCGGGCACCCACACCGTCGCGCCGTTGGTGTAACCCGGCGCGATTTTCACCGCAGTGTGCACGCGCGAGGTGGTGGCGCCGCCGATCAGCAGCGGCTGGGTGAACCCCTGGCGCTGCATCTCTTTCGCCACGTGCGCCATTTCCTCAAGTGAGGGCGTAATTAAACCCGACAAGCCGATGAGGTCGGCTTTTTCCTCGCGCGCGGTGTCGAGGATTTTTTGGCACGGCACCATCACGCCCATGTTGACGACTTCGTAGTTGTTACATTGCAGCACCACGGAGACGATGTTTTTGCCTATGTCGTGCACGTCGCCCTTCACTGTGGCGATGACGATCTTGCCCTTGGAACGCGCCGCGTCGCCACTTAACTTGGCTTTTTCTTCCTCGATAAACGGCACCAGATGCGCCACCGCCTGCTTCATCACGCGCGCGGATTTCACCACCTGCGGCAAAAACATTTTGCCCGCACCGAACAAATCGCCGACGATGTTCATGCCGTCCATCAGCGGGCCTTCGATCACCTCGATCGGGCGCCCGCCCCTGGCGGCGATCTGCACGCGCATTTCCTCGGTGTCATCAAGGATCCACTGCGTGATGCCGTGCACCAGCGCGTGCGCCAGGCGCTTTTCCACCGGCTCTTCGCGCCACGCCAGGGTTTGTTCTTCCTTCGCACCGCCGGCTTTGAGCGTGCCGGCGAATTCGATCATGCGTTCCGTCGCGTCCGATCTGCGATTCAACACCACGTCCTCCACGCGCTCGCGCAACTCTGGATCGAGATCGTCGTAGACGCCGATCATGCCGGCGTTGACTATGCCCATGGTCATGCCGGCGTGAATCGCGTGATACAAAAACACCGTGTGGATCGCCTCGCGCGCCGGATCATTGCCCCGAAACGAAAAACTCACGTTCGACACGCCCCCGCTCACCTTGGCGTGCGGCAGGTTTTCGCGGATCCACTGCGTTGCTCTAATAAAATCGACCGCGTAATTGTTGTGCTCCTCGATGCCGGTGGCGATGGCAAAGATATTCGGATCGAAAATAATGTCTTCCGCCGGGAAACCGACTTTTTGCGTGAGCAGATCGTAGGCGCGCTTGCAGATTTCGGTTTTGCGCTCGTAGGTATCGGCCTGGCCTTTTTCGTCAAACGCCATCACGATCACCGCCGCGCCGTAACGTTTGCACAGCGTCGCCTGGCGCAAAAACTCGGCCTCGCCTTCCTTCATGCTGATGGAGTTGACGATGGCCTTGCCTTGCACGCACTTCAAGCCCGCCTCGATCACCTCCCACTTGGACGAATCGATCATGATCGGCACACGCGCGATGTCGGGCTCGCTCGCCAGCAGATTCAAAAAGCGCGTCATCGCCGCCTTGGAATCGAGCATCGCCTCGTCCATGTTGACGTCGATCACCTGCGCGCCGTTTTCGACTTGCTGGCGCGCCACGGCGAGCGCTTCGTCGTACTGGCCGTTCAAAATCATGCGCGCAAACGCACGCGAGCCGGTGACGTTGGTGCGCTCGCCGACGTTGACGAACAGCGAGTTGTCGTCGATGTTGGCGGGCTCCAGCCCGGACAACCGCAGCTTGTGTTCGGCAACCGGTACTTTGCGCGGCGGCACATCCTTGATCGCCTGTGCAATGGCGCGGATGTGATCGGGCGTGGTGCCGCAGCAGCCGCCTGCGATGTTGAGGTAGCCCGCTTCGGCGAACTCTTTCACTTGCGAGGACGTAATCGGCGGCGTCTCGTCAAACCCGGTGTCGCTCATCGGGTTGGGCAGCCCCGCGTTCGGGTAGGCGCAAATCGGTACATCGCAAAGGTTCGACAGTTCCTCGATATACGGGCGCATCAACGCCGCGCCCAGCGCACAGTTAAGGCCGACGGTAATCGGCCTGGCGTGGCGCACCGAATTCCAAAACGCTTCCACCGTTTGCCCCGACAAAATGCGCCCCGAGGCATCGGTCACCGTGCCCGAAATCATCACCGGATAACACTCGCCGCTTTCCTCGAAAAACTGTTCGATCGCAAATAGCGCGGCCTTGGCGTTCAAGGTGTCGAAAATGGTCTCGACCAAAAACAAATCGACGCCGCCTTCGTGCAACGCGCGCGCCTGCTCCAAATACGCCGCCACCAACTCATCGAAGGTGATGTTGCGCGCGCCAGGGTCGTTGACATCGGGCGAGATCGACGCGGTCTTCGGCGTAGGGCCGAACGCGCCCGCGACGAAACGCGGGTGCGCCGGTGTTGCATACTTGGCGCACGCCGCTTTGGCGAGCTTCGCCGCAGCGACATTCATTTCGTACGCCAGCGACTCCATGCGATAGTCGCCCTGCGCCACGCGCTGCGCGCCGAAGGTGTTGGTCTCGAGAATGTCGGCGCCCGCCGCGAGATACTGCTCGTGGATTTCTTGAATGATCTGCGGCTGTGTGAGCACCAGCAGCTCGTTATTGCCCTTCACGTCGTGCGCGTGATCCGCAAAGCGCTCGCCGCGATATTCCTTTTCACCAAGCTTGTAGCGCTGAATCATCGTGCCCATCGCGCCATCCAGAATCAGGATGCGCGAAACCAGCGCCTGTTGCAGCGCTGTAAAACGGTCGGGGGGGTGGGCGGCGGCCCGCATCACGTTCTCCTTTCATTCGAAAAAAGTTCGTGAGCGCCGTTGCGGGGTAGGTCGCCGAGCCTGGCGGATGGGGCTGTAAAGCCAACATCCGTCGCAACGCTCCTCGGCGGCGCGATTATACCGGAAGCGCTTTTGTGCCCGCCCAACCGCGGCCGGGCGGCGCCGATAAATACTACGTAAGTATTTGATTTAATTGATATTTTTATACATCCGCCATTGCCAATGGAGCTTATGCCAACGTCACCCCCAACAGCTTCCCGATAAAAAACGTCGCCGCGCCGGCACCCGCGCCGATCGCCAGCATGCGCACGCCGCTGAACCATGCCCTGCGGCCGGTGAATAGCGACAATGTCGCCCCCACGCCGAATAACGCTATCGCGGTCAATGCGATAGCGATAAATAAGCTCGCGTCGCCGCCGGCCACCAAAAACGGCAGTAGCGGCACCGCGGCGCCCGCGGCGAACGCGCTGAAGGAAAACAGCGCCGCCCCCCAAGGCGAACCGAGATCATCGGGATTCAAGCCCAGTTCCTCGCGCGCGAGCGTACCGAGCGCGCGCGCCGGGTCCGCGGTCAGCCCTGCCGCGAGGCGCACCGCGTCTTCGCGCGGCAGTCCGCGCGCTTCGTAAATGAGCGCGAGCTCCTCGGCTTCTTCCTCGGGATAGTGATCGAGTTCTTCGCGCTCAAGGCCGATCTGGTATTCGAACATTTCGCGCTGCGAGCGCACCGATACATACTCGCCCGCCGCCATCGAAAACGCACCGGCGATCAAGCCCGCCGCGCCCGACAACAAAATGAGCTGGTTATTCGCCGTCGTACCGGCGATGCCCATGATCAGGCTCGCGTTGGAAATCAACCCGTCGTTCACACCAAACACCGCCGCGCGCAAGTTGCCGCCGGCGCCCACGCCGCGGTGGCGCTTGCCCATCTCATCGCCCGGCGCCTGCGTGGGATGGCCTTGCGCGGCGTGGGTGTAGAGCGACATTCCGCGCACTTTCATCGCCGAGAGCACGGGGCGCAGCCGCCGCGCGCCCAGCCGCCGGGTGAGCACCGCCACCACGCGCGTGCGCAGGTCCGGCACATAGCGCGCGGGCAGCGATTGCCCGGCCTCGCGCGCAAGCTTGGCCCAGATCTCGGCCTGTTTGTCCGCTTCGCCCGCCAACTCGTTAAACAGCGCGGCGCGCGGCGTGCCCGCTTCCATCCGCGCCACCACTTGATAAAGATAGGCCGCTTGCTTCTCTTCGCGCCAATTCACCACTTCATTCATCACGCCACCTCAACCTTCGGCAACCGCAAATAAACCAGCCACAACGCAAGCCCCGCCAGCGCGATTAACAAGCTACCCAGCGCCAAAAACGCCGCCGATGCGGCAAACAGCGGCGCCGCGACCGCCGCCACAAAGGCAATGATCAACGACTGCAAGCAGGCCTGCAAGGAGGCCGCCATACCGCGATTGTGCGGGAACAGATCTAGCACCATCAACGCCACCGACGGCATGGCAATCGCCATGCCCAGCCCGTACAGCACTTGATGCAGCACCGACCACGGCACCTGCGGGCTAAACCACAGGTAGTAGAGGTTGTTATAGACCTGCGCCGCGAACATGAATGCAAACCCCAACCATACGGTGTTGCGCGGCGTTAACTTACCCGCGAGCCGGCCCGATAGATACGAGCCCGCCATCATGCCCACCACACCACCGACGAAAAGCCACGCAAAACCAAGTTCGCCAAGCCCCAAGTGGCGATAAATAAACGCCGGGGCGGCCAACACATAAATAAAAAAACCACCGAAGTTGAGTGCTGCCACACACGACAACAACAAAAACCGCCCGTTAAGCCCAACGTGGCGATAAGCCGTCACAAGCGGTGCGGGCAAGAAGCGCTGGCGCGCGTGCGGCGGATGCGTCTCCGGCAAAAAGCGCCAGCACACCAGCAACAGTATTGCGCCCACCGCCGCGAGGAACCAAAAGATCGAGCGCCAACCGAGCCACATTTGCAGCGCACCGCCGATCAAAGGGGCGACCGCCGGCGCGATGGCGAAGATCATCATCACCCGCGACATCATGCGCTGCGCATCGGCGCCCTGGTACGCATCGCGCACCACCGCGCGGCTGATCGCGGTACCCGCGCCCGCCACCAAGCCCTGCAGGGCGCGGCCGATCAACAGCGCAGTCATGTTCGGCGCCAGCGCGCAGATGATCGAGGCGATCACATAACCGCAAAGCCCGAGCAAAATCACCGGCTTGCGCCCAAACGCATCCGACAACGCGCCATGAAACAGCATCATGAACGCAAACGGAATCAAATACGCGGTCAACGTCTGCTGCACGATCACTTGCGCCACGCCCATGTCCGCCCCCATCGCCGGAAACGAGGGCAAATACGTGTCGATGGAAAACGGCCCGATGGTGGCGAGCGCGGCCAGCAACACGGGGAACAGCGGGTGATAACGGGATGCGGTGGACAATGCCTTTTTCCAGGCTGGACATCGAGCAACCATTTTACCTCTGGTGCTGTGCCCTTCACCCTTCACGCCTCACGCCCCACGCACATCAGATCATGCGTCACACGCCGATCAGATCGACAGCGAAGATTGGCTCAAAGTACGTTGCCGCAAGTGTGGCCATGAGTGGATCGCGAGCGGGAAGCCCGTTGTGTTACCCGCGGGGAAATCGCTGTAGTGGTCGTGGCAGGGTACGCATCGCGCACCGTTGCACGGCGGCGACGTGGTGCGCGGTGCGCACCCTACACCTCATTCAGCCTCTCTCACCAATAGCCATGAACAACCAATGAGTCGTTCCCGCCAAACCACTAAACCACCAAACGACAGCGTTATGCGTTATTTCGCCGCCACCATCCGCGCACAACAATCGCCAAATCCGATCGACGCATACCCCGCGCGCCGGCCGTGCGCTCTGAGATAAATATCATCGCCATCCTGCACCCAGCGGCGAATTTCGCCGTTGGCGAGCGTGATATCTTTGGTGCCGTCGAACGACAACTCGGCGATGCTGCCGTAGTTTTCCGGCGTCGGGCCGCTGATGGTGCCGGAGCCGAAAATGTCGCCGGGTTCCAACGCGCAGCCGCCACAAGTGTGGTGCGCCACCATCTGCGCCACCGTCCAATACAAATGCTTGGTGTTACTCACCGCGATGCGTTGCGGCGGCGCGCCTTTCGCGCGCATGGCTTCGGTGTGGATCAGCACCTCGATTTCCAGATCGAGTTGGCCTTCGCGCTGATCGGCTTCGTCCCACAAATACGGCAGCGGCTTGGGGTCACCTTCGGGGCGCGCGGGCTGTGCGATACGGAAAGGCGCCAGCGCTTCGGGCGTGACCATCCACGGTGAAATGGTGGTGCCGAAATTCTTGGATAAAAACGGCCCCAGCGGCGCCGACTCCCAGCGCTGGATGTCGCGCGCCGACCAGTCATTCAACATGCAAAAGCCGTAGATGTGATCGAACGCCTGGCCGGTCGGGATCGGCTCGCCCCACGCGTTGCCCTGGCCCACCCAGATGCCGAATTCGAGTTCGAAATCCATTTTCAAGCATGGGCCGAACGTGGGCAGTTGTTCGCCGTCGACCACGCGCTGACCATTCGGGCGGCGCACCGGCACGCCGCTCGGCCGCACCGTGGAAGCACGGCTGTGATACGCCACCGGCACGTATTTGTAGTTGGGGCTTAACGGCGGATTCGCGCCGCGGCGCTTGCCGCCGTTTTCGGCGTGGGTGATACCGGCGAAAAAATCGGTATACGCGCCGATTTTCGCCGGCAGATGCAGCGTGCAGTCCGCGGCCTTGTGCAGCAGCTTCGAAGCCAGCGGTTTGGCGCGCGCCGATTCCGCCGTACCCGCGGCGAGCAACGCCGAGAGTTGTTTACGCAGCGCCGCACGCGGGCCGGCGCCCAGCGCCATCAATTCGTTGAGTGTTGGGTTGCTCGCCGCGCGCGCTGCTTTGTCGGCATCGCCGGAAACTAATTTCGCGTCACTCGCTGCTTTGAGATCGAACACTTCATCGCCGATGGCCACACCACCGCGCGGTGTGTCGCCGCGCACGCTAAAAATGCCTAATGGCAAATTCTGAATCGGAAAATCGCCGTGGCCGTTGGCGCTGGTTACCCAGCTTGTGCGTTTGGCGTCGTTCGTTTCATCGAGCAGGATGGCCATGGTTACCCCTTGCGTAAGTATTTGATTTTATTTAATATTTTAAACAGAAATTCTAAACCTTTTAGCCACGGATTTCACAGATGAACACGGATTAAACCCCGTGAAAAGATTCGTTTAATCTGTGTCAATCTGCGAAATCCGTGGCGAAGGTTTTTAAAGAGCCCTTACTGCACCTCGGTATCGATCACCACCTCGACACCCTGCTGAGTATTGTTCACCACCTTGGACACACCCTGCAAATCGCCAGGCTGCACCGTAGCATCGCCGCTTTTGGAAATGCGCGCGCCGACGATGACTTGCGGCACGCTCGACAAGCGCGTCGCCGGCGACATCGCCAGGCTGTCGTCCAGCGTAAAGCTCAGCGGCAAATCGCTTACTTTTTTGCGCAGAATCGCCAGCGGCATGCGTGAACCTTGCGCGGTGCGCGCGAATACAAACACAGTGTCGCCCGGCGCGGCCTTCGCCGCGAGCGCGGGGGCCAGGCTAACTTTGCCACTCACACCAGCGGCAGCCGCCGCCGCGGGTTGCGCCGCGCCGCCCTTGCCGGCGCGTTCGCGCGCCTCGGTTATGCCCGCCTGCACACCGCGCGCAACTTCGGCATCGGCCGGCAAACCGGCGAGCAGTCTTTCCCAGTGTTTGACCGCGTTGGGGTAATCTTTTTTCTCGAAGGCGATGGTGCCCGCCAGCGCCAGCGATTTCGGATGATCCGGGTCGATCTTCAACGCGCGCATCACCAGCGCTTCGGGTTCGCCCTCGAACGACTGCCCATGCGCCATCGCCAGTGCGTCGGCGTAGTCGGCGAGCAAATGCGGGTTGTCGGGCACGCGTTGCACCGCCTTGGCGTAAGCGGCAACCGCGTCATCAAAGCGCCCCATCGCGCCATACGCCTTGCCGAGCATCACCCAGCCCTGCGGGTCGTCGGGGTTTTGTTTCATACGCTCGGCGAGCTTGCTCACCATCACCTGCACTTGCGCCACGGTGAGGCCCTTGCTCACATCCGCCGGCACGGGCGCCGGCGCCAGTGCGTGCGGCGTACCCACCACGTAGTAAATCGCCACCGCCAGCAGCGGCACCGCCAGACCGACGGCGATTGCCGGCGCGCGCCCGCTCGCGCGCGCCGCGCGGGTGGCGGGGGCATGGGTGACGAGGTCATCGAGCAGCCGCTGTTCCAGCTCCAGCCGCGCGCGCTCGTATTGCTCATCGGCAATGGTGCCGGCGCGGCGGTCGGCTTCGAGTTCTTGCAGTTGGTCGCGATACACCGCGACGTTTAGCGGCTGAACGGCCACGCTCTCGCGGCAGCGGGCTTTTAACAGCGGCGGCAGCACAAATCCTAGCGCGGCCGCGATCAGCACCGCCGCGATAATCCCAAACAGGGTCATGGCAGTTTCGGCTCGCGGCGTGTGGCGGGTTCACCCAGCAAAGCCGCGGCGCGCGCGCGTTCCTCCGCGCTCAGCACCGGCGCCGCCAACGTTTGCGCGCGGCGGCGCAACCGCATAAACAACGCAATCAGCCCCCCCGCGAACAACAACACGGGGCCGAACCACAGCAGCAACGTCGTCGCCTTGAGCGGCGGGCGGTACAACACAAAGTCGCCGTAGCGCTCGGTCATGAATGCGATCACTTGCCGGTCACTCGCGCCTTGCTCGATCTGCTCGCGCACCTGATTTTTAAGGTCGAGGGCAAGATCGGCATTGGAATCGGCAAGCGATTGGTTTTGACACACCAGGCAACGCAGCTCGGCCGATAGTTGCTGCACGCGCCGCTCCAGGGCGGCGTCCTGCGCGGCGTGAACCGCTTGCGCCGCCCCCCAAGCGTAGAATAAAAATATTAATAAAATCCAATGCTTACGTATTTTCATTGAGTTTGGCGATAAGCGGCAGGATTTTTTCTTTGACATCGCGCGGCGTCACCACGCCGATGTGTTTGTAGCGAATCACGCCTTGCTTGTCGATCACATAGGTTTCCGGCACGCCGTAAACGCCGTAGTCGATCCCCACGCGCCCCTTCTCGTCGTACGCCGACAACACATAGGGATCGCCAAAACGCTTAAGCCACGCCACACCGTCGGGCCGCTTGTCTTTGTAATTCAAACCGTAGATCGGCACCACGCCGCTTTTGGCAAGATCAACCAGCACCGGATGTTCATCGCGGCACGCCGCGCACCACGACGCCCACACGTTGAGCATCCACACCTTGCCCAGCAAGTCTTTTTGCGTAAACGTTTTGCCGGCATCGTGCAGCAGCGGCAGTTCGAACTGCGGCGCGGGTTTACCGATCAGCGGTGAGGGCACTTCGCGCGGGTTCAAGGTCAAGCCCACCCCCAAAAACACCGCCAGCACCAGAAAAATGCCCAAAGGCCACAGCCAGCGCCTCATGACGCAACCCCGGCCACCGCCGTTTGCGCGCGCTCGCGCGCCACGCGCGCGGCGACGCGATAACGCTTGTCGAACACCGCCAGCAAGCCACCCAACGCCATCAACACGCAGCCGGCCCAGATCCAGCCGACAAACGGTTTGACGTGCACGCGCACGATCCAGGCATTGTCGCCCACCGCTTCGCCCAGCGACACGTATAAGTCGCGGGTGAGCCCGCTGTCGATGGCGGCTTCGGTCATCGGGTTTTTTTGCACGTTGTAGACGCGCTTTTCGGGATACAGCGTGCTCACCGGCGCGCCGTTGCGCGTCACACTGATGGTGCCGCGCTGCGCGGCGAAGTTGGGGCCCTTGACATCGTTCACCGCATCGAAACGAAACGCGTAGCCGCCGAGCGCCACGCTCTCGCCGAAGGCGAGCTTTACATCTTTCTCGGCCTCGTAGGTCTTGACCATGGTGACACCGACCACCAACACGCCAATACCCACGTGCGCCAGCAGCATGCCGTAGTAACTCAACGATTGCGCGCGCAGTTTGGCGCCGAGCGCGCCGGGCGTCTGTTTTAAGCGCGCGCTCAACGTCGCCGCGCTGCTGGCGAAAATCCACACCGCGAGCAGCAAACCCAGGCTCGCCAACGGCGTCCACTTACCCATCACCAATGGCAACACCAGCGCGCTTACCACCGCCACGCCGAGCGCCCATTTCAGGCGCAGCGCGAGTTCGGGCAAGGTGGCCTGCTTCCAGCGCGCCACCGGCCCCACGCCCATCAGGAACAACGCCGGCGCCATCAGCGGCAGGAACACCGTTTCGAAATACGGCGGGCCGACGGAAATCTTGCCCAGGTTCAGTGCATCCAAAAACAGCGGATACAGCGTGCCCAGCAACACCGAGCCGGTGGCCACCAGCAGCAACACGTTATTGGTGAGCAACAACGATTCGCGCGACACCACCTCGAAGCGCCCGCCCAGCCCCACGCGCTGCGCGCGCCAGGCGAACAACGCGAGCGAACCGCCGATCACCAGCACCAGAAAAATCAGAATAAAAATGCCGCGCTTGGGGTCGGTGGCGAACGAGTGCACGCTGGTCAGCACGCCGGAACGCACCAAAAACGCGCCCAACAGCGTCAAGGCAAACGTGAAAATCGCGAGCAGGATCGTCCAGCTCTTGAACGAGCCGCGCTTTTCGGTGACCGCCAACGAGTGGATTAACGCCGTACCCATCAGCCACGGCATGAAAGACGCGTTTTCCACCGGATCCCAAAACCACCAGCCGCCCCAGCCCAGTTCGTAATACGCCCACCAACTGCCCAACGCGATGCCGATGGTGAGAAACACCCACGCGGTGGTGGTCCATGGCCGCGACCAGCGCGCCCACGTCGCATCCAGCCGGCCCGACAGCAGCGCCGCGATCGCAAACGCAAACGCCACCGAAAAACCGACGTAACCCATGTAGAGCATCGGCGGGTGCAACACCATGCCGGGGTCTTGCAGCAGCGGATTCAAATCTCGTCCGTCCATCGCCGCCGGCAGCAAGCGGTCAAACGGGTTGGAGGTGAACAACATAAAACTCAAAAAGCCGATGCTCACCAGGCCCAACACCCCCAGCACGCGCGCCACGATGTCCTCGGGCAAATGGCTGCTGAACACGGTGACCGCAAACGTCCAGCCGGCGAGCATCAGCACCCACAACAGCAGCGAGCCTTCGTGCCCGCCCCACACCGCGGCGATGCGGTAAGCCAGCGGCAGCGCCGAGTTGGAATTCGACGCCACATACAGCACCGAAAAATCGTTGTGGATGAACGAATAGGTCAGACAGGCATACGCGATCGCCACGAACACGAACTGGCCTTGCGCGGCGGGGCGCGCGAGCTGCATCCACTGCGCGTTGCCTTTTGCCGCGCCGATCAACGGCAGCGTGCCCAGCGCGAGGGCGAGAGTGAGCGCGAGGACTAATGCGAATTGGCCGAGTTCGGGGATCATGGGTTTTTTGTGGAAGTCAGAACGCCTAACCAATTAAACGCAGCGCCGGTCACTGCTTGGTCACCTTCGCGGACAGATGAAAAACAAACGGTGTAGTGATCAATCATGGCTTAGGGGTAACCACACTACGCGCCGCCCGCTCTTGCGCTTCTTTCGCCTTCTTCACCGCGTGCTCGGCCTCAACCGGCATGTAGTTCTCATCATGCTTGGCCAGCACTTCGTTCGCCACAAACGCGCCGTTTTCCAGCCGCCCCTGTGCCACCACGCCCTTACCTTCCTTGAACAAATCGGGCAGGATGCCTTTGTACATTACAGGGATGCTTTTCGCGGTATCGGTCACCACAAATTGCACAGTGAGGCCATCGGCCTGGCGTTTGACGCTGCCCATTTCCACCATGCCGCCGACGCGAAACGCGCGATTTTGCGGCGCTTCGTTGGCGGCCACTTGCGTGGGTGTATAAAAAAACGCAAGATTTTCATTGAG
>VGIF01000003.1 GCA_016868015.1 Betaproteobacteria bacterium
GCCCGCGCCCGGCGACGGCAAACACGCGCACTAATTTTACGCGTGGCGGCCGCGCGCAGCTCGCGTGGGTGTGCGCCGCACCCGCTTGCGGCGCTCGCTTTCGTTTCCCGTATGGACTATGTATCTAGCTGATTTTATTGATCTTTTTAAATCAGTGGTACCGTTTGAGTTTCTGCGCAATAATGGCGCCGCGAAAATAACGGGAGGCCCGCTACATGAACCCTCGCGCGGTAAATGCTGGCAACGGCATGCAGTGGATCGCGGACGGCTTTAACCTATTCGCCAAAAACGCGGTGATGTGGCTGGTGCTGACAGTGTTGCTGTTGATCGCCGTGGTGATCGTGGCGATGATTCCGCTGATCGGCGCTATCGCCTTGTGGGTGTTGTGGCCGGTGTTGGTGGGCGGCCTCATGCTGGGCTGCCGCGCGCTCGACAACGGCGAGACGCTCGAACTGCAACACTTGTGGGCGGGGTTTGAATCGGGTGACCGATTAACGCAATTAATCATCGTCGGCGCGGCCTATCTGATCGCGATGGCGGTGATCATCGGCCTCGCCTTCGCGGCGATTGGCTTGCCAGCACTGCAAAGCATCCGCGGCGATGGCGCAATGTCCTTCGCCGGTATCATCTCGCTGATCGGCAGCATGATGATCGGCGTGCTGCTCGCCATGGCCTTGATGGTGCCGTTGATGATGGCGGTGTGGTTCGCGCCGCCGCTGATTTTGTTCAACCACCTCAACGCGGTGGATGCGATGAAGCTTTCTTTCGGCGCGTGCCTGCGCAATATTGTGCCGTTTTTGATTTACGGCGTGATCGTGTTTGCCTTGAACTTTGTCGCCGCGATCCCTTTTGGCCTGGGATATCTGGTGTGGATACCCGTGCTAATGGGTTCGCTTTACATGGGCTACAAGGATATTTTCGCGGTGGCCGAGCCCGCCGCCAAGGCGGCGGGAAACCCGTTGCTGCGTTAGTGAAAACCGAATACACGATAACCACGACTCGCGATGATCACCCTGAAAACCCCACTGAAGCTGTTCGCCGCCTGGCTCGCGCTGCTTCTGGCCCACGCCGGCGTGGTGGACGCGGCCGCACCCGCGGTCAAACAACCGCAGGTCGACACCCCCCGGCAGGTGTTGTTCGTCGGCAACAGCTATTTGTATTACAACGACAGCCTGCACAATCACGTGCGCCGCCTGGCGCTCGCCGCCGACCCCGCGCTCGCCAAGCAACTGCAATATAAATCGGCAACCATCGGCGGCGCGCCGCTATGGCATCACAATATCCAGCATCTGCTCACACCGGGCAACCTGGGCATGAAAGCGCCCTTCGATCTGGTCATTCTGCAAGGCGCCAGCACCGACGCCTTGACGCAGGCGCGGCAAGCACGCTTTCACCAGGACGTGCTCGACTTTAGCGGCGAAATCGCCAAGCGCGGCGGCAAAACCGCGCTCTATATGACCCACGCGCACGTGCCGCCGAGCAAGTTCGCCGGCGCCGACATGATGCGCCAGGTCGAAGCCATGTACATCGCCACGGGCAACGCCGCCGGCGCGCTGGTGATCCCCGTGGGACTCGCGTTCGAGGAAGCCTACCGCCGCCGCCCCGGCATCAAGCTGCACAAGGAGTACGACGGCTCGCACCCCGATCTGCTCGGCACCTATCTCGCCGCGTGCACGGTGTATGCCGCGGTCTACGGCAAATCGGCGCTGGGCAACAGCTACGATTACTTCGGCCGCGTGGATAAAGACAGCGCCGCCTTCCTGCAGCAAGTGGCGGACGATACCGTGAAAAAGTTTTTCGGCCGGTAGCGCGCTTGCGCAAGCAACGCCAACGCCTTTACGCCGCAGCCATCGGGCTGGGCATGCTTACGGTCGTGGCGGCAGCGCAAAACACGGTGCCCGTCACCGTGGAAATAACATTGACTGAGATGCTAGACGAGCCACGCGGATTGTGCATCGACATCGTCGGCTGGCAAACGCGGGCAAATCCTGCGCAAGGCTTGCAGGCCCACACCTGTTACAGCTATCAGGGCACGATCGCGGCCGATCAAGGTTTCGATGCCTCGCGCCTGGCACGCGGCGAGTTTCGCCTGCCCGCGTTTGACGTGTGCATGACCCACCGCGATCACCACCCCGGTGCGCAGCTCACCCTGGCTGCCTGCGACGAGAGCACGCCACAGATGTTCGAGCTTCGGCCCGATGGCCGTATCGCCACCCGCCAGGCGAGCGCGCTGTGCCTCACGGTAAGCGACTCGCCGAGCCGGCCCGGCGGCGGCGGCCAACCGCCGCACCTGATACGGCCGCTCATCCTGGAGCCCTGTGCCGACGAGCGCTTGCGATTTCAGCGCTGGCAGTTGCGGCCCGGGCTTGCGCGTTAACGCCATCACGGTTCACCCGCCAGATGCAGGACCACCTCGCGCGTGTGTGCCCGGGTGCGATGTTCGTAAAGATAAATCCCCTGCCAGGTGCCGAGCGCGAGTGCGCCATCAACGAGCGGGATCGACACCTGCGTTTGCGTGAGCGCGGCGCGCACATGCGCTGGCATGTCGTCCGCGCCTTCGCTGGCGTGCTCGAACAGCGGATCGCCGTCGCGCACCAATCGCGCGAAAAAACGTTCCAGGTCGCGCGGCACCGCGGGATCGGCGTTTTCCTGAATCAACAAACTCGCCGAGGTGTGGCGGATAAACACCGTGAGCAAACCGGTTTTCATCGCCGCGTGCCCAACCCACGCGACGATCTCGCGCGTCATCTCGGTTAAGCCACGTCCGCGCGTGCTTAGCCGCAAGATGTGCGTGAGCTGGCGCGTCACCTCAAACCCTGGCGTTTGACGACTGTTCGCAGGTGCGCGTGAGCATCGAGCGCGAATTTGGCATCGCCTTCACTCGACATGTCGTTGACTTCCAGTTCGACGCAGCCGGGCGGTTTGAGGCAGTCGGGGTCATCCACTGCTCGAACCCTGCTGGCAGGCTGCCGGCGGCTATCATGATTGTCGATCCCCACGGTGAGCGATGCCAAAAATGCTAAGGACGCTAAACAGGCCAACCACGCTAAAGACGCCAACAATGTCAAAGCATATCAGGGGCGCGAACCCACTGTAGCGTCAGCCGCGCCCCGCGGTCAATCCCGGTCTCACACGCGCGCGTACAAGGCGCTGTCGCGCATGCGCTCCATCGCGGTACGGTATGGGCCGCTGCCGTGGCCAGCACCCACGCCGGCGCGCGCTCACGCCCCGCGCACCAGCGAGGTAATTTGCTTGAGATCGAGATGGGCCGCGCGTTCGCGGATTTGCGGCAGGTATTGCGCTTGCAGCGCTCGCGCCGGGCCGAGCAGATTCTTGAATGTGTCGTTAAGCAGCGCGGTGTTCATTTGCCGTCCGCCCGCGTAATAACGTTTCGCGACCTGGCCCAGCGCGTAGGTCGTGGCGAACGAAAACGCGGCGCCCGCCGCGGCCTTGCCCAGGCCCCTGCCCAAGCCGCCGGCCACCGCGCCCAACAAGCCGCCCAGCAGCTTGCGTCCGAATTGCTCCAGATATTGCGAGGTCATGCCGATGCCAAGTGTGGCCAGCAGTTCGCGGATATGGCCTTGGTCGAGCTCATAGCCGTGGGCTTTGCCGATGCCGTAAACCATTTTGATTTGCAGCGGGATGATCGCCATCGACGCCCACGATTGCGGCAACAATTCCAGCGCGCCGTTCAGAATCGAGTGGTTCAGTATCGAACGCTCGATCACCGCGTCGTCGGGCTTGGCGGGCGAGGCCGCCGCCGCAACCGCGGGCACCTGCGCCGGCGCCGCGGCCTCGGTCAACGCAGCGAGCGCATCGGCCTCGCGATCGAGCGGCTCGGTGATGCCGGCATCGAGCGCCAGCGCCTGCGCGAGTTGCTCCAAAAAGCGCCGTTCCGCAGCGCCGGTGCGGCCATCGGCATCACATACGCTCACCGCCATTTCATAGGCGAGTTGGCGATGGCCGGGCTCGCTCAATGCGGCCGCGGCCTGGGTCAAATCGACGCGCTTTAGCAGCACATCGGTATACAGGCCCGCCAGATCCGCCGCGCCGGTTTCGGCGCTTAGCGAATGCGCCAGGCGGCGCAAGGCTTCGCGCTCGCGCTCGTCCTTGGCGCCATCGGCAAACGCCGCCAGCAGCGCGATGGTCAGCAGCGCTTTTTGCTGTTCGGCATTGATGCGTTGCGTGCGCCGCTGCGCATCAAATCACCTGCCGCTCGCGAAACCCGGCGATCTGCGCCGCGCTGTAGCCAAGCTCGGCCAACACCGCGTCGTTGTGTTCGCCGAGCTTGGGCGCGCGGCCGATGCGCGCCGGCGTTTCGGAAAATTGCCACGGCGTGCCATGCACCTTGAGTTTTTTGTTGTAGTCGGGGTACTCGACTTCGGTGACGTAGCCGTTGGCGAGCACATCCGGGTCGTTCGACGCTTCCAGCAGCGTGTTGATCGGCGCGGACACGATATCCGCCTTGCGCAAAATGTCCACCCATTTGTCGCGCGGGCCGGTGGCGAAGAGCTTATCGAGGGTGGCGAGCAGGGTTTTCCTCTGGTCTTCCGATTGCGTCACCACGCCCAAGTTGGCAAAACCGGCCTGCGACAGCGCATCGTAAAAACCCAGCGCGGTCATGGCGTTTTTCCACTTGGCCTCGCCGTTTAACTGAAACACCAGCGGCTTGCCATTGATGTCGTTAAAGCTCGCGCTCATGCCGGGGCGTTTTTCGGTGCCGGTGATGCGCGCCTGCCCCGTCACCGGGTTTTTATCGCGCCACATCGCGGTGGTGAGCGTCCAGCCCATCAGGCGGATTTGCCCGCCCAGCAGCGAGCACTCGACTTTTTGCCCGACGCCATGGGTACGCGCGCATTGCAGCGCGGCCAGAGCGCCGCCAAAGGCGAGGATCGCGCAGGTTTCATCGGCCACCGACACCACCCCCGTGCGCAGCGGCTGCCCCGGCGTGGAATACGCCTCGGCAATACCGCCCAGCGCCTGCGCCATGGAGTCGGTGCCGGGCAGCTTCGAATTCGGCCCCTTGGGGCCGTAACCGGAAATCGACATGTAGACAAGTTTGGGATTGACCTTTTTCAGGTCTTCATAACCAAAGCCGTTTTTTTCCGCGGCGCCAGGGCGGAAATTCTGGCCGAAAATATCCGCGCGCTTCACCAGCCGGTGCAAAATCTCGCGCGACTCCGCGCTTTTCATGTTGAGCGTGAAGCTCTTGACGCCGCGATTGTTGGTTTCAAAATAAATGCTCGGCAGCCCCGGAAAAATACTCGAGCCGCGCGAGTTATCCCCCACGCCCGGCACTTCGATTTTGATCACCTCCGCGCCCAGATCCGCCATCAGCATATACGGCACGGTGCCGGCTTGCGCGGTGGAACATGCCACTACTCTTACGCCATCGAGCGGGCCTTTCAGTTGGTGCATGGGTTGGCTCATGAGCATTCCTCCGTCGTGTTTTGCAGGGAAGGCCAGTTTAAGTGATTTTGGGCGGGGCCGGCTAAGGCCGCTTACACGGCGCGCGCCGCGTCGAGCAACTCGCGCACGTTATCCACGCGCTCCAGCGTATCAACCAGGGTGACGATGCGCCGCGCCGCCGCTTCAGGAATCACCCCGCGCGCCGCCGTGTTGAGCTTGGCGACGATTTCGGCGCGGCTTAGCGGATCGGCCGCATCGCCCTTGGCCACCGGGCGATTGTCGGTGTGCGTAACACCAGCCGTGGTTTTGATCTCGACGATGGTAGCCGTGCCCTGCACCGCGGCATCGGCGCGCACCTTGACTTTGCCGCGCGCGAACGCGTCCACCGCTTTGTCGGCAATGCGCGCGGGCTCGAACTGATCGAGCCAACAGGCGCGGTCGTGCAGCACGATCGAGGTGATGTACGGCATTGACAGCAGCGCCTTGAATTTGTCATCCCACGCCAGCGTGCCGTGCATGTCGTAGACGCCGGGCGAGAGCGCCACCCGCACCTCGGCGATGTCGGCGGGCCTCAGGTTGTGTTTTTCGGCGAGCGCGAAAAGCGCGGTGATCACCGATTGCACCGAGCTTGCCGCTGGCCACAAGCGCAGCGAAATTTGTTCGAGCTGCCATTGTTGACCGAGGCCGCCGGTCAACAACTCCGGCTTGCCGCCGTCGGAATAGGCGTTGTAGATGCCGCCGTCTTTGTGCACGAGAATTTCGCTGGAGGCGAGAAACCCGGTCTGCGCCAGCAAGCCCGCCATCAAGCCCGACAACGCGCCGCGGCATTGATGAAACTTGATCGTCGGCGTGCCCCAATGCGCAAACGTGCCCGCCGATTGCGACCCGGCAAGCCCGAACGCCATCAACTGCTTGCCGGCGTCAAAGCCGCACAACTTGCCCACCGCCGCGGCGCCACCAAACGGCCCCACCACGCCCGGCGAATGCCAGCCGCGCGCGCGAAACGCGCTGTAGTGCGTGCCGTTGGCCACGCGCACCGAGGTCTCCAGGCCGGCCGCCACCGCGGTGAGTAATGCCTTGCCGCTCGCGCCATCGCGCTCGGCCAGCGCCAACGCACCGGGAATCACTTGCGGCGTGGTGTGATAAAGCGTGGGCCGATGCACGTCACACACGGTCACCGCGGTAACGAGATAACCGTTCAACAACGTCGCGCCGGCGAGCGAGAGTTTGTCGCCGCCGATGATGCTCGCCTCGCGCGATGCGCCCAGCGCGCCCGCCAGCGCGCGTATCTGCTTCACCTCCTCGCCGCGCGTGCCGGCGAGCGCGCTGGCAATCGCATCGAGCATGATGTCCTTGACGCGCTCGCGCACCGCGGCGGGAATTTGTTCGTAGTGCAAGCCGGCGATGAAGGCGGCTAATTCGGCAGTGGGGGTGTTTGACATAAGTATTTGATTTTATTGATATTTTTTAAATGGCTCAAGGCGGCCGATGCAACGTTCAACGTTCAGCGTTCAGCGCCGCGCCATCCATCGCCATCAACTTGCGCGCGGCGCGCGCGCTTTCGGCATTTTAGCGCGTCACCCGGCGCCCACCGCGGACTTACGCTTGCGCTAAGCGGGCGGCGCGGCGTCTTGCAACTTCAGACGTAACGCCACCACGCCCGGTTCGTCACCCGCTTGCAGCGCAAAGCCACACTCGCGCGCCAGCGCCAGCATGCCATCATTGTTGCGCAGTGTGATCGCGGTTAACGCGCCGGTGCCGCGAGCGCGGCTATAGGCGATGATTTTTTGCATCAGCCGCGTGCCCAGGCCGCGGCCCTTGAGATCGGAGCGCACCAATATCGCGAACTCGGCTTCGGTGTTATCCGGGTTGGCGATGGTGCGCACCACGCCTAGGGTTTGCGCGTGGGGCGTGCCGTCATCGGCGCTGGCGATAAACGCCATTTCGCGGTCGTAGTCGATCTGGGTAAAGCGCGCGAGCTGCGTGCCGGTAATGGTGCGCACCGCGTGAAAAAAACGCATTTGCAAATCCTGCGCGTCGACCTGGTCGAGAAAGCGCGCGTGCGCGGGTGCGTCTTCCGGGCGGATCGGGCGCAGCACAAGGTCGCGCCCGGCAATGTTGACGCGTTCGCCAAGCTCGTTGGGATAAGGCCGTATCGCCAAACGATCGCTGCCGCGTTGCGCGGCGGGCGTGACGCGGATGCGCGCATCGAGCGCGATCACGCCCTTCTCATCGGCGAGCAGCGGGTTGATGTCGATCTCGGCGATGTCGGCGATATCCACCATCAACTGCGACAGTTGCACCAATGCGAGTTCGACCGCTCCACGTTTCACCGGCGGGCGATCGCGATAACCCTGAAGCAGTTTGGACACCCGCGTGCGCGAAATCAAATCCGCGGCCAGCGTCAGATTCAACGGCGGCAACGCCATCGCGCGGTCCGCCACTACCTCCACCGCCACGCCGCCCTGGCCGAACAGCATCACCGGGCCGAACACCGAATCGACGGCGGCGCCGGCGATGGTTTCCACCGCGTTGGGGCGCACGATCATTTCCTGCACGGTGAAACCGGCGAGCGTGGCGTGCGGCGCGCGTTCGGTAAGCCGCCGCGCCATCGCTTGTGCGGCGTGGCGCACTTCCTCGGCATTGGCGAGATTTAACGCTACACCGCCGACATCGGATTTGTGCGTGACTTGCGGCGAATCGATCTTCAAAGCCACCGGAAAACCGATTTGCGCCGCGACGTTCACCGCGTCGTCCACGTTCGCCGCGCTTTGCGTACGCACGACGGGAATACGATACGCCGCCAGCACGCGCCGCGCTTCGCGTTCGCTTAACCACGCGCGGCCCGCGGCGAGCGCCTCGGTCACCGCCGCGCGCGCGGCCGCGACATCGGACGTGAAATCAGCCGACATCGACGGCGGAATTTCCATCAACAACTGCTGGTTGCGTTGGTAATTGGCGAGCTGCAAAAACGCCGCCACCGCTTGCTCCGGCGTGTCGTAACAGGGGATGCCCGCCGCCTCGAAAAAGCGCCGCGCGTGCGCCACCGCGTCCACGCCCAGCCAGCACGCCAGCACGCGCTTGCCCTTGGCGAGCGGCGCGCACGCGCGCGCGATCTCCTGCGCCACGGTGATCGCGGTGGGTACATAAATGAACAGCACCGCGTCGCAGGCGTCATCGTCGAGCAACGCCGACAGCGCCGCGACATAACGCGGGGTTGACGCGTCACCAACGATATCCACCGGGTTGCCGTGCGACCAGGTCACCGGCAACGCGGCATCGAGCCGCGCGATGGTTTGCGGGCTTAGCGCCGCCAGCGTACCGCCGGCGAGCGACAGGGCATCAGCCGCCATCACCGCCGGGCCGCCGCCGTTGGTCATGATCGCCAGGCATTTGCCCGCCACCGGTTGCGCGCGCGCCAGCGTTTGCACCGTGTCAAAGAGCTCCTGGATGGTGTTCACGCGCAGCATGCCGGCGCGTCTTAATGCCGCATCGTAAACGTCGTCCGCACCCGCCAGCGCGCCGGTGTGCGAGGCCGCGGCGCGCGCGCCTTCCGGGGCGCGGCCCGCTTTCACCACCAGCACCGGTTTGTTGCGCGCGGCGGCGCGCGAAGCCGACATGAATTTGCGCGCGGCGCCAATCGATTCGGCGTAGAGCAAAATCGCGCGGGTTTGGGGGTCGCTCGCCAAATAATCGATGACATCGCCGAAGTCGACATCGGCCGCATCCCCCAGCGAAATAAAATGCGAAAAGCCGATGCCACGCAACTTCGCGCTATCGAGCACCGCGGTGGTGAGCCCGCCCGATTGCGAGACGAACGCAATGCCGCCCGCGTCGGCGGTGGTATGCGCGAAACTCGCATTCAAACCGATGCCCGGCACCAGCAGCCCCACGCAGTTCGGCCCGAGAATGCGCAACAGATAAGGCCGCGCCGCATCGCGCATCGCTTGCACGATGCTGTTGCCCTGATCGTCACGCGCGCGCGCCACGCCGCCGGTGATCACCACCGCCGCGCGCGTACCGCGTTCACCCAGGGCGCGGATCAATCCCGGCAAGGTCGGCGGCGGCGTGGCGATCACCGCGAGATCGGGCGTTTGCGGCAACTGCGCCACATCGGCGTAGGCGCGCTCGCCCATCACCGTGCGATGACGCCGGTTTAGCGCGTAGATGGGGCCGCTAAAACCGCCCTCGCGCATGTTGCGAAACACCGTCGCCCCGACGCTGCCCGAGCGGTCAGACGCACCGATCACCGCCACCGATCGCGGCGCGAACATCAAATGCAGATTGCGAATACTCATCGGAATGTCACTACACTTTCGCTTAAAGATTACGCCGCGACAATGACAGACGTACGGCTGTTGGCCGTTGATTCATGTCAAAATAAAATATTCAATTAAATCAAATACTTAAGTATAACCACCGTTTCGGCGCCGCGCGGCTAAAATTCACCCATGATTCCCTGGCTCGATCAGAACTCACCGTTTCCGCCGCTCGCGCGCGCGTTGCAGGAGCCCAACGGTTTGCTCGCCGCCGGCGGCGATTTATCCGCCGCGCGTTTGATCGAGGCCTACAAACACGGCATCTTCCCATGGTATAGCGACCATCAGCCGCTTTTGTGGTGGAGCCCCGATCCGCGCATGGTGTTGGTGCCGGCGCAACTCAAAGTATCGCGCTCGCTCGGCAAACGCCTGCGCCGAAACGATTTTGAAATCCGCGTCGACACGCAGTTTGCCACGGTGATGCACGCCTGCGCCGCGCCGCGCATGAGTCAATCAGGCACGTGGATCACCGATGACATGGTGGCGGCGTACCGTGAACTGAATCAACGCGGTCTTGCGCATTCGGTGGAAACCTGGATCGGCGGCGAACTCGCGGGCGGTTTGTACGGCGTGGCGATAGGCCGCATGTTCTACGGCGAATCGATGTTCACGCGCGTGCCCGACGCCTCGAAAATCGCGCTGGTGGCGCTGGCCCAACAGCTGCAACGCTGGGATTTCGGCCTGATCGACTGCCAGATGAAAACCGCGCATCTCGCCTCGCTCGGCGCGCGCGAAATCCCGCGCGCGGATTTTGTGCGCCGTCTCCAAGTCTTGGTAAACTGTGAGCCACCGCGACACTGGCGATTCGATGACGATGTGTTAAGGGCGTTTGTATAACCGAACATGACTTATTTGACCGAGTTCCCGCTCTCGGTGCTGCAGTTTTATGCCACCGCGCCGTATCCGTGCAGTTATTTGCCGGAGCGCCTGGCACGCTCGCAAGTCGCGACACCCAGCCACCTGATCGACAGCGCCGTTTACAGCGAATTGATGCGCGCGGGTTTTCGCAGGAGCGGCGCGTTTACCTATCGGCCGCACTGCGATCATTGCCAGGCGTGCGTGCCGGTGCGCATCGTCGTTGATGAATTTTCGCCCGGCCGCACCCAGCGCCGCTACGCCAGGCGCCACGGCGCGCTCGCCACGCACATGCTGGATCTCACCTACCGCGCCGAACACTATGCGCTGTATTTGCGCTACCAATCCAGCCGCCACAGCGGCGGCGGCATGGATCAGGATAGCCGCGAGCAGTACCGGCATTTTTTGTTGCAAAGCAATTTGAAGTCGCGCTTGATCGAATTTCGCGATCAAGGCCGGCTGCGCATGGTGAGCATCCTTGACCAATTGGCCGACGGCATTTCTTCGGTTTATACGTTTTTCGATCCCGATGTGGCGGGGGCGAGTTTCGGCACCTATAACATCCTGTGGCAAATCGAATTGTGCCGCAAACTGGGCTTGCCGTATTTGTATCTGGGCTACTGGATCAAACAAAGCCGCAAGATGGCCTACAAGATTCAGTTTCAGCCGATCGAGGGGCTGGTGGATAACCGGTGGCAAGCGCTTAAAGCGTAGAAGGATGGGTGGAGGGCGCAGGCCGTAACCCATCGCGACGGGTGCTAAAAATGAAGGACGTGATGGGTTACGCTTCGCTCCACCCATCCTGCAGGGGCCTCTCATGAAAATCGGCGTTCCCAAGGAAATCAAAAACCACGAATACCGCGTCGGCGTCACGCCCGACGGCGCGCGCGCGCTGGCCGCGGCGGGCCATGCGGTGCTGGTGCAAACCGGGGCCGGCGCGCGCGTGGGTTTCGCCGATGCGCAATACGCCGCCGCGGGCGCGCACATCGTGGCCACGCCGCACGAGGTTTACGCCTGCGACATGGTGATCAAGGTCAAGGAATTGCAGCGCGCCGAATTTGCGCTGCAGCGGCCGGGGCTTATTTTGTATTGCTACCAGCACTTCGCGCCGGATCGCGAATTGCTCGATGCGGCGTTGGGTAGCGGCGTCACCGGCATTGCGTATGAAACGGTGAGCGCGCCCGATGGCAGTTTGCCGCTGCTAACGCCGATGTCGGCGATCGCCGGACGCCTTGCGCCACAAGTCGGTGCGTGGGCCTTGCAAATGGCGAACGGGGGCAGCGGCGTGCTGTTGGGCGGCGTACCGGGCGTGCTGCCCGCGCGCGTGTTGATCGTCGGCGGCGGCATCGTCGGCGGCAACGCCGCGCGCATCGCGCTGGGCATGGGCGCGGAGGTGACGCTGATCGACCGCAGCGCGGCCAGGCTTGCGCATCTCGAAGACGTGTTCGGCGCACGTTTAAAAACCGCGATTTCCGACGCGCCCACGATCGAAGCGCTGGCGGCCGCGGCCGACCTCATTATCGGCGCGGTACTGCTGCCGGGCAAACTTGCGCCGCGGTTGATCCGCCGCGCCGATCTAAAACGCATGCGGCCGGGCTCGGTGATCGTCGATGTCGCCATCGACCAGGGCGGCATTTGTGAAACCTCGCGCCCGACCTCGCACAGCGAGCCGCTCTACGTCGAGGAAGGCATCGTGCACTACTGCGTGCCCAACATGCCCTCGGCGGTGGCGCGTACGGCCACGCTGGCGTTAACCCAGGCAACGCTGCCGCTCGCACTTGACATCGCCAACCGCGGGCTAAACGCCGCGCTCGCCGCCAACCCGGGCCTGCGCCCCGGTGTGCAAACGTATCAAGGCAAAGTCACCCATGCCGATCTCGCGCAGGATAGCGGGCGCGCGTATACCGCGCTCGATACATTGTTATCGTAATGCCGCGCACTGGTGAAATCGACGTTAGCGACGTTAGCGACGCTAGCGACACGATCGACGCGATCGACGCGCTGCTGCCGCAGACGCAATGCGGCCAGTGCGGCTACGCCGGTTGCCGGCCGTATGCGCGGGCGCTCGCCGCGGGCGCGGCGCACATCAATCGTTGTCCGCCCGGCGGCGATGACGTGATCAACGATCTCGCACGCTTACTCAACGTCGCGGTGAAGCCGCTTGATACCTCATGCGGCATGCCCAAGCCGCCGGCGCTCGCCTTCATCGACGAAGCCTGGTGCATCGGTTGCACGCTGTGCATTCAAGCCTGCCCGGTGGACGCCATCGCCGGCGCGGCGAAGTTGATGCACACGGTGATCGCGGCTGAATGCACCGGCTGCGAGTTGTGCATAGCGCCGTGTCCGGTGGATTGCATTCAGATGGTCGCGGACGAACGCGCACAAGATCGCGAGGCGCGGCTCGCGCGCGCTAACCACTGGCGCGCCCGCCATCAGGCGCGGCAATCACGCTTGGGCGTGGCAGGCGCGCCGCCCGCCACTCCCCCAGCGCAAGCGCCCACTGCCACCGGTCCCAAACAGGCAGCCATCGCACGCGCCCTGGCGCGCGCTCAAGCCCGTATTACGAAAAAACAAAAATCTCAATAAAACAAATACTTACAAAAACATACTGTCTGTTTATGAATGCCACCAAGCGCCGCGCCATCTTCGAACGTTTTCAGCAAGCGAATCCCGAGCCGCGCGGCGAGTTGCATTACCAAACACCGTTCGAATTGTTGGTGGCGGTGATCTTGTCGGCGCAGGCCACCGACAAAAGTGTCAACGCCGCCACCGACAGGCTCTACCCGGTGGCGAACACGCCGCGCGCGATTTTGAAACTCGGGCAAAAGGGGCTGGAGCAGTACATCAAAACCATCGGGCTATATCGCACCAAGGCGAAAAACGTGCTCGCCACCTGCAAGATATTGTTGGATGAGCATGGCGGCGAGGTGCCGCGTTCGCGCGAAGCGCTGCAAGCGCTGCCCGGCGTCGGGCGCAAAACCGCCAACGTGGTTTTGAATATCGCGTTTGGCGAGCCCACCATCGCGGTCGACACGCATATCTTCAGGATCGGCAACCGCACCGGTATCGCGCCCGGCAAGACGCCGCTCGATGTCGAGCAAAAACTACTGAAGTTCGTGCCGGCGCAATTCAAGTTGCACGCGCACCACTGGCTTATACTGCACGGGCGTTATGTGTGCATGGCGCGCGCGCCGAAATGCGGGCAATGTCTGATTCGCGAATGGTGCGAATTCAAGGAGAAAACCGCGAATAGTGAAACGTGAAATGAGAAACGAAAAATAGCCGTGGCATCGAGCCACGTTTTACGTTTCACCAACTACCGAAACGTCGCCAACCCCTGTTGCCGCGAGTAAAACGCGGCAAGGTCTTCCATGTCGCGCAGCGTCAGCGGTTTGGCCATCGGCGCCATGATGGCATTTTTGCGCGTGCCGTTTTGGTAGGCCAGTAACGCTTTCACCAGGTAGTCGGCGTGTTGGCCGGCGAGGCGCGGGGTGTCGGGGGTGTTGGGGGAATTGCCGTCGGCGCCATGACAGGCGGCACAGGTTTTGGATTTTTCCTTACCCGCCGACGGGTTGCCGGCATAAGCGGCGCCGCTCGCCAACCACGCCGCCGCGCACATCAAGACTATCCATTTTTTCATTTTTTCACCCTTATTTCGCCGCGACATTGCCCGGGCCCGCGGCGTAGTAAGCGGCGAGGTCCGCCATGTCTTGATCGCTCAAGCCGGCGGCAACGCCACGCATGCTGGGGTGGTTACGCTCGCCGGAGCGATACGCTTGCAGCGACTTGGCGATGTAGGCGGCGTTTTGGCCGCCGATTTTGGGCACGTGATACACCTCCGGGAATGCCGTCTTATAGCCGGAGAGACCGTGGCAACCCACGCACATGGAATTTTTCTGGGCGCCCGCGGCGGCATCTCCCGCTGGTGTTTGCGCCAGCGCGCCGGCGCCGGCCATGGCCGCGGCGATGCCCCACACCGCGTGCACTACGTGCAATCTCATCATCGTGTTATTCCCGCGCTATGTCCTGGAACGTGTTGAAACGTGTTGATCCGTATTGAACGTATTCTTTGGAAACCCGAAAGCCGGATTGTCTCGGAGACTAGGCAAAACCATCCGGCGCCTGAATCCTCGAGTTGCTCCTCGCGTTGTTGCTTTTTTGGCTCATTCCGAGCGGCGAAATTATACCCGAAAATCTCCCTTTCGTTGCCCCCAAGCGCCCTATCGCAGATAATGGACGTGAATTTTCTCGCGGGCAGCACTGCCTTGAATCCGATTCACCCCGCCAACGCCTACCCAAGGCTCGCGCGCGTCTTTCCGTTTTTGCGCTGGTGGCCCATGGTCAGCCGCGACACCCTGCGCGCGGACGCCATCGCCGGGCTGACGGTGGCGATGATCTTGATCCCGCAGTCGATGGCCTACGCCCAACTCGCGGGCATGCCGGCGTTTTACGGCCTTTACGCGGCGTTTTTGCCGGTGTTGATCGGCGCGCTGTGGGGCTCGTCTCACCAACTGGCGACCGGGCCGGTGGCGATGGTGGCGCTGCTCACCGGTTCGAGCCTGGCGCAATTCGCCACGCCCGGCCAAGATCAGTTCATCGCGATGGCGATCACGCTAGCGCTGATGGTGGGTGTGTTTCAATTCACGCTGGGCGTGTTTCGGCTGGGCGCGATCATCAGTTTTTTGTCGCATCCGGTGATTGTCGGTTTCACCAATGCCGCGGCAATCATCATCGCGCTCTCGCAACTAAATAAATTCATTGGCGTGCCGCTCGTGCGCACGGATCAGTTTTTGCTCGACGTGTGGGGCGTGCTAAGACGCGCCACCGACGCCCACTGGCCCACGCTCGCCTTTGGCCTGGCGGCTTTGACGCTGATGTTGCTGCTGCGCCGTTACCGCCCGCTGTGGCCCGGCGTGCTGATCGCGGTGGCGCTGGCCACGCTGGTGAGTTGGGGGATCGAATTCGAGCGCGGCGACAGCGCGCAGGCCGCGCAGTTTGATAACGCCAATGTGCGCACCGTGATCGAAGTCGCCCGCGCCACGCGCGATAATCTGGCCGAGGTGAATCGCGAGATCTCCGAAAAATCCAATGACATGCAGCAATTTCGGCAGCGATACGGCGAGGATCACCCGCGCGCGCTCGCCTTGCGGCACGACATCGAGTTTTTGCGGCTGCAAATGCGCGGCATCGAGCGCGAACGCGACACGCGCCTGGCGGAATTGCACTCGCTGCGTTTCGAACGCGTGCCTAGCGTGGGCGGCGCCGCCTCGCGTTTTTATCTCGAGGGCCAACTGCCCGCCAGCGTGACCGCCGATGCCCGCCGCTGGCAAGTGGAGCGTTTGGATCAAAACGAAATCACGCTAAAAGGCGGCGGCAACGTGATCGGCGCGGTGCCCGCGGGACTGCCCAAATTCTCGTGGCCGGGCTTTAACTTCGGCACCCTGGCGACGCTGTTCGCCACCGCGCTGGTGATCACGCTGGTGGGCTTCATGGAAGCGATTTCCATCGCCAAGGCGATGGCGACACAAACGCGGCAACGCATCGACCCCAACCAGGAATTAATCGGGCAAGGCCTGGCCAACGTCGCCGGCTCGCTCACACAATCGTTTCCGGTGAGCGGCTCGTTTTCGCGCTCGGCGGTGAATCTGAGCGCCGGCGCGCGCACCGGCATGTCCTCGGTGTTTACCGTGGGCGTGGTGCTGTTGACCTTGCTGCTGTTCACCCCCGCGCTCTACCATCTGCCGCAATCGGTGCTGGCGGCGATTATTCTGCTGGCGGTGATCAACCTGGTGAATTTCAAAGGCCTGATTCACGCCTGGCACGCGCATCACCACGACGGCATCGCCGCGTTCGTCACCTTTATCGCCACGCTCGCGTTCGCGCCGCAACTGGAAGCGGGCATTTTGGTGGGCGGCGGGCTTGCGATTTTGCTCTATTTGTACCGCACCATGCGCCCGCGCGTGGCAGTGTTAAGCCGCCACCCCGACGGGCGGCTGCGCGATGCGCAACTGCATAATCTGCCCACCAGCGATTACGTCATCGCCATACGCTTTGACGGCTCGCTTTACTTCGCCAACGTGCCCTACTTCGAGGATTTGATCATGAACCAGGTGGCGCGCAGGCCCAAGGCGAAGTTCGTGCTGATCGTGGGCGACGCGATCAACGAACTCGATGCCTCCGGCGCCACCGCCATACGCGACCTGGTGCACCGCATGCGCGACATCGGCGTGACGCTGGTATTTAGCGGCTTGAAGCAACAAGTCGAAGTCGTCGTCGACAACACCGAGCTCGACAAGGTGATCGGCGCAGACAATATTTTCCGCAACGACGATCAAGCGATCGAATCCATCCACAGCCGCATCACCGATCCGGACTTCTCGCCCGCGCGCTGCCCGCTGCATATCGGCGAGCGCCGCGCGCCACGCGAGCCCCGCGCCCTCAACGCGCCCGATTCGTGACATGGCCAACCGCTTGACGCGCATCGTTACCCGCACCGGGGACGCCGGTGAAACGGGCCTCGCCGACGGCTCGCGCGTGGCCAAGGATGCGCCGCGCATCGAAGCGCTGGGCGCCGTGGACGAATTAAACAGCGCGCTCGGCGTGTTGCTCGCCGAGCCGCTGCCCGGCACCGTGCGCACCTGTTTGGGCGACGTGCAAAACGACCTTTTCGATGTGGGCGGCGAGCTGAGCGTGCCCGGCCACGCAATATTGAGCAATGCGCATGTCGCGCGGCTGGAACAGGCGCTTACCGCGTTAAACGCCGGCTTGCCGCCGTTGAAGGATTTTATTTTGCCCGGTGGCACGCGCGCGGCGGCGCTCGCGCATGTCGCGCGCACGGTATGCCGGCGCGCCGAGCGGCGCGTCATCACGCTCGCCCGGCACGACAGCGCGCCCGCGCTTGCCACGCCGTATCTGAATCGCTTGTCGGATCTGCTGTTCGTGATCGCGCGCGTGCTCAATCGTCAGGGTGACAACGCGCCCGGCAACGATGTGCTGTGGCAACCGGGTAAAAACCGCTGACCGGCGGTATTTATATAAATTATTGATTTTATTGATATTTTTAGTGGCGCGTGTTGCCCCATCGCGCTCGAACGGTGACGGCGGCGTGAACCGCTACAACAATTCGGTATCCTCATGCGCATACGCAGGCGCGCACGCACACAAAATTTTCAGCGCCAGCGCGCTGGTGCAGGCGATGCAGTGCGGCGTGCCGGGGGCAATACAAACCGTATCGCCGACACCCACGTCAAACGTTTGCGCACCCAGCCGCATGCGCCCCGTGCCCTGGGTGATGTGATAAATCTCCTCCGCGACGCGATGCCGGTGCAATTGCGTTTTCTGACCGGGCAACACCACCGCTTCGGCGAAGCTTTGTGCCCGGTTGCCCTGTTGCGCGGGATGCATCAGCTCGCGAATTTGCGAGCCATCCTTGGTGGTAAACGGTTCGATCGAGGCGTAACTTGTTTTCATGACTCCGGCTCGGTAGGCTATGGCACAAGATCATTTTATGGCACAACATGGGTAAAGCACTGCGCAAACTGGGCGTACTCGGCGGCATGGGCCCGCTCGCCACCGTCGATTTTTTGCAAAAACTGATCGAGGAAACGCCCGCCACACGCGATGAGGAGCACCTCCCCGTCATCGTTTATTCGGTACCGCAAATACCCGAACGGCCGCCGGCGATCACCGGTAACGGTCCATCGCCGTTGCCCCACATGCTCGAAGGCATATACACCTTAAAGCGCGCCGGCGTGGATGCGGTCGCGATCGCTTGCAACACCGCACACTACTGGTATGACGATTTGCTGCGCGAGGGCGGCGTGCCGATTTTGCATATCGCCGACGCCGCTTGCCGGGCGCTCGCGAATGAGGCCACCCGCGTAGGCCTGATCGCCACCGGCGGCACCATCGCCGCCGGGTTTTATCAGCAGCGCTTTGCGGCTCTGGGCAAAACCTGCCTGCTCAACAGCACGCACGAGCAACACACGCTGGTAGGCCCCGCCATCGGGCACGTCAAGCGCGGCGAGCTTACGCAAGCGCACGCCCTGGCAACGCGCGCCGCACAGGGTTTGCTCGCGCGCGGCGCGCAAGGCATCATCCTTGGCTGCACGGAAATTCCGCTCGCCATCGAATTTGGACAGTCAGCCGTGTCCGCGCACTGTATCGATGCCACGCGCGCACTGGCACGGGGCTGTGTGCGCTGGTGGCAGGACGATCGCGATTGAGCGGCCGGCCTGACGCCGCGTCTGCTCGCGTCATCGGCCGCGCGCGCCAAACGTTTATCGATTATCCAATGCGGCTTTGTGGCGCACTTCGTCATAAAAACGTAAGTATTTGATCTTAAATGATTTTTCAATAAATGCCCGCTGGACAAGCGTGCCCACATCGGCTAGATTGACGGCTTGCGCGTAAGCGGTTCAAGCGGTTTTCCGATCAGTTCAACGGTTTTTCCTGTGGAGGAGTGTTTCATGAAACGTATCACCAGCCTGTTCCTGGCCCTGTTCGCGGGCGCGGCGTTTAGCGGTGCCGCGGTTGCGCAAGAGAGCGGCACCTTGAAAAAAATCCGCGACACCGGCGTGATCAAAATCGGCCATCGCGACGCGTCGATCCCATTTTCCTATCTCGACGAAAAGCAAAGGCCCATCGGCTACGGCGTGGACATTTGCCTGAAAATCGCCGATGCGGTACAGGCGCAGTTGAAAATGCCGAATTTGAAAGTTGAATTCGTGCCGGTGACCTCGCAAACGCGCATTCCGATTTTGACCGGCGGCAACATCGATCTGGAATGCGGTTCCACCACCAACAGCATCGAGCGCCAAAAACAGGTCGCGTTCGCGCCGACTTACTTCATGACCGGCACCAAAATCATCGTCAAGAAGAACTCGGGCATCAAAGGTTATGACGATCTCAAGGGCAAGACCGTGGTGATCACCCAGGGCACCACCAACGAGCGCGCGATGAAGGCGTACAACGACGAGAAAAAACTCGGCATCAACTTTATCCCCGCCAAGGATCACGCCGAGTCGTTCCTGGCGGTGGAAACCGGCCGCGCGGTGGCGTTCCCGATGGACGATATTCTGCTGTTCGGCTTGCGGGCCAGCGCGCGCAACCCGGACGACTACGTGATCCTCGGTGAATTTCTCTCCGACGATCCCTACGGCATCATGATGCGCCGGGACGACGCCGAGTTCAAAAAACTCGTCGACGACACCGTGATCGGTCTTTACAAGAGCGGCGAAATTAACAAGATCTACACCAAGTGGTTCCAGTCGAAAATTCCGCCGCGGGGGATCAACTTGAACTTCCCGATGTCAGACGCGCTGAAACAGGCGATCAAGAACCCCAACGATACCGGCGTGGGCGCTTGCGGCAAGATGAAGTGCTAGGCGCGGCCTGATTCATCCAGCGCACTAATACCGAACGCACCAAAATGGGGAACCCGCGGGTTCCCCGTTTTTTTGTGCCGATTTTGGGGTAGAGTTAGACGCCATGGATTTCAGCTTCCTTAACCAGCCTGCCTTTTCCGGCGGCGGGGTCTATCTCGATTGGGTGATCTCCGGCGTCAAATGGACGCTGCTGGTATCCGTCCTGGGCTGGATCATCGCCTTTAGCATGGGCTCGGTGCTGGGCGTGCTGCGCACCTCACCCGTGTGGTGGCTGCGTGCGCCCGCCACGGTTTACGTCGAGATCTTTCGCAACATTCCGCTACTGGTGCAAATGTTCATCTGGTACTTCGTGGTACCGGAAATCGTGCCGAAGTTCATGGGCGACTGGCTCAAAACCAAAATGCCCATGCCGGAATTCTGGAACGCCGTGCTGTGCCTGGGCTTTTACACCGCCTCGCGCGTGGCCGAACAGGTGCGCTCGGGCATCCAATCGATCCCGCGCGGGCAAACCAACGCCGCGCTCGCCATGGGTTTGACGCTGCCGCAAGCCTACCGCCACGTGCTGCTGCCAATGGCCTACCGCATCATCATTCCGCCGATGACCACCGAGTTTTTGACCATCTTCAAAAACTCCTCGGTGGCGCTCACCATCGGCGTGCTCGAACTCACCGCGCAGGCGCGGCAGATTTCGGAATACACCTTCCGCACCTTCGAAATCTTCATCATCGCCACCATTATCTATGCGCTGATCACGCTGACGGTGACCTTCTCGATGCGCTGGCTGGAACACCGGGCCCGCGTGCCCGGGTATATCGGCGGCGCGAGCGGGAAATAGCGCATGTTCAGCGATTTTGACTTTGAAGTCATCGTCAGCGCGCTGCCCTTCCTGTGGGAGGGCATGATGTTTTCGCTGGGCTTGACCCTGCTCGCCATGCTTGGCGGCATTTTTCTCGGCACCCTCCTTGCGCTGATGCGCTTGTCGCCGTTCAAAATCTTGAGCTACCCGGCGGGGGCGTACGTCAACCTGATCCGTTCGATTCCGCTGATCCTGGTGATTTTCTGGTTTTATTTTTTGATCCCGATCGCGGTCAAAAACATCAGCGGCAACCCCTACGCAGCGGGCATCGGGCCGTTTTACTCGGCACTGATCGCCTTCACCATGTTCGAAGCCGCGTATTACTGCGAAATCATCCGCGCCGGCATTCAAAGCGTGCCGCGCGGGCAAGTGCATGCGGCTTATGCGCTGGGTTTGAATTACCGCCAAGCCACCACGCTGGTGATCCTGCCGCAGGCGTTTCGCAACATGATTCCGATCCTGCTCACCACCAGCATCATCCTGTTTCAGGACACTTCATTGGTCTACGTGGTCGGGCTCACCGATTTCATGGGCGCGGCAAGCAAAATCGCGCGCCGCGACGGCCGGCTGGTGGAACTGTATCTGTTTGCCGCGCTGATTTACTTCATCATATGCTTCACCGCCTCGTATTTCGTGAAGCGCTTGCAGGCACGCTACAACGTCGGCAGAAACTAATATCGGGAAATGCACATCAGGCGCTTTCCCGCAAATACTTCCCTCTCACGCCAGGCTAATAACTACCCAGTTCTTTACACGAAAAATCAAGCAGTTACGAGTAGGGTGCGCACCGCGTACGCGTGACGATCGCTGACGCGTGCGCGATGCGCACCCTACGCCGATCAAACTCCCGTAAGCTTTTGAAACGGCGTAAGAAAATGTGGGCAATCATCAGCCCAACGGGGCCAAGGGTGGAAGGCAGCAACGCCTGGCGCATGCACAGATAGATGAAAGGTTCGCACGATGATCGAAATGAAAAACGTCAGCAAATGGTACGGCAGCTTCCAGGTGCTGAAAAACTGCAGCACACGCGTCAAGAAGGGCGAAGTGGTGGTGGTGTGCGGCCCGTCGGGCTCCGGCAAATCGACGCTGATCAAAACCGTCAACGCGCTGGAGCCATTTCAGCAAGGCGAAATCACCGTCGAGGGCATTTCGGTGGGCGCGCCGGGCACCGATTTGCCCAAACTGCGCTCGCGCATCGGCATGGTGTTCCAGAATTTCGAGTTGTTCCCGCACATGAAGGTGGTGGATAACATCAACCTTGCGCAAATCAAGGTGCTCAACCGTTCAAGCGACGAAGCCCACGCCAAATCGATGGCGCTGTTAAAGCGCGTAGGACTCGAAGCACATGCGCAAAAACATCCTGGGCAGCTCTCCGGCGGCCAGCAACAGCGCGTGGCGATCGCGCGCGGCCTGGCCATGGACCCGATCGCCATGCTGTTTGACGAACCGACTTCCGCGCTCGATCCGGAAATGATCAACGAAGTGCTCGACGTGATGACCGAGCTTGCCCGCGAAGGCATGACCATGATGGTGGTGACGCACGAAATGGGCTTCGCCAGCCGCGTCGCGCACCGCGTGATCTTCATGGATCAAGGCGAAATCGTCGAAGACGCCAACAAAGGAGACTTCTTCGGCAAGCCGCGCGCGGAGCGCGCGCAGCAGTTTTTATCGAAAATCCTGCACCACTGACCGGGCGCGCCGGGGTTCGGCAAGCACGGCCCGGCCCGCGCGGCGCCCGCGCACACATCTGGCACGCATTACCTTGCGGTGGCCAGTCCTGCGGCCTTGATCACGCCGACCCATCGCTTCGACTCTTCACGAATGAAGTTGCCCAGTTCCGCCGAGCTGCTGGATTGCGGCTCCTGGCCCTGCTCGAGAATGCGCTTGGAGAACGCCGGTTCGTTCAACATTTTCACCATGTCGCCGTTGATCTTGGCGAGTACCGCCGGCGGCATGCCGCCCGGCGCCATCAGCGCATACCAGGTGGCGCACTGAAAACCGGGTAACGATTCCGCCACCGTCGGCACGTCGGGCGCCGCGGACGAACGTTGGGTGCCGCCAAACGCCAGCGCGCGCAGCTTGCCGGCCTTGGCGAGCGGCCAAACCGCGGGCATGCTGTTGAATAAAAACTGCACCTGGCCGCCGACCAGATCAGTGATCGCGGCCGAGGCGCCCTTGTACGGCACGTGCAAAAAATCCACCTTGCCCATCACCTTGAGCATTTCGCATCCGAGATGATTGGAGGTGCCAGCGCCGGGTGAGCCGCAATTCAATTTGCCGGGCTGGGCGCGGGCGAGCGCCAACAGCTCGTTGACGTTCTTTGCCGCCACCGAGGGGTGGCTCACCAGCATTTGCGGGCTCACCACCACCAGCGACACCGGCGTCAAGTCGCGCAGGGTGTCGTACGGCACCTTGTTCATCAGCGGCACGATGACCAGCGCGGCGGACGTGCCCATCATCAGGGTGTAACCGTCAGGGGTGGCGCGCGCCGTGAGTTCGGTGCCGATGACGCCGCTCGCCCCGGCGCGGTTGTCGACCACCACTTGCTGCCCCCACATTTCAGTGAAGCGATGCGCGACCATGCGCGCCACCACGTCGGTTGCGCTGCCCGCCAGATTCGGCACCACCATGCGCACCGGGCGCTGCGGGAAACTCCCTGCGGTTTGCGCCTGCGCTGCGCTCGCAAAAAACACACCCGCCGCGGCCGCAATCAGCGCCGCGCGCCCCGTTTGCCTGCCCGTGTACCCAAGAACGTTACGCATATCGTCCCAGCCTCCCCGATTTGTCGTGTTGATCCATCCTGTTGGTGGTGGCGGCGCGTGCGCCGCGCAAATGCCTGGCGCATCGTAGCACGCTCGCGACGCGCCAGGCGCAATCCCCGCCGCGGGCAGCCGGCTACGATCGCGGTGACGCGCCGGCACGGGTCAGCAGCGTGCCCGGACGCGCGCCGCTGGGCTTGCCATGCGCCCACACCGGCTCGCCGTTCACCAGCACGGTGTGGATGCCCTTTGCCGGCGCGGTCGAATGCTGGAAGTCGGCGGCATCGATGATGGTATGGAGATCAAACAGCGTCACGTCCGCGTGCGCGCCGGCTTGCAACACGCCGCGTCCCGCCAGACCAAACTTGCGCGCCGGCAAACCGGTCATTTTGTAGACCGCGGTTTCCAGCGAAAAAAGCTTTAAATCGCGCGCATAGTGGCCGAGCACGCGCGGGAACGTGCCCCACAGCCTCGGATGCGGCACGGCGTCGTGCGGCAAGCCGTCGGAGCCGATCATGGTTTCATCGAAGCTCAAAATACGTTGTACGTCTTGTTCGTCGAGCATGAAATAAATCGCACCCGCGGGTTTGATTTTCGCCACCGCGGCATCCTTGGACACGCCCAACCGCCGCGCCACCTCATCAAGATCCATGCCGTTAAACTCCGGATGGGGCTTGGACCAGGTGACGATGATGCGCGTGGATTGCGCAAGCCGGTCATCCCGCAGCACGGTGCTCGATGCGATATACGGATAACAATCGAGGCACACCGGCTGCTCGCGCATTTTTTGCCCGATCAGCGCCAGCGTCTCGGTGGAGCGGCCGTGATTGCGAACGCCCACCGTTTTGTGATGCGAAATCACCACCGGCACCTCAAGCGCGCGGCCGATGGCGCAGGTTTCCTCGATGGAATCGAGCACGCCCGCGTCTTCGTTGCGCATGTGCGTGACGTAGAGGCCGTTAAATTCGGTGAGCGGACGGCACACTTCGATGATTTCCTCGGCCGGCGCGCTCGCCGCGGGTGCATACGCGGTGCCGGTGGATACGCCAATCGCGCCGCCTGCCATCGACTCGCGCGCCAGTTCACGCATCCTCGCGATCTGGGCCGATGTGGCGGGACGATCGAGTCGATCCATCACCGCCACGCGAAACGTGGTGTGCCCCACCAGACATGCCGCGTTGAGCGCCGCGGGCCTGGCCGCGAGTTCCTCGCGATACGCCGCGAACGTCGGAAAACGAAACCAGCCGCCGTCCCCGTCGAGCAAGTCCAGCGGCGGCGTTTGCGCGGCATGCGCGGGCGCATGCGCAAGGCTGATGCCGCAGTTGCCGGCGATCACCGTGGTCACGCCCTGGCTCACCTTGGGCGTCATCGCCGGGTCGGAAAACAACAGCCGGTCGTCGTGCGTGTGCACATCGATGAAGCCGGGCGCGGCAATGAGCCCAGTAGCATCGATCTCGCGCTCGGCGCCAGCGCCTTTGAGTTCGCCGATGGCCGCGATTTTGCCGGCGCGTACGCCGATGTCGGCCGCGAAGCGCGGCGCGCGTGTGCCATCGATGATGCTGGCATTGCGGATCAGCAGGTCGTAGTGTTGGCTCATCTTGTGGGGTGGTGCGGGTCGCGGCTTAACCGTCCTGGCAAACAGCGCTTGTCACACCGGCGCGCCGTTGCCGTTGCAGGGGCACACCGGAGGTTAATCGGTGTTCGCGCTGGATGATCATAAGTATTTGATTTTATTTAATATTTTATTTTTCACAGCAGCGCGCCATGAGCCCGCGCAAAAACGCTTCGCTGGCCGCGATTTGTTCCAGCGCTACAAACTCATTAGGTTTGTGCGCCTGCTCGATCGAGCCCGGCCCGCAGATCACCGTGGGTATGCCGGCGCGCTGAAATTGCGAGCCCTCGGTGCCGTAGGACACCTTGCCGATATCGTGATGGCCCGACAGCGCCTGCGCCAGCGCCACCACCTCGGTCTCCGCGCGGTTATCGAGCGCGGGTATCTCGGACATCAGCCTGATGTCAAAGCCCGCGTCCTTGTACACCGCGCGCATTTCCGGTTCCAGCGTTTGCTTGACGTAGGCATTGAACTCGGCAAAGAGTTTTGCCGGATCGTCGCCCGGCAGATGGCGAAACTCGAAATCGAACGTGCACTCGTGCGGCACGATGTTCAACGCCGTGCCGCCGTGAAACACGCCGGTGTGCACCGTGGTGTGAGCCACGTCAAAGGCGCGGTCGTACGGCCCACCGTCACGATGGCGGCGCGCGAGACGTTTCAAAAACGCCACCGCTTCGGCGGCGGCCTCCACCGCGTTGACACCGCTGGGCGCGTACGCCGAGTGCGAGGCAAGCCCCTTCACCGTAGCGCGGTAACTTTTCTTGCCCTTGTGCGCGATCACCGGATGCATCAGCGTCGGCTCGCCGACAATGCACGATTGCGGTTTGATGCCGGCGGCGGTGAGATCGTCGATCATGCGCCCCACGCCGATGCAGCCCACCTCCTCGTCGTACGAAAACGCCATATGCAAGGGCGTGCTCAAGCCGCGCCCGACAAACTCCGGCAGCAACGCCAGCACCACCGCGATAAACCCCTTCATGTCCGAGGTGCCGCGGCCGTAGAGCTTGCCGTCGCGCTCGATCAGCGTGAACGGGTCGGTCTCCCACGCCTGGCCCTGCACCGGCACCACGTCGGTGTGGCCGGAGAGCACGATACCGCCTTGCCGGCGCGGCCCCAGCGTGGCAAACAGATTGGCCTTGCGTTTGTCCTCGTCGAAGGTCAAGCGCACATCGGCGTCTAACGGTTTCAAATACTCGCGCACGAATTCGATCAGCGCCAGATTCGAATCGCGGCTCACCGTCGGGAAGCTTACCAGCTTGCGGATCATCTCCACGCTGGCGGGGTAACTCGTGGGGGCATTCATGCTACGGTTCTCACTGCCAAAAAATCAGCATAGGAGTCCGCCCGCGCCCTGTCAATCCGTGGAAATTCCGGTATGCTTTACGTTCATCGCCAAGGGGAACCCATGAACAAGACGATTGTCGCCGCGTTCGCCGCCGCCGCGCTGGCGCAGCTCACGCCGCTCGCGCTGATGGTCGCGGCGCCGGCCGCCCGCGCCGCCGAAATCAGTATCGCACTGGGCGCGGATGTCACCTCGATCGACCCGCACTTTCACAATCTCACGCCCAACAATAACGTGGCGGAACATATCTTTGAAACGCTGGTCACCAAGGACGCGCGCTCGCGCTTAAGGCCCGCGCTCGCCGAATCGTGGCGCGCCATTGACGATCTCACCTGGGAGTTCCGCTTGCGCAAGGGGGTGAAGTTTCACGACGGCGCCGACTTCACCGCGCAGGATGTGGTGTTCACGCTCGAGCGCGTGCCCGCGGTGCCCAACAGCCCTTCGTCGTTCGCCACCTACAGCAAACAAATCGTCGAGAAAATCATCGTCGACCCTCACACCATACGGTTCAAAACCGCCACGCCCTACCCGCTGATGCCCACCGACATGAGCACGATTTTTATCGTCTCCTCGCGCGCGGCCAAGGGCGCCACCGCCGCCGGCGCCAGCACCGAGGATTTCAATAGCGGCAAAGCCGCCATCGGCACCGGCCCCTTTAAATTCGTGCGCTACGCCAAGGGCGACCGGCTTGAACTCGCGCGCCACGATGCCTATTGGGGCGTGAAGCCGGCATGGGAAAAGGTGACGTTTCGCCTGATCACCGCCGACCCGACGCGGGTGGCGGCGCTGCTGGCGGGCGATGTGCGCGCGATTGAAAACGTGCCCACGTCCGACATCGCGCGCATCGCCAAATCGAAGGACTTCACGCTCTATCGCACGGTGTCGCACCGCCTGATGTACCTGCACCTGGACAGCAATCGAGACCGCTCGCCCTTCGTCACGGACAAAGCGGGCAAGCCGCTCGACAAAAACCCGTTAAAGGATGTTCGCGTGCGCCGCGCGATCAGCAAGGCGATCAACCGCCAGGCGCTGGTCGAGCGCGTGATGGAGGGCGCGGCCGTCGCCACCGGGCAATTGATGCCCGAAGGGATGTTCGGCCACACGCCCGCGCTTAAGCCCGAAGCCCATGATGTCGAAGGTGCGCGCAAGCTGCTGGCCGAGGCGGGCTACCCCGATGGCTTCGCAATCACGCTGCATGCGCCGAATAACCGCTACGTCAATGACGAACAAATAGCGCAGGCGATCGCGCAATTGCTCACGCGCGCGGGCATCGCCACCAAGGTGGACGCGATGCCGGCGAGCGTGTTTTTCTCACGCGGCAGTAAGCTCGATTTCAGCTTCCTGCTGGCGGGTTGGGGCGCCGACACCGCCGAAGCGTCCTCGCCGTTAAAAGCCCTGCTCGCCACCTTCGACACCGCCAAGGGCATGGGCACGGCCAACCGCGGCCGCTATTCCAATCCTAAAATGGACGCCGTGCTCACCCAGGCGCTCTCCACGGTGGACGACGTGAAACGCGAACGCCTGTTGCAACAAGCCACCGAAATCGCGGTCGGCGATCTGGGCATCATCCCGCTCTACCATCAGCACAATCTGTGGGCGGCGCGCAGGGGCGTCACCTATACCGCGCGCACGGATGAACGGACGTTGGCGCATGAATTTAAATTCCAGTGAAAGCGTAAGAGGTGTAACGACATGTTAGGACGATTTTTCGCCGCGGCGCTTGCGATTGCCTGTACGCTGACCCACGCCGCCGACCTGCGCATCGGGCTTTCCGCCGACGTCACCACGGTTGATCCGCACCATTTGCCCTCGCAGCCGAATCTCACCATCGCTTACCATGTGTTCGATGCGTTGACGCATGTCGATGAGAGGGCGCGCATCATTCCGGGGCTGGCGGTGTCGTGGCGCACGCTCGATCCGACCACTTGGGAGTTCAAGCTGCGCCCGGGCGTGAAGTTTCACGACGGCTCTGAACTCACCGCCGAAGACGTGGTGTTTTCCCTGGACCGTCCGCCCACGGTCAAGGGCGGCGGCTTTGGCTCGTACGTGGCAATGATTCAATCCAAGGAGATCGTCGACAAGCTGACGATCCGCATCCGCACGCGCGCGCCCTACGGTGCGCTGCCGCAAGAGATCAACTCGGTCGCCATCGTCTCAAAAAAACACGCCGCCAATGCCGCCGGCGAGGACTTCGATTCGGGCAAGGCCACCATCGGCACCGGGCCCTATAAGTTCGTGCGCTTTGCGCGCGGCGACCGCGTCGAGTATGTGCGCAACGACGATTATTGGGGCGGGCGCCCGGCATGGGAGCGGGTGACGTTACGCATCATGCCCAACGATCCGGTGCGCACGGCCGCTCTGCTCGCCGGCGAGCTCGACGTCATCGAGCATGTGCCGCCGGCGGATCGGCCGCGGCTTGCGAAGCATCCGAAGCTGCGCATCGACCAAGCCACCTCCTGGCGCACGCTGTTCTTGCACCTTGACCAGTTTCGCACCACCCCGCTTTATGTGACCGACAACGCCGGCAAGCCGTTGGCCAAAAATCCCTTCATGGATATTCGCGTGCGCCGCGCGATGTCGATGGCGATCAACCGGCAAGCCATCACCGAGCGTGTGATGGAACAACTCGCGGTGCCGGCGGCCAATGTCGTCTCGCCCGGCGTGTTCGGCCACAATCCGCAGCTCAAACCCGAGCCCTACAATCCCGACGGCGCGAAAAAATTACTCGCCGAGGCCGGCTACCCCGATGGCTTCGGCATCACGCTGTCGGGCACCAACAACCGTTACATTAACGACCAGCAAATTCTGCAGGCCGTGGCACAGATGTTCACGCGCGTGGGCATCCAGACCAAAGTGGAAGCGCTGCCGCTGGCAGTCTATTTCCCCAAGGCGCGCAAGGACGATACCAGCGTCGCGTTGCTCGGCTGGGGTTCGTTTTCGGGCGACCTTGCGCTGCGTTCGCTGCTCGCCACACCCGATGCCACGCGCGGCTGGGGCTCGTGGAACTGGGGCAAATCCTCCAACGCCAAGCTCGATCAATTGCTGACCCAGGCGTTTGCCACCACCGAGGTAAAGGCGCGCGAAGCGCTGGTGCGCGAAGCGATGGCCGCCGCCATGGCCGAAGTGCCGGTGATACCGCTGCACCATCAAATCGTCACCTGGGCGATGCGTAGCGACATCACCTACACGCCGCGCACGGACGAATTTACCTTCGCGCATTTGTTCAGGCCGCGCTGACAATCGCGCGGCACCACTGCGGCGTTCCCGCGCGGGAGCGACAGGGAAAGTCTGTCGGGTTATACCAGGGCTCAGTAGGTGACACTCGGTCCCCAAAATAATCGATATGAAACCTGAAATCGTTTTCCTGCGCGCCTTCTACGAGCCCGCCATGGCCGCGCTCGAAGGCGAGTTCACCGTGCATAATGCGTATGCGGCTGCCAACCCGCTCGCTTACATTCAACAGCACTGCGCCAACGCGCGCGCGGTCATTTCAACCACCACCACCGAAGTCACCCGCGCGCATTTCGAAGCCTTGCCCAAGCTGGAACTTCTCGCGTGTTACGGCCCGTACGTTACCCTGATCGATTTCAAAGCAGCCAAAGACCACAACGTCACAGTGACCCACACCCCCGACGCCACCGCCGAGCCGGTGGCCGATCTCACCTTAGGCCTGATCGTCGCGGTGATGCGGCGCATTTGCGAAGCGGACCGTTTTGTGCGCGCGGGGCTGTGGCCGAAACAAGTGTTCCCCGCCGGCGTGCAAATGCGCGATAAAACTTGCGGCATCGTCGGCATGGGCCGCATCGGGCGCGAGATCGCGCTGCGCGCGGCGGGCTTTGGCATGCACATCGCTTATTGCGGGCCCCGGCGTAAAGATGATTTGCCGTATCGCTATTTCGATAACCTCGAACAACTGGCGCGTGAAAGCGCTTGTCTGGTCGTCACCTGCGCGCTCACGCCGGAAACCTGCAATCTCATCAACGCACGCGTGATCACGGCGCTCGGCAGCGACGGCTATTTGATCAACGTCGCGCGCGGCGCGATAGTGGATGAGCCCGCTTTGATCGACGCACTCGTTAATAAAAAAATCGCCGGCGCCGCGCTCGATGTGTTCGCCAATGAACCGCACGTGCCGCAAGCGCTGCTCACCCTGGACAACGTGGTGCTCGCGCCGCACATGGGCACCTCCACGCGCGAGGTTCGCGATGGCCGCATGGAGAAATTACTGCACGATGTGCGAGCGCATTTTGCCGGCGAACCGCTGCGTTATGCGATTTCAGCGTGATATCGTAAATATCTGATTTTATTTAATATTTTAAAAACTTGCGGCCACTGAAAGCTATCACTGTCGTTCCCGCGCAGGCGCGAACCCATGACACAGGCGCCACCGGCAACGCCCTATCGATTCCCGCCTGCGCGGGAGTGGCCCGTGAACATTGACGACACGAGGAAACACATGGCTCAAGACAACATGAAGCGCACCGGCTCCATCGACGCCCACGCCCACTGGTCGCCCATGCCCTACATTGAGTACGCGACGCAACAAGGCGGCAAGATCACCAGCGGCGCGCCGCACCCGCTAAGCTACGATCTCGCCGCGCGCGTGGAATGGATGGACTCGCGCAACGTGAAGACGCACGTGCTGTCACTCTCCGGCGGCATGCCCTGGCAATGGGCCTCGCCCGACGCCGCCGACAAACTCGCGCGCCTGGTCAACGATGCCGCGGTGCAGGCGCATCAAGCCTACCCTGATCGTTTTGTCGCCGCGGTGGCGATCCCCATGCGCGACCCCAAAGCGGCGCTGCGCGAAATGGATCGCATGGCCGGCAAACCCGGCATCCGCGCCATGCACTTGCCCAACTCGGTCGAAGGCATCGACTACTTGTTCACGCCGCAATACGAGCCCCTGGTCGCGCGCTGCGAGGAACTCGGCTACCCGCTGCTGTTTCACCCGCTCGACGGCGAGCCCAATCACTATGGCGGCCCGGAGCGGCTCGGCGGCCACAACTTCATATACAACACGCTGGGTTTCCCGTTCGAAACCGCCACCACCGCGGTGAAATTCATCTACAGCGGGTATCTGGACAAATACCCCAAGCTCGACATCGTGCTGCCGCACGCCGGCGGCTGCTTTCCGTACATCGCCGGGCGCGTGGAACACAGCATCAAAAAAGGCGCGGTTGAAGTCGCCTCAAAGTTGAAAGGCTCGATCCGCGATTACATCCGTCGCTTCCACTACGACTCGCTTGCTTACTACCCAGAGACGCTGCGCTTTATGATCGACTTGATCGGCGCCGACCGCATCGTCATCGGCACCGACAACTACGCGCGGATGGATGTGGAACATCCAAACGCGCTGGTGGAGTCGCTTAATTTGCCGGCTGCGGATTTGCAGAAGATATTGTTTGGGAATGCGGCGCGGTTGATGAAGTTGTAAGGCGCGCGACGCTTAAAATGTACTCACAATTGGCGTACAATGCCGCCTGTAATGAATAACCCGCCCATGGACACGACTGCCACCAAGGAAAGCCGGCTCAACATTCGCTGCAACAGCCGCGCGCGAAAATTACTCGATAAGGCAGCGACCTATTCGCAGGTGAGCGTGTCGGAGTTTGTACTCACGCACGCGCTAGCCTCCGCCGAAAAAGTCGTGCAAGAAAACGAAAATATCACCCTGAAGCCGGACGACTTTCGCGCGTTTCTCGCGGCACTCGACAAACCCGTGAAGCCCAACGCCGCGCTAAAAAAAGCCTTTAAACGCCACGCGGCGCAGGTTGCGCGCTGAACCTGTTCAGAATACGCGCCCTCGATCGCGAGGCCGATACGGCGGTTTTTCGCTGCGGGCAAGCGCCGCTCGACGACTATATTCGCCGCTATGCATCACAAGACATTCGTCGCAACGTCGCGCGCGTGTTTATCGCCACGCCGACAGACGCCCCACGCCGCCTCGCGGGATTTTTCACACTGAGTGCGGGCAGCGTCAGTTGCACCGCCCCGCCGGAAGCCCTGACGAAAAAGTTGCCGCGTTACCCCATCCCCGTGGCGCTCATCGGACGCCTCGCGGTCGAAACGGACTTTAAAGGTAAGGGCTTGGGCTCCATACGCCTCGCAGACGCTTGCCAGAAAGTGGCCCTGGCGGGCGCCGTGCTGGCGGTAGCAGGCATAATTGTCGATGCGAAGGACGACGCCGCAATTGCGTTCTATCGGCACTTTGGATTTCTGGATTTGCCTGGCGGGACAAATCGATTGCTGTTGCCGGCGGCGGCGTTTCCTTCACGGTGAATATCAACGCCCGCCAGGAAGGAACGTAGCGGATCCGGGGCAATGAACCCCGGGTTACACTTCGTTTTACCCGGGCTACGCTCGCTGCCGTCCCTCGCGGTTCTCGCGAAACCGCGCAAGTTACTTGGCCGCCAACGGATTCTCCCACCGCAACCCGGAAAACCGCGCAAAATCCCCATCAGCCGAACACAGTATCAACCCGTGCTCAATGGCAATCGCCGCAAGATGCGCATCGGGTACCAAATTTGCATGCACACCCGGCGCCTCCAGTAACGCACCCAAAATTTCGCGATGCCGTTCTTCCGGCTGCGGTGTCCACACCGGCTCACAGTCGAGCCACGCCTGAACCTGCGCCCAAGCATCGGCCATGGTGACGGGCCTATCGAACACGCGCGGGTTGGTGATGATGCGCAAAAACGACAATAGGCTCGCCCAAGGCAGCCCCACCGGCGCCGCACCGTTTAACTTGTCATCGAGCCAGGCGCGTGCGCGTGCGTGTTGGGGTAAAACGTCGACGCTAGCGTAAATGAGGAGGTTCGCGTCGATCAATATCACTTGAAGCGCTCGCCTTCCGCGACGGCAAGCACTTCTGCAACGTTGTCGAGGTTACCGAGTAGCGAGCGCCCCACGGGCAGCACGCGGGTTTGGAAACGCTCGCGCGGCACGGGGCGGCGATCGGCCATGCGCGTGAGGCCCTGCCGCAGCGCTTCATTGACGACGGATTTCATGCTCGCCTTGCGCGTGCGGCATACTTTCTCCAACGCAGCGGCTACATCTTTATCGAGGCTCAAGGTTGTTCTCATGCATCAAAGCATATATGATTTGATGTCTTGATGTCAAAATAATTAGCAACAAGCTCAAAGCAACTTTCTGAATTAAAATATTCAATTAAATCAAATATTTATACAAATTCCATGAAAGGTATTCCATGCACGCCGACGTTTCGCTCCCTACCCAGCAAACCCGCGACTGGGTGCAAAACCTCTTCCGCACCGCCGGCAGCAGCGATGAAGAAGCGCAACTCACCGCCGACCACTTAATCGGCGCCAATCTCGCCGGCCACGATTCGCACGGCGTGGGCATGGTGTTGCCGTACACGCGCTCGCTGCACGCGAACGAGCTGCAGTTGAATCAAAAAATTTCCATCGTCACCGACAGCGACACGCTGCTGGTCGTCGACGGCAATCGCGGCATCGGCCAGTCGATGATGTATCAAACGATGAATCTCGCCATTGAGCGCGCGCGCAAGAACGGCGTGGTGATCGTGGGTCTTAAGAACACACATCACATCGGTCGCGTGGGCCATTGGGCGGAGATGGCGATTGCCGCGAACTTGGCCTCGATTCATTTCACCAACGTGGTGAGCCGCGCGATTGTCGCGCCGCACGGCGGGCGGCAAAGCCGCTTCGGCACCAACCCGTTGACGGTGGGGCTGCCGCGCAAGAGTGGCCCGCCGATCCTGCTCGATTTCGCCACCAGCGCGGTGGCGGTGGGCAAAATCCGCGTGGCGTATAACCGCAAGGGGCCGGCGCCCGCGGGCACGCTGATCGACCACGAGGGTATCGCCACCAACAATCCGGCAGTGATGTACGAACCGCCGCTGGGCGCGCTACTCACCGCCGCGGGCCACAAGGGTTACGCGCTGGCGATGGTGTGCGATTTGCTCGGCAGCGCGCTGTTTGGCGGCGCAACGCCGATGCCGCACCGGCTGCGAGTGCCCGGCGCATACAACAACACGCTGGCCATTGTGTTCGACCCCGCCCGCTTTGGCGCGGGCGAACATTTCGAGCACGAAGCACAAGGGTTTATCGAGTATGTGCAGTCGGCGACACGCACCGATCCGAACACGCCGATTGAAATCCCCGGTGACGCCGAACGGCGTTATCGGCGTGAGCGCGCACAAGCGATTCCGGTCGATACCGGCACGCTGCAAACCATGGATGAGGCGGCGCAGATCATCAACGCGATACGGGGGGCTACCCTGCCGCCGGCATCCGCGCTGGTTAAGGGATGACGGTTGCCAACCTTAAGCGGGGCCGCCCCTTCGAGATGCTCATGCCAGACGTAGCCCGGCGCGGTGCGAGCGGTTGTACCTTGAAACGATCAATCGAGTTTCACCCCTGCCGCCTTCACCACCGCGCCCCACTTGGCGTGATCCGCCTTTAATTGCGCCGCAATTTGCTCGGGCGTGCCCGGCGTGGGGTCGGCGCCACGCGCGCTAAGACGCTCGCGCAGCTCCTTGTCGGCAAGCGCTTTGTGGATGCCGGTGTTCAGTTTGTCGATGATGTCGCGCGCTGTTTTGCCGGGCAGGAAAAGGCCGTACCAGTTCATCGCTTCGACCTTGGGCATGCCCGCTTCGGGCGCCGAGGGCACATCGGGCAGCAGCGGCGAGCGCTGCGCAACGGTGGTCGCCAGGGCGCGCAGCTTGCCGCTTTGCACATGCGGCAGCAGCACCGGCAAATCGGCGATCAGCATTTGCGCGTGGCCGCCCAGGGTGCTGGTCACCGCAGGGGCGGCGCCGCCGTAGGGCACGTGCACGATATGGGTGGCGGTTTCCGATTTAAACAGCTCGATCACCAGGTGCGGCAAACCGCCGTTGCCGGTGGAGGCTGCGTTGAGTTGCCCCGGCCGCGCCTTGGCGAGCGCGATCAACGCCTTCACGCTTTTCACCGGCAGCGAGGGGTGCACCGTCAATAATTCCGGCGTGGTGGTGAGGATCGAAACTGGCGCCAGATCGCGAAACGCATCAAACGGCAACTTCAGATACACATGCGGATAAATTGCAAGCGACGTGCTGGAGAGCACCATGGTATAGCCGTCGGGCGCGGCTTTGGCCACATGATCGACACCGATGGTGCCGCCCGCGCCGCCACGGTTTTCGATGATCACCGATTGGCCCATCGCCTCGGCGAGCTTCGGCGACACCATGCGCGCCACGATGTCGATCGGCCCGGCAGGCGGGAAACCGATAACGATGCGCAAGGGTTTGCTGGGGTAGGTTTGGGCGGCGGCGGTTAGCGGCAAAACGCCAAGCACCGCGGCAATACAACGCACGCTCGGATGCATGTGAATCTCCCACGCGTTGGTGATGCTCCGATTGTGGAACAAGCGTGCGCGAAAAACAAACCGCGGTTGAGGGTGTATGCCTCGGCTGATAACATGCGGCTACTCGCCGCTTGCGCAACCACCGTTCTTCATTTCCGCCATGTACGTAGATGTTGCGATTATGCTGTTCCCGCCATCGGCAAAGGTAACGCCGCGTTGTGTGCCGTCCTCGCGGTGCACGGGCACGGCGTGAAAAACGGCCCGCTACCAGACACCGCAAAGGCCAGCACCGGCACTCGCCACAAGCGGTGCGCCACCTGCCGCTTGCGCCTTGCTGCGCTCGGGGCCGATTTCAGGAATGTAACGTATGTATTTGTTTTAATTGATATTTTTTGGAGCCTCTATTGAGCCACGAAGCCTCCCAGGACAACCCCTACACGCGCGGCATTGCGCAATTTGTAGCGGGCCTCACGTACGACGCGATTCCCAACGAAGTCAAGACGCGCATCAAATTGCTGATGCTCGATTCGCTGGGCTGCGCGCTTTACGGCGCCGATCTCGAATGGAGCAAGATGCTGCAAACCACGTTAACGCGCGTGGATACCTCGCGCGCGTGCAACGTGTGGGGCACGAATCTTAAACTCTCGGCGCCGCACGCGGCATTGATCAACGGCACGCAAGTGCAAGGCTTTGAGTTGGACGACGTGCATCGCGCGGGCGTGTTGCACGTGGGCGCGGTGGTGCTGCCCTCGCTCATTTCGATCACCGAAATGCGGCCGGGCATGAGCGGCAAGGCATTCATCACCGCCGCGGTCGCGGGCTACGAAATCGGCCCGCGCGTGGGCTTGTGCATGCGGCCCGATCACATCGCGCAGGGCTGGCATTCGGGCGCCACACTCGGCGTGTTCTCCTCGGCGGCGGGCGCCGCGCGCGCGTTAAACCTCGATGCCGATAAAACCGTGCACGCGCTCGGCATCGCCGGCACGCAATCGGCGGGCTTGATGGCGGCGCAATACGGCGCGATGGTCAAACGCATGCACGCCGGCCGCGCCTCGCAGTCCGGGTTGTACGGTGCGCTCATTGCCGAGAGCGGCTTCACCGGCATCGTCAACGTGCTGGAGAGCGAATACGGCGGTTTTTGCTCCACCTTCTCGCGCTCGCACGACCGTTACGATTTGAAGGAACTCACCGCGGGCCTTGGCAGCGTGTGGCAAACCATGGGGGTAGCGCTGAAATTTTATTCGTGCGTGGGCAGCAACCACACCACGCTCGATGCCATCCGCGACATGCAAGCCGAAAAACCCTTCAGCGCGAAAGACGTAAAACGCATCGATGTCCACGGCTCGCAAGTCACCATGGATCACGTCGGCTGGAAATACCAGCCGCAGGGTCTCGCCTCCGCGCAGATGAACCTGCCGTATTGCATCGCGACCTGGCTGCTGGATGGCGATTGCTTTGTCGATCAGTTCACCGACGCCATGGTCGCCGATCCCGCGCGCATGAAGCTCTCGGAAATCGTGCACGTGCACCACGACGACGCCATCACCCGGTTGGGCGCCAAAATGCGCCACAAGGTGCGCGTGCAAGTGGAATTAAACGACGGCACGCGCATGGAACGCACGGTGGAATCCGCGCGCGGCAGCGAATACAAATTTGCCAGCGAGTCTGATATTGTCGAGAAGTTTGAAAAGCTTGCAGTGAAGGCGCTGCCCAAGGCACAGGTCGAGCAATTGCGCGATGCGATGTTGGGGTTGGATAAGGTGGATGATGCGACTAAGGTGGCGCAGTTGTTGGGTAAGCGTTAGCGCACAAAGCAACCGCGTATAACAATTAAGCTCGCCAAACCAGCTGTGTCGTTCCCGCGCAGGCGGGAACCCATAGGGCGTCTCTTGTGGCGACGGAGTTATGGGTTCCCGCCTGCGAGGCTGTTACGAAACTCAGAAAAGTTGGGGTACTCAAAAATTTCGACCTCTCAGATCGCGCCAGGATCGACGATTGGCACCTCGGCAATGGTCTGACGACCCCAAAATCAAACTTCAAAATGAGTTTCGTAACAGCCTCCTGCGCGGGAACGACACGATGGTGTTGATACGAAGGCACTACCACTCAATTTCTCATAAGGGCCGTAGTCATGAACCCACCCTCCAAATCCGCCATCACCGAACTCGCCTCCACCGGCAAACTGCGCGCGGCGCTTAACATGAGTAACTTCCTGCTCACCGCCAAAGACGCCGCCGGCGCGCCGATCGGTGTCGCAGCCGACTTGGGCCGCGAACTCGCCCATCGCTTAAGCGTGGCAATCGAACTTGTGCCCTACGCCAGCCCCGGTCTGATTGCCGACGACGCCGGCAAAAACAAATGGGACGTGGCGTTTATCGGCGCCGAGGCGCAGCGCGCCAACGCAATCGATTTCACGCCGGCGTATGTCGAAATCGAAGCCACTTATCTCGTGCCGCCGGGCTCGAATCTGCAAACGCCCGCGCAGGTCGATGCCAAAGGTTTACGCATCGCCGTGCCGGAACGCAGCGCGTACGAGCTGTGGCTCACCCGCAATATCAAAAACGCCGAGCTGGTGCGTTTCAAAGGCGCAGATGCCACGTTCGCCGCGTTTCGCGATCAAAAAATGGATGCGCTCGCGGGCTTGCGCCCCGGCCTGATTACGAGCCAGGCCAACTACCCCGGCTCGCGCATTATTAACGGCAACTTCACCGCCGTGCAGCAAGCCGCGGGCACGCCGAAAAATCGGCCCAATGGCTTCGCCTATCTGCTCGAATTCATTGCGGAAATCAAAGCATCGGGCTTGGTGGCGGCGACAATCAAGAAAAACAATGTGGTGGGGTTGACGGTGGCGGCGTAGCGGCGCTTGCGCGCCGAGTGTTGAGTGTTGAGTGTTGAGTGACCAACGCTTCCTGTTAACTCAACACCCCCCCTCACGCCTCACGCCTCACGCCTTCAAAGACCCTTAATCCCCGCCGTCTTAACCACCCGCGTCCACAGCTCGCTCTCGGCTTTGATATGCGCCGCAAACTCGGCGGGTGAACTGCGCACGGGTTCCGAGCCTTCGGCCAGCAAGCTCTTCGCCATGTCGGGCGCGAGCATGGCTTTGGTGGCTTCGCTCGCCAGGCGATTGACGATCGCGGCAGGCGTTTTGGCGGGCGCGATCAAGCCGTACCAATTGACCACCACCACGCCCTTGACGCCCGCTTCAGCAAACGTCGGTGTATTGGGAAGCGCGGGCACGCGTTTGGCCGGCGTCACCGCAAGCGGGCGCAGCCGCCCGCTGTTGATATGCGCGATCGACGAAATGATCGTCGGGAACGACGATTGCACCTGCCCGCCGATAAGATCAGTGTACGCCGCGCCCATGCCTTTGTACGGCACATGGGTCATCTGCGTACCCGTGGCGATTTTGAATAACTCGCCGCTCATGTGTATGAGGCTGCCAATGCCCGACGAACTGAAATTCACCTTGTCCGGGTTCGCCTTGAGATGTTGCACGAACTCGGCCACCGATTTCGCCGGAATCGACGGGTGCACCACCAGCACATAACCTTGCGAAGTCACTTGCGCGATCGGCGCAAAATCGCGCACGATGTCAAAGCGTGATTTGTAGAGCAGCGGGTGCACCACCGTGGTGGCGCTCAACATCATCAGCGTATGGCCGTCGGGCGCGGCATTGGCCATGATCTCCAGCGCTATTTGACTGCCCGCGCCGGGGCGATTGTCCACCACAAAACTTTGGCTGAACGCGTCGGATAATTTCAGCGACAACCCACGCGTCACCGTGTCCATGCCGCCGCCCGCGGCAAGCGGCACCAAGGTGCGCACCGGCCGCGCCGGGTATTGCTGCGCCTGCGCGCTGCCGATCGCGCTCAGTGCCACAATCAGTGCTGCAATCGGCGATATTACATAAGCATTTGATTTAATTGAATATTTTTTCATAGTTATCCAGCGCCTCAAAAAAACGAGGCCGCAGGATAACCTAAATCGCGAGATCGAACTTGTTGTAATCGCGAATCACGCGCTCGAAGGTCGCATCGTTGAAGCGAAACTCGCCTTCGCGCCCCGCGAACGGTTTGTAGTTGAACGGCTTTTCATTCGGAAAATGTTGCCGGCGCGCATCGATCGCGACTTGGATCACTTGCGCGCGCCGCTCGATGCGCGCTTCGTCGTAGTGCACGCCTTCCTCGCGCACGCTCAACGCGGTGTGCGAGCCCAGCACCGAACGGCGGCGATGGAAACCAAAGGTGATCGAAATACGCAAATCGGGCGAGGTGTTGGCGAACGAGCCGTGCAGCGTTTGGCGATTGACGATGGTGACGTCACCCGGCTTGCAAATCAGCGGCAGCGCGCCCGGCAGTTGTTCGCTGCCGTCGTTGGCTTGCACCATACCCTTGATGTCGGCCTTACCTTTTTTGTGCGTGCCGGGTATCACCCACAGCGCGTTGCCCACCGTGGTCGGATAGATTTGCACCTGGTAATTAAAGCCGTGCGTGCCTTCGTCCCACGCCGGCGAATTCCAGTGCGTAACACCATCCTGATGCCACGATACCGAGCCGCCGAGCCCCGGCTGCTTGACAAAGATCACGTCGTTAAACGGCACAAAGTCCTCGCCATTCACCGACGCGGCGATGCCTAACAGCGTCGGATGGCCATACACGCGTAATCCCGCCGGCATGTGCATGCACATGCGCCGCATGCGATACACCACATACGCCGGCGCGTCCGAGTCGGGTGTGGGCTCCGCCATTTTGCTCGGATGACGGCCGCCGAAAATGCCGCTGCCGCCGGATGGGTCGGACAGCGGTTTGATGATGGTGAAGGTCTCGCGCAAGCCATCCTTGCCGATCGCGGGCCGGCCTTTGGCATCGACTTCGGCACCCGGCGCCACCGGCGCGCGCTCTAGCATGTTGGCGGCGTCGCGGCGCAGTTCTTCCACTTCTTCCGGCGACACCACATTTTCGAAAATGTAGTAGCCGTGCTTCCAGTACGCATCAAGGATGTCTTGATGCAGTTTGCCGCTGGCATCGAAACGCGCGGGGCCGCGGCTGTTGATCTCGTTGGCGAGGTTCAAACCGGCCGCTTGATACGCCGCCATGCCTTGCGCGTGCTGCGCGCGGGTGAGTGTGCTGTTGGGTTCGAGGACGGTGCTCATGCTGGGCCTCCAAGGGATGTCGATAACGCATCGTAGAACAAAGTTTGCACCATGGCAAAAGTTGCTACCATTCGTGTGGCGACTTTCACAACCACGGAGGCCCAACATGCGTCGAACACTGGTCATCGCCCTAGCTTGCAGCGTATTGCCCGTGTCCGCGCTGGCACAATCGTATCCGACAAAGCCGCCGCGCCTGCTGGTATCCGACTCTCCCGGCGGGCTCGCCGACACCATCGCGCGCATCATCGCCAATGGCTGGAGCGAGGTCATCGGCCAGCGTGTGATCATCGAAAATCGCGCCGGCGCGGCGAGCAATATCGGCGCGCTGGTCGCGGCGAAATCTGCGCCCGACGGCTACACCATTTATCAAATACCGCAAACATTGGCGGTCAACGCCACGCTCTACACCAATTTGCAATACGACATATTCCGCGATTTTTTGCCGATCATGCGCACCGGCAGTTCACCCGCGATGGTGGTGGTACACCCGTCGCTGCCGGCGAAAAACATTCCCGAACTGGTGAAACTCGCCAAAGCACGGCCGGGCGAACTGCGTTTCGCGTCTGCCGGCACCGGCGCGCCGACGTTCATGGCGGGTGAACTCTTCAAGAAAATCGCGGGCGTGAACCTGCAGCACGTACCGTACCGCGGCGGCGGCGAAGCGATCACCGCGGTGATGACGGGTGAAACGCCGGTTTATTTCGCGCCGCTGCCTGTGGCCAAAGCGCATGTCGAATCGGGCCGCTTGCGGGCAATCGGCGTCAGCAGTCTTGCGCGCGTGTCGAGCATGCCAGGGTTGGCCAAGGTGGCCGAGCAAGGTTATCCCACTTACGAAACCGGTTTTTGGTACGGCCTAGTGGTGCCGGCGAAAACGCCGCGCGAGGTGATCATGAGCATCAACGCCGCCGTGAAAAAAACGCTGGTCTTGCCCGATGTGGCCCGGCGTTTGAGCGAGGTGTCGTTCACCACCGTGGGCGATCAGCCCGAAGACTTCGCCGCGTTTCTGCGCGGGGAAGTCGATAAGTGGGGCAAAATCGTGAAGGAACTTGGGCTCAAAGCGAATTAAACGGATTCATCACTGGAGAAAAGCCATGCACAAAGACATCAAAAAAATCAAACCTACCATGCGCATCGTCAACCGCAACAAGGTGAAAGACACACCGGGCATCATCAAGCACCAAACCGTGCGCCCGCTGTGCGGCACCAAGCAGTTTCCGAGCGAACGCATCCGCGTCGGGGTGGCGCAGTTCAAGCCCGACATCCACGAGCATTTGCACTGGCACCCGATCGAGGTTTTCTATTACGTGCTAAAAGGCAGCGCCACCGTGTTCGATTTGCACGGCAAACAATACAAAGTTTCCGCCGGCGATTCGCTTTACGCGCCGGCGGGGCTTGCCGGTTCGCACGAATGGAAAATCGGGCCGAATGGCCTGGAGCTGCTATCGATCCGCGCCACCAACGCGGGACATCGCCGCATGCAGTTCACGGTGAATCGCGACAGCGGGGAGTCGGTGATCGATATGCATGAACTGGGGCGGATGGATGCGATTGCGTTTGAATCGCATTACTAACGTAGAACGCCAGCAACGGATACATCTCTCTGTCGTTCCCGCGAAGGCGGGAACCCATAACGCAGCAGCACTTGAGACACCCCATGGGTTCCCGCCTTCGCGGGAACGACAGCGATATTTTTTCGTTTTACCGAGCACCGCTCGAAGCAATCAATCCCGCGGCGGCCGCGGCCAAGGCGCCACATACCCCTGCGGCGCCGTTCCCGGCGGCGGCCCGTCCTCGCCGGAGATGCCCAACGCCGGTTGGCTCCAACCCTCGCGCGCGCGCCAGCCGGGATATTTGGTGACGATGTTGCGCCAGCGTCCACCCGTGTCGTAGCCCAAAGGCTTGTCGGAATATTTTTTCGCCCAACGCTCGCGCAAACCCACGCCGGTTTGGTACCGCCCCACCCGAAAAATCCAGCCATACAAAGTTTGCCCGCGCCAGCCGGCATCCTTGATGCGCGGCCAATGTTCGTCGGCGGCTTTGATGTTGTCGCGGTAATCGAGCTTCCACAACTCGCGGCCGAGAATGTCGCCGAAGATGAACAAGCGCCCATCGACGATTTCAAACTCCGTCGGGTCGGAGCCGAGCTTTAACGCATACGGCGCGCCGTTGGAGCAAAAGCCGCCGTACTGCGGCTCGTATTTCGCCGGCGCTTCGCGGAACATCGCGCGGTGTTTTTCGTTTAAGAAGTAGTAGGTCTTGCCCTCAAACGTTTCGGCCATCTCTGGAAAACCGCGCATGGGTTTGCCCATGGTGTGATAGGCCACCGGGTCGTGGCCCAGCAGCATGAGGTCGCGGCCGGATTTGTCTTTCACCGTCGCGTTGGGGGTGCCGCAGCCTTGGAGGAGTGCGGCACTTAACAACAAGGTCAGCAGGTAGAGGAAGCGTATCGGGAAAGTCACAAAAGCTCTTTTGACTTCGAACGCGCGTTAGCTCTCCCCTACCCCTCTCCCGCTCGCGGGAGAGGGGGGCCTTGCCACGACGCACGCCGTATTCTCCCCTCGCCCCCTTGCGGGAGAGAGGCGGGGAAGAGGGAACAACTGCGCTCAGCGTTGCCACTAAACCTGCAACGCAAACTTCTGAAACGTGTGGCAATCCTCCGGCGCGCGGCCGCGGCTTACCGCGAACGTCCACGTCACTTCGCTCACGTAAATGTCGTTCTTGGAATCCAGCGCCAGGCCATGCGGCGCGGCAAAACTCCCTGGCGCGGTGCAAACCGGCGTGCCCCAGCGCGCAAGCAGCTTGCCCTTCGGGTCGAAAATCGAAAAGCGCGCGTGGCGCATCTTGGTAACGGGCGCACCGAGGCTGAACGAGTAGTCTCCCTCGTGCCACGCGAGTTCGGTCACATAGACATTGCCTTGGGCATCGAAGGTCAAATGCGTCGGGCGTTGGGTGTCGGTCCACTGCTCTAAAAATTCGCCATCGGGGCTGAAAATTTGGATGCGGTCGATTTCGCGGTCGCACACCCACACGCGGCCGTCGGCCGAACACGCGATGCCGTGCGGCAAACGGAATTGCCCTGGGCCATTGCCGGGCTCGCCCCACGAGCGCACCAGTTGCCCCGTCGGCGAAAAAATATGCACGCGCGCGTTGCCGTAACCGTCAGTGATGTAAATTTGGCCTTTCGCGCCGATCGCGACGTTGGTCGGGCGATTAAACGGCGGGCCGCCACGCTTGATCGAGCCGGTGGTTTTGCCGTCGTAGCCGGTGTCCGACGGCGTATTCAGCGTGCCCATGGTCATCAGCAGTTTGCCTTCGGGCGTGAACTGGCGCACGGTGTGGTTGCCGTCGTCGGTGGCGAAGATGGTGCCGTTGGGCGCGACGTAAATGCCATGCGTGCGCATCGTAAACTCGCCCTTGCCCCAGGTGCCTTTGTAGTTGCCCTGGCGGTCGTAAATGATCACCGGCGCTTCGCCGCGGCACATCAAATACACGCGGTCTTCCTGATCGCACGCGACACCCGCCACGTCGCGATGCGCAAAACCCTTGGGCAGTTGTTCCCAGCCTTCGACGACTTTGTACTGGATTTGATCGGCCATGACGGTCTCCTGATGATGGAAGGTTCAGCGGTTATTCACAGCATAACGCCCCGGCCCGATCAGCGCGACCACCAGTCCGCATATCAGAAAAAACGCTTGCAGTTCGAGCGCCCAGCCGCCGGTTTTAGTGAGATCGAGAAATTGTTTGGAATGCGCGAGCGCAACGGCGAACACCATGTTGATCGCGATGATCACGCCGCCCACGCGCGCATACCAGCCCAACAGCAACAACAACGGCGCCAGCACCTCGCCGATGTAAACGCCATAGGCCAGCCACGCCGGCAAGCCCGCGCCGGTGAGCATGCCTTCGATGCCGCTAACCCCGTTGCGGATTTTGGCGTAGCCGTGAAACAGCATCAGCAGCGCCAGTGTCACGCGCAACATCAGCTTGCCGGCGTCGTCAGCGGCGCTGCCGCCTCTTCTGGATTGAGCCATTCGGCTAATCCCTATTTACGCGCCTCGGCCAGCAGCGCCATGCCGCGCTGCACCGCGGGCCGCGCGAGTATGCCTTCGTACCAGCGCTGCATATGCGGATACAACGCCATATCGACGCCGCGCCGCTCCGGGTTGGCGACCCACGGCCAGGTGGCGATGTCGGCAATGGTGTAACGCTCGCCCACCAGATACTCGCTTTGCGCAAGGCGCTGGTTCAACACCTTGTGCAAGCGATTCACTTCGTTGGTAAAGCGCTCGATCGCGTAGGGACTTTTTTCCTTGGCGGCGTTGCGAAAGTGCCCTGCTTGGCCGAACATCGGCCCCACCGCGCTCATCTGGAACATCAGCCATTGCAGCGTGGTGTATTTCGCCGATGGTTCGTACGGCAAAAACTTGCCGGATTTTTCCGCGAGATAAATCAAAATCGCGCCCGACTCGAACAATGCAAACGGCTTGTCGCCCGGCCCGTTGCGATCCACGATCGCCGGGATCTTGCCGTTGGGATTGATCTTCAAAAACTCCGGCTGCAACTGATCGCCCACCTGCGTGTTCACCGCATGCACGGTATAGGGCAAGCCGGTTTCTTCCAGCATGATGTTGACTTTGCGTCCGTTGGGGGTGGGCCAAGTGTAGAGGTCTATCATAAAATATTTAATAAAATCATATAGTTATATTACTTCCGTTCGCCCTGAGCTTGTCGAAGGAAGAACGCAGATTGGTGTTACTTCACTCGATACCGCGCCACCTGCGCCTCATCCACCTCAACCCCACTGCCCGCACCCGTCGGCCGCGCAATCATGCCATCGACGATGCGCATCGGCTGTTTCACAATGTCATCGACAAGATAGTGATTGGTGATCGACACGCCCCAATTGACGTTGGGCGCGACGCAGCCCAGGTGCGTAATCGTCGCCGCGCCCACGCTGGTCTCCGCCACTTTGCACGCGAGATTGATGTTAAGCCCCAGCGCAGCGCACACCGACATCGCATGCACCGTGGCCGATACACCGCCGAGTTTGATGGTTTTAAGATTCGCGCCCTTGATCGAGCCCGCGCGCGCCATTTGGATGATGATCGCCACGTTCGCCAGCGATTCATCGCCGTTTAACGGGATCGGCGACACCCGCGCGAGTTCCGCCATGCCGTCGTAATCGTCTTCGCGCAGCGGCTGTTCGAGGAACAGCAAATCGGCTTCACGCGAGCGCTCGACAAAAATGCGTGCATTACGAAAATCCATGCCCATGTTGGCATCCGCGCACAACACCACCTCGCGGCCCACCGCCTTTCTGATTTGCAGCGCGGCGTCGGCTTCATCGAAGGCGTTTTTGATGCCGACCTTGAGTTTGAAAAACTTGTAGCCCTCTTTGATTTTTTTGTGCGTCTCGGCGATGTCATCCTCGATTTTCGGGTTGCCGAGCAAATACATGGCCGTCAATGAATCGCGCAGCGCGCCGCCGTACAGGTCGGACAGCGATACGTTCAAATGCCGCCCGGCAAGATCGGCAATCGCCGCGTCCAGCGCGCATTTGGCGCCGCCGTTGTGCACCATCGCGTGCGTGGCGAGGTGCGCGAGCTCGGCGCGCCTTAACGCATCCTTGCCGGTGACCAGGGGCGCTAGCGTTCCGTTAACCGCCGCCACCATGCCAGGCAGCGTGTCGCCGGTCATGGTCGGCGCGACCGAGGCCTCGCCCCAGCCCACCAGGCCATTGGCGGCTTCGACGCGCACCAGCAGGTCATACGAGACTTCGATACGCACGCCGGCCATATTGACGGGCTTCACCAGCGGAATCGCGATGGGGATCGCGTCCACGCGTTTGATGGTGAGGGGTTTGGCGTCCGTGCCGAGGTTGCGCGACGCGGATTGTGATGCGGTGTCGGGAACCATGCGTTTGCTCCGAAATATCTCTTGTTTTGATGCATGCGGCTTTCCCTCTCCCCCACCCCCTCTCCCGCAAGCGGGAGAGGGGCGAGGGAGGGCAGTCGCTTAATAACGAAGCGCGATTATAGCCCGTTGAGCTTCGGCAAAAACCGAATCGCCGTGATCGGCAACACCGGTAGCACCACATGCGAAGCCCGCGCGCGATCCACATACACCGTGTTGGTCGCCATCCGCCGCGTGCGCGCGAGGCCTTCGGGCTCGCCGGTATTCCAGTTGATGTCGTAGCGCGGGAAATTGCTCGACGAGATGTCGAGCCGTATGCGATGCCCCGCTTTGAACACGTTGCAGGTGGCAAACGGCTCGATGGTGATTTCATACACCGCGCCCGGCGTCATCATCTCGGGCTTTTCCCAGGAATTGCGATATCGGCAGCGCAAAATGCCGTCGCAAAGATTCAACGCGTAGCCGCGCGGAAAATCTTCATTCGGCGGATAGACATCGATCAGTTTGGCGGTGAAATCGGTATCGATACAGTTCGACGATACAAAGAGTTTCACCATGATCGGCCCGGCAATCGCCAAGTCTTCGGCGAGCGGCGGCGTTTGGAACACGTTCACATCCGACCGCGCCGAGAGCGGCATGCCGAAATTTTTGCAGCCGAAAAACTGCGGCGCTTCGCGTTGATCGTAACCGCCGCCCTCGAACACCGGCTTGCCGGAAGTGAGCGGCCCGCCAATGGTCGGCACCGGATCGGAAGGGTCGTAGTCGTAGGCAATCGGCGTGGCGTTGGCCGCGGGCGCTTCTTTCGACAACGCGCCATCGGTGTGCAAATAAAACGGTGTGGGTTGCAGCGCCGGCAGCGGCCAATCGTCACCCACGATCCAGCACCCGCCATGATCCATGCGCCCCGAGGCGATCTTGCGCCCGCTGCCGCCGCCCATTAAAAACAAACGCACGGTGGGTTCTTTTTCGACGCCGTTGGCCACGCCGCGCACCCAGTGGTCGAACCAGCGCTTGCGCAGATCGATCCAGTTTTGCGCGAGATTGCCGTCGATGGTGCTGGCCGCGCCGAAATCGACATCGCCCGACCACGACTTCGAGCGGTCGCCATGGGTCCACGGCCCCATGATCAGGCGCACCGGCCCGCGTTTGCGTTTTTTGAGTCCGATGTAGTTGTCGGTCGCGGTGCGCACGTACGCGTCGTACCAACTGGACATGTGGATTTGCGGCACGTCAGCGTATTGCTCGTACCAGCCTTCGGTGTAAATGCCCAGTTGCTTCCAGTAATCGGAAAACTCGCCGTGCGTCCATTGCTCGAATAAATAATCCTCGTACTCCGGCGCCCAGGTCACCGGCGAGTGGCCTTTTTTCCACGGCATGTGTTTAAACCACTCGATCAAATCTTCCGCCGCCAACGCCTCGCGCACGCGCGCGTCGGTTTTGGCCAGCGGGCTTTCCTTCGCCTGGTTAAACGCCCACGTCACCTGCTTCATTTCAAACGCGCCGCCGCTGCGGATCGCGGACAGCCACGCGTTGGAAAAGCCGCCGCAATCCACCACCATCGCGGCCAGCGACTTGGGCGCGAGGCACGCCAGCGCCACTTGCGTGTGCGCCGCGTACGACAAACCGATGGTGCAAACCTTGCCGTTACACCACGGCTGCTGTTCGATCCACTGCACCGTGTCGTAGCCGTCTTCGCCGTCGCTCAAATATTTGACGAATTCGCCCTCGGAGCCGTGGCGGCCGCGGCAATCCTGATACACCACGATGTAACCGTCACGCACGAAGCGCGCCGCGACTTCGGCACGCGGGCGAGGTTTGCTTTCGCCGCGATCGACTTCCGAGCGCGAGGCGTTGTGTTTGCCGTAGGGCGTGCGCTCGAGGATCACCGGGAATTTGCCCTCGAGCGCCTGGCCGTTGCGCGCGGGGCGATAAATATCGGTGGCGAGTTTGACGCCGTCGCGCGCGGCGATCATCACGTTGCGTTCGACGGTGACGTCGTAGGTTTCGGTTGGGGGGTTGGGCATGGTGGTGTTCTTATTGAGGCGAGCGAATATTTTACCGCTACGCCGTTACCGCCTCACGCACAAGAGCGTCTCACAAAACAAATAATCGCCCTTCGACAAGCTCAGGGCGAACGGTGGTTCTAATGACGTGCACGATAACGCTACGCTACTTGAACCGCACATTAATCTGCGGCTCCCCCGGCAGCCCCACGTAGCGCACATTGAGCCGCATTTCGCTATACGGCGCAATCGGCATCGAATACGCGCCGAGCGAGAGCTTGTCGCCCACGCGCAGCCGCCCGCCGCTGTTGCGGATATCTTCCACCAGCCACAACACTGCGTTTAACGGATGCCCCAAAATCGCCGCGCCGTCGGCATTCGCCAACTCGTTGCCCTTTTCGTCAGTGGTGATCACGCGCATGTCGCGCAGCGCATCGGCGAAGCGCTGCGTCGGTTCCACCAAAATGCCTTGGCCGAACACGCCGCCGCGCGCGCCGGCGTTGATCGCGGTGATCACCGCGGCATTGAGCGGCTCACCCTCGGCCACCACCAGATCGGCCAACTCGATAAACGGCATCACGCGCGACAAACCGCGCAGCGCTTGCAATGGCGTGCGCGCATCGTTGATCGATTCATCGCCCACTTCCACCAACAGGTCAGCCTCCACCACCGGGCGCGCGCCGAATTTCACTGCCACCGGCATGGCGCTTTCCACCACCAGCATGCGCGTTAACAACGTGCCGCGCAGCGGGCCGCTCGCGCCGAACTTTTTTTGCAGCGCCGGGTTGCTCAACGCCACTTTGTAGCCCGCCACCGGCCCCAAGCTTACCCGCAGCGCGCCCACCAAACGCTCGCGCACGCACGCGGCAGCTTTAATGCTCAGCGCGGGCGGCAATCCACTAAATGGCTGTTTGTCGCGCCATGCCCGCGCAAGCGTGGCGCTGGGATCGGGCTCGGGGCACTGCGCGGCCGCGGCCGGAATCAGCACGAACACGCCAAATACCAACGCGATCAACCGCCTAAACGAGCAACATCGTTCTGTCATGACCAACCTCTAGCAGCCTGTCGGACTTAACTTGTCGAAGCGAAAAATGAGAGGTGCGAGGACAGATTTTCACGGTTTTCAAGCGAATAGTTCGTACTATTTGCGCAGGAAACCGGGGAAATATGGACCGCATCCGCTCATTTTGCAGCCGGCAGGGTTAAGCCCTACAGGCTGCCAGGCGTAAAATGCCGCGCGGTGCTTGTCGGCGCACGGCGCGCCTTGCGCGTTACACCGTTAGCCTTGCCGCACTATAAAAAATTTCCCTTTAAAATCAAATATTTAAGATGATAATTCTGTACGCGCTTACGATTTTCGCCAGCGCCTTTTTGCTGTTCCTGGTGCAGCCGATCATGGCCAAGCAAATTTTGCCGTGGTTCGGCGGCTCCGCCGCGGTGTGGAGCACGTGCCTGGTGTTTTTCCAGTTTTTGCTGCTCTTCGGCTACGCCTACACCGATTTCACCACGCGCCGGATGAAGCCGCGCGCGCAACTCATTTTGCACGCCACGTTGCTCATTGTGAGCCTCGCCTGGCTGCCCATCATACCCGATGCGTCGTGGAAGCCCGCGGGCGATGAAGACCCTACTTACCGCATTCTCGGCCTGCTGGTGTTCACCATCGGGCTGCCGTATTTTTTGCTTTCCACCACCGGGCCGCTGGTGCAGGCGTGGTTTGCGCGCGCGCATTTCACCGATAAGGTGTACCGCTTGTTCGCGTTGTCGAACTTCGCCTCGCTGCTGGCGCTGATTTCGTATCCCGTTCGCGGTCGAGCCGTGGGTGACCACGCGCGTGCAGTCGTTCGGCTGGAGCGCGGGTTACGCGTTTTTCGTGCTGGTGTGTATCACCGCGGGCATCTACAGCCTTCGCACGCACACCGCGGCGCAAGCCAATCCGGTGGCGATACCCAGCGCCAACGACGGCCCGCGGCCCGCCTTCGCGCATTATTTTTTGTGGCTGCTGCTCTCCGCCATGGGCTCGTTCATGCTGCTGGCGGTCACCAATCACATCACGCACGATGTCGCCTCGGTGCCGTTTTTGTGGCTGCTGCCGCTGACGATTTATTTGATCACCTTCATCCTGTGTTTCGAGGGCCGCGGCTGGTATAAGCGCGCCTACTTTATCGGCCCGCTGATCGTGGTGGTATGCGCGCTGGCGTGGTTTTTGCACGAGGAAGACGGCATCATGGAATTCAAAGTCGCGGTGCCGCTGTTTAGCGCCGGGCTATTCGTGATGTGCATGTTCTTTCACGGCGAGCTGGCGGCGATGAAGCCCAATCCGCGTTACCTCACCACGTTTTACCTGATGGTGTCGCTGGGCGGCGCGTTGGGCGGCGTGGTGGTCGGCTTTATCGCGCCCAAGTTCTTCAACACCTATTACGAGTTCGGCATCGGCCTGGTGATCACGCTGCTCATCGCCGCGTGGCTCACCATCGGCCCCACCACACTGCAGCGCCTGGCGCCGATGGCGCTGCTGATGGCCGCGGGCTTCACCGGCTTTCACATCTATTACTACATCAATTCGCTGTCGAACAACGCGCATGTGATGACACGCAATTTTTACGGCACGCTGCGCGTGAAAGACTCCGGCCCCGAAACCAGCGAAACCGCGATGCGCCGCCTAATGCACGGCGTGATCATGCACGGCGAGCAGTATTTGCACCAGGACAAACGCAATCGCATCACCAGTTATTACACCGAATCGAGCGGTGTCGGCATGGCGATCAAGTATTTTCAAGCGCATAACGGCGCGGGCCCGGTGCGCCTGGGCGTCGTCGGCCTGGGGGCGGGCACCATGGCCGCTTACGGGCGCAACGGCGATGTGATCCGCTTTTATGAAATTAATCCGCAGGTGATCGACATCGCGCGGCAGGATTTTAAGTACATCGCCGACGCGCAGCGCATCGGCGTGACCGTCGCCACCGAGCTTGGCGATGCGCGCCTGACGCTGGAGCGCGAAGCGCCGCAGCGCTACCACGTGCTCGCCATCGATGCGTTTTCCAGCGATGCGATTCCGGTGCACTTGATCACGCGCGAAGCAATGGGCATATACCTCAAACACATCGCGGAGGATGGCGTGATAGCGTTTCACGTCACCAACCGCTTTCTGAAACTCGCGCCGGTGGTCAAACAAATCGCCGACACCTACGGGCTGCACAGCGCGTTGATCACGGACGACGAAGGCGAGGGTGACGCTTCGCGCACCGATTGGGTGCTGGTCACCAAGAACAAACGGTTCCTCGAGCACCCGGTAATCGAAAACAACACGAGCGCGATTAACGAGATTCCCCGCTTGCGTTTGTGGACCGATGACTTCAACAATCTGCTGCGGATTTTGAAGTAGGCGCGCGCATCCGCGTGTGTGGCGCACGCGTAACCGCAAGCGACCGTCGTTCCAGCGCAAGCTGGAACCCAGGTTGTAAACTACGCCGAAGGCGCAAGAATGCGGTGCTGCGCACCACGAATTTACCACCTGGATCCCAGCTTGCGCTGGGATGACGACGGTGGCGCCGATCTCATTGCCGCACAATTTTTTGAATAAAATCAAATACTTATGATGAAACGCTTTTTACTTCAACTATTCGGGTTAGTTACCGCGGTCACAGCGCTAATACATCACACCCACGCCGCCGAAATCCGCGGCATGCCCACGCTGGCGCCGCTGGTCAACGAGGTCACCCCCGCGGTGGTCAATATCTCGGTGGTCACGCGCTCGCCGATGGAAAACAACCCGCTGTTTCGCGATCCGTTTTTCCGGCGCTTTTTTGGCATCCCCGAGCAACAACAGCGCGAACAAGCCGCGGGCTCCGGCGTCATCGTTGACGCAGCGCAAGGCTTGGTGCTCACCAACAACCACGTGATCAAGGATGCCGAGCGCGCCATCGTCACGTTAAAAGACCGGCGGCAATTTAACGCCAAACTGGTCGGCACCGACCCCGGCACCGACATCGCGGTGCTTAAAATAGAAGCCGCGGGTTTGACCGCGTTAAAACTCGGCGACTCCGACAGCCTGCAAGTAGGGGACTATGTGCTCGCCATCGGCAACCCGTTCGGCATCGGGCAAACGGTGACCTCCGGCATCATCAGCGCGCTGGGCAGAAGCGGGCTTAACATCGAAGGCTATGAAGATTTCATCCAGACCGACGCCTCGATCAACCCCGGCAACTCCGGCGGCGCGCTGGTCAATCTGCGCGGCGAGTTGATCGGCATCAACACCGCGATCATCGGCCCCGCCGGCGGCAACGTCGGCATCGGCTTTGCCGTGCCCGCCAACATGGCGCGCGCGGTGATGATCCAGATCGTCAAATTCGGCGAAGTGCGCCGCGGCCGGCTCGGCATCGAGATGGCCGACCTTACGCAGGCGTTGGCTCAGAAGCTCGGCGTGAAAACGCTAGACGGCGTGATCATGGCGGTGGTGCAGCCGGGCTCCCCCGCGGACAAAGCCGGCTTGCGCGAAGGCGACGTCGTCATCGCCATGAACGGCCGCGCGGTGCGCAACGCGGCGGAACTGCGCGCGCGCCTGGGGTTAACCCCGATCGGCGAAGAGGTCGAACTACGCGTCATTCGCGGCGGCGCCCAACGCGGCGTCAAGGCGCGCATCGCCGCGCCCGAAACCACCGGCGGCGAAGGCACCGCCATCGCGCAACTGCCGGGCATGCGCGTGATCGAAATTCAGCGCGGCAGCCCGTTATTCAAACGCCTGCAAGGCGGCGGCCTGGTCGTATCCGCAGTCGATCAAACCAGCGCCGCGTGGACAGCAGGCTTCAGGCCCGGCGACATCATCTACGCCGTCAATCGCCGGCGCGTGCAAAGCGCGGCGGAACTGCAAAAATCGCTAAGCGGCGCGCAATCGTATGCCATCGCGTTGATACGCGGGGATTTTAGCTTGACGATCATGTTGCGGTAGTGCGCGAGGCATACGCTGCGTTTCGGTAGCGTTTCAATAGCGGTTGGGCAGAGGATTTCGTGCAACACACACGCGCAGAATGCCCCTCGAGCGTCAGCATCGTTTTCTGACTGGCAGGGGGCTGAGGTCGCCGCTAAACCGAAGTTCGCGAATCCAGAAAGTGGCGATTCGTAGCCCGCAAGGAGCGCGGCGTATTGCGGGAACACAGGTCCCGTATTTCGCTGCGCTGCATACGGGCTACGCTGGCTCACGAATCAAGTGTTAACAGGCCCTAGTCAATCCGCCCAACCATTACCAACGCGCGGATCAATCCGCCCAACTGTTACCAACGCGCGGATCAATCCGCGCGTATGCCCGTCTCCTTAATCAGCTTGGCCATGCGCTCGATTTCCGACTGGATCAGCGCCGCGAGTTCCGCCGGCGTGCTGGGCGTGACATCGATACCCAGATCGGTGAAACGCTCTTTCACATCCGGCAGTTGCAGCAGGCGGCGCAGCTCGCCCGCCAGTGTGTTGACGATGGGCGCCGGCACGGCGGCATTGGTGAGCATGCCCCACCACGAGTCGAACACGTAACCTGGCACCCCCGCCTCGGCCATGGTCGGCAGCTTGGGCGCCATCGGCGTGCGCGCGGCGCCGGTGACGGCGAGCGCGCGCAAGCGGCCGGTTTTCATGTGCGCGATCGCCACCGGCATGCTCGCGAACACCAGTTGAAGCTGCCCCGCGATCAGATCGGTGACCGACTGCCCGGTGCCCTTGTACGGCACATGCGTGATATTCACCTTGGCCAGCAGGCGAAACATCTCGCCGCTCAAGTGCGCGGGCGTACCACTGCCGCCGGAGCCGTAATTTAGCTCGCCGGGGCGCGCCTGCGCGAGCTTGATCAACTCGCGCACATTGGTCACCGGCACCGACGGATGCACCACCAGCGCCACCGGGCCAACCGCGATCTTGCCGATGGGCGCAAAATCCTTGACCAAGTCATAACCCGGATTACGGTAGAGCGCGCGATTGATGGTCGTCGTCACGCTCGCAACCACCATGGTGTAACCATCCGGCGCGACGCGTGCCGCGGCCGTCATGCCCAGATTGCTCGCCGCACCGGGGCGGTTATCGACCAGCACTGTCTGCGAGAGCCCTTCCGACATTCTTTCCGCCAAAATGCGTGCAATCAAATCGCTCGAACCGCCCGGCGGAAACGGCGCGATCATACGCACCGGCTTCACCGGAAAATTTTGTGCGTATAACGGCGCCCCACACGCCAACAACACAGCGCACAACAGCGCGCCGCCACAGCATTTGCACTCACTCACGATGCCCCTCCTGATTTTTATGGCCTTACCAGCCTTAACAAAACTATCAATTAAATCAAATACTTACGTAACACCTCTGTAGTGGCGCACGCGCCCTATAGTAACCTAACGCAAACCACAACGAGGCGCCCCCATGAAAGCACGAACCAACGGCATCGACATCCACTACGACATCGCGGGCGAAGTTACGAGCAAGCGGCCCTGGCTCACGTTAAGCCACTCGCTCGCCTGCAACCTGCACATGTGGGACGACCAAATGGCCGAACTCACCCAAAAATTCAAAGTGCTGCGCTTTGACTCACGCGGCCACGGGCA
>VGIF01000004.1 GCA_016868015.1 Betaproteobacteria bacterium
TGAACATTTACAAATGGGATAGGCCGCTCACGGGATAAGTGCGTGCAGCGGAAGCCTAAAACGGCGAAAAACACCGAATTAAACATCGAAAGCGCCTTCGGCCTGATGAAATCAGCATTCATTTCGCCTAATCGGCATCATCGCTTTCCTCGGGCGCACCTTTTACCTACTTGATCAGCGTATCCTAAACGCATAACCTTTGTGTTTCGCAGTGAAGTGACGGCCCGATGTTACCTCGAATGACTGTCGCGCTGGTTGTGGCGGATGAACGATGGGCCGACTGAAAATCACCCCTACCCTAACCGATGTTCGCACATCCCCATCCTCGCCCCCCGCCGCCCGCGTACGCCACCCAGTCGGTGCGCATCGTCACCTTCGCGCTGCCGGACGATACTTGCGACACACGGGTGCGTTGAGTCGGTCAAAAAATGGGGGAAAAATTCGCCCAGCAATTCGTGATCAACTATCGCGTCGGCGCATCACACCTCACCAAAATGTATCCGCCGATAAGGTGCCGAGGGAATCATGTCATCGACATGCAAGTCCCATAGTTCAGCCACGCCGCCTTTTTCGTGCGCGGTGAATAATTCCTTGAAGCGGCCGAGCGAGTTGACCTTCTCACCGCGTAACCCAAAGCCGCGCGCAATCGCCGCGATGTCGCCGCGGCCGTGTTGCGAATCGGTGGGGTCGTAGCCCTGCGCGCGGAATTTGTGCACTTCAGCGCCGTAGCCACCATCGTTGACCGCGCAGATCAGCATTTTGATGCCGTGGCGGCGCACGGTTTCGAGTTCCTGGATGTGCATCATCAGGCTGCCGTCGCCCTCGATCAGCAAGAGCTTGCCGTCGCCGCGCGCGGCCGCCATGCCCACCGCTTGTGAAAACGCGCTGCCAATGGCGCCGAAATCGTTGAGGATGTGGATGTTCTCGGCGTGCCGGCCATGGATATGCGTGACCGCGATGCCGGCGAAGTGCGCACCGCCGGACACCACTGTCCAGTCTTTCGGAATCGCCGCGTCAAGCTCCAGCATCGCCGGCCGCGGATCGACCACGCCGGCTTGCACCAGGAACTCTTTGTTGTCGGGCCGCGCCGCCGTCGCCGCGATTTGATGGGCGAGCGTGGGCGAGCGTGCGCCGGCGGACGAAAAGTTTTGCGCGGCGAGTTTCGCCAGCAGCGCTTCTGCCGTGGCCTTGGCATCAGCCTTGATGTGCATGTCGGCGATGCGCAAACCTTGATACAGCCCGCGCGGGTTGAGATCGATTTGCACCGTCTTGGCGTTGGGATACAAATAGCCCGCCTCGGTGGTGTAGTGACCCAAGCCCGCCGCCACGCCGATCAGCAAATCACACGCGGCGAATTGCTCGCGCGCGAGCGGGCTGGCGTAGGCGCCGGCGACGCCGATGCCGTAGCGATTGTGATCGAACAGGCCTTTGGCAAATAACGAAGTCGCAAGCAGCGCGCCGCAGCGTTCGGCCAATGCCTCCAGCGCCGGCGCGGCACCGGAGCGGATGCAGCCGCGGCCGGCGAGAATGATCGGGTGCCTGGCTTCTCGGATCATCGCCGCGAGTTGTTCGACCAACGCCGGGTCAGGCGCGGGGCGTTGCGGCGTGGGCATCAACTCGGTCGAGGGCGAATACTCGGCGCCCCACGGGAATGGCTGCTTTTGTAAATCCAGCGGCACACCGAGCACCACGGGGCAGCGCTCCTGGCGTGCGGTGTAAAACGCTTCGCGCACGGTGTCGAGCATGCGATCCACGCTTTTCACCGGCAGATAACGCGCGCCGGTGGCGGTGGCGAGCGGCCCCAGATCGAGCTGTTGCACATACCACGCGGCGGAGGTCGGCGAATCGCCGGCGAACACCACCAGCGGAATGCTGCCGCGCGCCGCCGTGGTCAACGCCGTCATGATTTGCGTGAAGCCCGGCCCGCAGGTGACGGTGGCCACACCCACCTTGCCGGTGTGGCGCGCATACCCATCGGCCATCGCCACCGCGCAATGCTCGTGCCGCGCATGCACCACGCGCACGTTGTATTTTTGCGCCATCATCGCGCCCCAATACATGTTGGCGTCGCCCAGTAGCGCGTACAGCGTATCGACGCCTTCCGCGACAAACGCTTGCGACAGGACTTCGTAACCGGTGGGATCGCTCATAGGGCTTGCCTTTCTCTGAAAATCAGTAGGGTGCGCAACGCGCACGAGCATGCTTCGCGGCACGCGTACGCGTTGCGCACCCTAATGACAATGGATTTATGCAGAATTAAAAATATCAATTAAATCAGATACTTACGATGTATCGCGCTGCGACTTGCTGGGGAAAACGCCATCACGTCGCCTTATCACCCTTACCGATAATGCTGCGCGCGCCATCCACCAACGCGCGCCCCAAAATTTTCGCGCCCGACGCGGGCTGCGCTTGTTCCGGCACCGCTTCACCACCACCGGCGCGGCGCTGTTCGATCACACGCAAAATGTTCGCTGCGAATTCCGCGAGCAGCACGCGCGCCACATGCACGCCACCGGCGGAAGCAAACATTTCCAGCGGGCCGGCGACTTCGTAGCCGCCATCAAGGGTGATTTCTGTCGCATCGCCGCCACTCGCCGCCACATCGAATTTCGCGCGCGCGCGCGAAGCGCCTCGTTGATCGATGCCGCGCGCTTCGATCAAACAGCGTTTCGCCGCATGATCGTAAGTGAGCTTGGCTTCGCCGCGAAACACCGCCACCGTGGGGCCGAACTTAAACGTGATTTTGCCGCGATGCGCGCCGTCGGGCGTCAATTCGTTCAACTCCGCGCCGGGAATGCACGCGGCGACCACCGCCGGGTCGGACATCAGCGGCCACACTTCATCCGGCGGCGCGGCCACCGCGAAATTTTCTTTGAGTTGAATCACAGCAATTCCTTCACGCCGACACGCGCGGCGCTACGCGCCCGCCACCGCCTTGAACTTGCGCAAGAGGTCGACTTGTTCTTCGAGCTTGGGCGTGCGAAACATCGGATACAGCATCACATAATTCGCGCCGAGCTTACGCCAAGCCTCGGCCGCGGCGCCCCAGCGCTGCGGGTCGGGCTCTTGCATGCGCAGCCACGCTTCGAGGCCGAACTTCGCCGCGTCGCGGCCATGCGCTTTCATTTCGGCGCGCAACAAAGCGAGCTTGGGCTCCGCTTGATCCGGCGCAATGATCGGCATCCAGCCGTCAGCCAATCTCGCCGTGCGCTTGATCGCGCCTTCCGACACGCCGCCGAGCCAGATCGGGATCGGCCGCTGCACCGGCGGCGGCACCACCGTCACTTTTTCCAGCCGATGAAAGCGGCCGATGAAATCGACCACCTCGCCGCTCCACAAGCGGCGCAGCACTTCGATTTGCTCCGCCTGCCGCGCGCCGCGGGTTTTCCACTCGGTGCCGAGCGCTTCATATTCGACGTGATTCCAACCCACGCCGATGCCCAGCCGCAAGCGGCCGCCGCACAACACATCGACCTCGGCCGCTTGCTTGGCGATCAAGCCGGTTTGGCGCTGCGGGGAAATCAACACACCGCTCGATAGCCCGATACGTTTGGTGACGCCGGCCAAAAAACCCAGCATCACAAAGGTTTCGTGAAACGGGTCGAGCTCGTTGTACGTCGGCACCCAATCGCCGCGCGCGGCGGCGCCGAACACGTGATCGGGCACTTCGATGTAGGCAAAGCCCAGATCCTCGGCGGCTTGCGCCCAATCGCGGATCTTCGCCGGATCGTTGCCGATGTCGCGCGTGGGAAAAATCGCGTTTAGTTGCATGGCATCACGCCGTGTGTTTGACCGTCACGCGCAGGCTTAGTGTGCGACCGCCACCGGGCAATGCGCGCGCAGGAAGGTGCGCACATGCCGCACCGCCAGCGGTATGGTTTCCTTTTCTTCCTTCCACGGATACAGGCTCACTTGCGCGTTGGGCGCAAGGCGCACCGACTCCATCGCCACTTTATACGGGTGCGCGGCTACGTCATCGGGCAGCACCAGGATTGGCGTTTTACACGTGCGCACAAAATCGCGCGTCACGGTGAACACGAAATCCGGGTTCGCTTGATACATCTTTTTCAAGAACGCATCGATCATCGACATGGTGATGTCGGACCGCTGCGCCGTGAGCCCCGGCGCCCAGCCCTTGATATTGTTTTGATAAAAGAGATCCGGTTTTTCCGGACGATAGCCGCTCGGCTGCGCCAGCACCGCAGCCACCACACGGTTCGGCACGCGTTTCAACAAATTCCAGATAAACGGTCCGCCGATACAAAAACCCATCACCATGAATTGATTGATGCCCAGATGATCCATCAGGCCGATGTGGTCGTCGGTGTACGCATCCCACGGCCGGTCGATTTCCAACGGGCCGGTGGATAACCCGCCGTTGGCGTTGCGCAAGTCCGCAGCGATGCAGCGGTACTCGCCCTTGAATTCCTCCATCGCGTGAAACGGCGCGCTGCTGGTGAAAAACCCGAGCGTCGAATTCAAGCCGCCGCCGGGAATGATCATCAGTGGGAAACCGTCGCCGCCGGTGTCTTGGTAGTTAATGCGGACGTTACCTTTTTGATAGACGGACATGGCGGTCTCCTTTGGGTTGCGTTCGGTTGTGTTCGGTAACGATGAGTCGAACGGTAGCGTAGCACATCACACCGTTCGTCGGCAGCGGCGAACTCTGCAATAATCACCGCCACTACCTCCATCGGAATCCACATCATGCCCAACAAAATCCGCTTAGGTTTTATCGGCGCCAACGTGAAGTCGACGTGGGCTTCCCAGTCGCACTTTCCGGCGATCGCCGCGCACCCCGACGTCGAGATGACAGCGGTGTGCACTCGCAACGCCGACAGCGCGGAAGCGGCGCGCAAGGCCTTCGGCGCCAAGCTCGCGTTCACCGATTACCGCACGATGATCGCGTCGAACGAAATCGACGCGGTGGCGGTGGTGGTGCGCGTACCCTCGCACTACGAACCGACCAAGGCGGCGATCGAAGCGGGCAAACACGTCTACACCGAGTGGCCGCTGGGCCGCACCACCGCCGAAGCGGTGGAACTCACCGCGCTCGCTAAGGCCAAGGACGTGCAAACCGCGGTGGGTTTGCAATCGCGCGTGAGCCCCGCGCTGCTCTATATCAAGGAACTCATCGCCACCGGCTACGTCGGCGAGGTGCTCGCGTGCCACGTCTCCACGCATCGCGACGGGCCTTTAGAACGCCCGTCGAGCCGCGCCTGGCAGCGCGATGTGACGCTGGGCGCGAACCCGCTCACCATCGCCAACGGCCATGTGATCGACGCGCTGCGTTTTGTCGCCGGCAATTTCACGCGCGTGTCGAGCATGGTCACCACGCAGGTGAAGCAATGGTACGAAACCGATACTAAGAAAATGGTCGACGTGACTTCGCCCGACAATATTCAAGTGAATGGCACGCTGGCAGGCGGCGCGGCGGCCTCGGTTCACGTGGGCGCCGTGCCGTGGGCCGGCCCCGGCTTTCGCATGGAGATTTTCGGGCGCGAAGGCACACTGATCGCCACTGGCAGCATTTCCTCGCAGCGCGGTGAAATGTTGCGCGTGCGCGGGGCGCAAAAAAGCCACGAGTTAAAAGACTTGCCGCTGCCGGATCGCTTTGCGCACGTGCCGGCGAATTTCCCGCAAGGCGACCCGTATAACGTAGGGCAGTTGTATGCGCTGTTCGCCGACAGCATCCGCAGCGGCAAAGCGCACGCGCGCTTGCCGACGTTTGACACGGCGGTGGAGCTGCATCGGTTTCTCGATACAATACAGCAGGCCTCGGATGCGGAGCGCACGTTGCCGGTGGCTTAAGGCGTGCACTAAAATGTGCGTTCAGCCCCTCCAACAAGCCCGGCGCGAACGGTAAATTTGAGCGCCGTTCGTGCCGCGCCTGTCCAGGCATCATCAGCGACTTGATCCTTCGCTACACGCTCGCAAAAAGACCCCAGCCCATGCCCATCTTCGAATATGCCTGTCGCTCTTGCGGCAATGAATTTGAAACGCTGGTGCGCGCCTCCGCGCCGGCGCCGCAATGCCCGTCGTGCCAAGGCGCTGATTTGCACAAAAACTTTCCGGCTTTGCGGTGGCAACTTCCGCGGCCTCCAGCGCAATGGGAAGCGCCGACGCCGGCGCCTGCGGCGCCTGTGGTCACCCCGGCGGGCCGGGGGCCTGCCAGCTCAACTGAATCGAGGTGCGGCTGCCTTGGCTAATTTCCCCGGCGTTGCCGGGTTGAGAAACGCGGCCCGCGCACCGCCGGCTTCACATGCCGCGTCCAGCGCTCGGCGTGCGGGCGTTGTTCGTAAACTCGATCGAAAATCCGCTCCAGCCGCACATGCGTGCCGCGAAAACTGTCGACAACCGCCTTTGCCCAATCGAAATATTCGATCTGGCGTTTCAACGACCAGCGCGTGGGCGGGTTGGCTGCCACATCGCGCAGGTTGCAGATTTTGTCGGCGAGTTTCACCAGCCGCGCTTTGCGCGTGAGATGCGGGCCGTGTTTGATTTGCAGCTCCTTACGTTTGCGCCGTTTGAGTTTTGTGTTATCGGTGAGCTCGAGCACGATGTCGCGAATTTCGCCGCCGAAATTCACGGCCAACTCGGCGGGCGTGGTCTCGGTGTCTTCCAGCGTATCGTGCAAGATCGCAGCAATCAGCACCGTGGTGTCGCGCACGCCGCCTTCGTGCAGCAGCACGTTGGCAAGGTCGATCGGATGATTGATATAAGGTGAAGCTTGCGGGTCCTTGCGCCGCTGATGGCGATGCTTTTGTGCCGCGAAGGCAATCGCTTTCAACAACTGGGCGTGGCGAAATTGCATGGACAAACGTGAAACCAGCCTATAAACGTAAGCGTTTGATTTAATTGACTATTTTTCATGACCCGCGAGCGCCATTTAAAACCCCCCGCTCCGTATAATAGCGCGCTCAATTGACTGGAGTACCCCGTGAGATTGCCACCCTTCACCCGCGATTTTTGCACGCAGTTGGTGGGCGGCAATCATCGCGTGAGCGACGCCACGTATTGCGCGGCCGTCAAACCATTCGGCGTGCCACTGACCGTGCAAATAGCGGCTTCACTCGGCTACATCGCCATGATGGCGTGCGTGGCCAACGCCTCCGAAATCGCGCCGCAAACCGACGAATCACGGCCCGCGTCATGACCACCACGCCCGACACCCTGGAAAAGCTGCGCGTCGCACTCGAGGAGTTCGCCCACGAGCACGACTGGAACCAATTCCACAACCCCAAAAATCTCGCGATCGCGCTAAGTGTGGAGGCGAGCGAACTCCTTGAACATTTTCAGTGGTTAACGCCGACGCAAGCGGCCAACCTTTCGCCCGAAACCCAAGACGCGGTGGCACTCGAATGCGCGGACGTGCTGTTGTTTTTGATTCGGCTCGCCGACAAACTTAACATCGATCTCGCCACCACGGCCACGCGGAAAATGGAACTTAATGCGCAAAAATATCCCGTCGAGAAAGCGCGGGGCCTTTCCACCAAGTATGATCGATTGTGATCAGTAAACCGTAAACAGTGAACAGATAACTGCGTCGCCTCCACTGTTTACGGTTCACCGTTTACTGTTCACCCCCAAAAAAATGCTCTCCTACCGCCACCTGTTCCACGCCGGCAACTTCGCCGATGTCTTCAAACACCCGTTGCTAACGCGCCTGCTGCTAGCACTCAACCAAAAAGACAAGCCCTACTTTTACCTCGACACCCACGCCGGCATCGGCCGCTACGATTTATCCAAGCCGTGGGCGCAAAAAAACCGCGAGTTTGAAACTGGCATCAAAAAGTTGTGGGCGCGCGACGACGTTCCCGCCGCGCTAAAGCCCTACCTCGACATCGTACGCGCCGAAAACGCCGACGGCCATGCGCGCTTTTACCCTGGCTCGCCGCTGATCGCACGGCGCTTGATCCGCCCGATCGACCGCATCGTCGCCACCGAACTCAATAAAACCGATTGCGCCGAACTGCAAACCCTGTTCGCGCGCGACCGCCGCGTGACGGTCAAACTGATGGACGGCTACCAATCGTTAAAAGCCCATCTGCCGCCAAAGGAACGCCGCGGCTTGGTGCTGATCGACTCCTCGTTCGACCGGGCGCGCGAATTCGCACGTATCGCCGCCGCACTACGCGAAGCGCACCAGCGCTGGGAAACCGGCATCTACGCGCTGTGGTACCCGCTGATGGGCGCGGGCGTGATACGCGGTTTCGAGCGCGACCTGCTCGCAACGGGCATCAAAAAAGTGCTGCAGTTCGAACTCAGAATCCTGCCCGACGATGCGAGCACCATCCCCGGCTGCGGCATGATCATCATCAACCCGCCGTGGAAATTCGACACCGAAATGCGTACTCTGTTGCGGTGGCTGTGGTCCGCCTTGAGTATTAACGGCGCTGGCGGGGTGAAAGTGGAGTGGCTAGCGCGAGAGTAACGCCCGCCTCCCAGAAAAACCGTAGGATGGGTGAAGCGCAGCGTAACCCATCAATGTGGTGCGATGGGTTACGGCCTGCGGCCTGCACCCATCCTACGATCGCTGTAATCGATTACGCATACCGATTCGGCATCGCCGCCGTAGCATGTCCCTTCTGATGCGCGTAGTTGGCGCGAAAAAACTCCAGGATCAAATCAGCGGACAGCGCCGGCGCGTATTTCGCCGGGCGATCCGCGCTGATGCACGAGGGCAGCACTTCAATCGTGCGATACGGGTTCGGGCTGTGAAAATAAGCGAGCGAATAGCGGTCGGCCTTGCCGTCGACGATCACGCCGTGCGGCGTGGAGCGGAATCGATCGTTCGACATGCGCCGCATCATGTTGCCGAGGTTGACCAGGAACGTGCCGGGGATCAGCGGCGGCGCCACCCATACGCCCGAGGGTAATTGCACACCGAGCCCCGGCACCTCCATGCGCGCGAGGATGGTGAGGAAGCTGTTATCGGTGTGCGGCCCCTGGCCGAACGCGTTATCGGCGCCCGCGCCCGAGGTCGGCGGGTAATGCAGCATGCGCAACGTGGCGTGGTTGTCGTCATCAAACAGCGGCGTGAAATAATCGGCTGGCATGCCCAGCGCCACCGCAAACGCCGGCAACATGCGTTGGCCCAGCGCGTTCAATGCGCTGAAGTACGCCATCACGTTTTCGCGAAAGCCGGGTAAACCGTCGGGCCATTGATTCATGCCGCGCAGCGGCTTGCCGGCGCGCACGTCCGGGTGATCGGCGGGCCGGTCGACGATGACAAAAAAAGATTCGTTTTCGTTGGGGCGCGTCGCCTGATGCACGGTCGAATGTTTTTGCGTGCTCGAATTCATCGGCAAGTAGCCGACGTTGTTTTGGTCGAGCGACAGATTTAGTTTCGTTTCCAGCGGCAGCGCGTGAAAACGCTTCGATTCCGCGAACGCGCGGTCGATCAACACCTGCGGTACACCGTGGCCCTTGATGTAAAGAAAGCCCACGCGCTCGCAGGCATCGCGCACTTCATCGGCAAGCGGCGCCAAGGCACCGGCGCGTCCGGCAAAGTACGGGCCGAAATCGATGATCGGGATTTGGCCGATGGCGGCGTTAAGATCGGCGGGGGCGTGTTGTTGGAACAGGTGCATGATGGCGCTCCTATTCAGAACCCGGCGGCATCGGCGCAGCCGGCATGTTCGCGTCAGTGTAGCGGATTGTAGACGCCGAATACAGCGGCGCTAAACACTCGCGCGCATGCCGTTCCAGAATTTCTCCAGCCGCTTGTATGACACCGGATACGGCGTTTTGAGTTCCTGCGCAAACAGCGACACACGCAGTTCCTCCAGTTGCCAGCGCAGTTCCTGCAAGCGCTCATCCGCCGCGCCGGCTTTTTGCTGTTTTTCCACCGCCGCCTCGTAGCGTTGCCACCACTCGGTGAGGCTTTGCGTGTGGCGCGCGTCGCGCGCGGGATCGCGCGGGTATTTCTCCAGCCGCCGCTGCATCGCCTGCAAATAGCGCGGCAAGTGGGTTAACTGCTCCCACGGCGTTTGACTGACAAACCCCTTATAGGTGAGGCGTGCGAGCTGCGCGCGGATGTCTGCCGCGGGGCGCGTGAGCAACCCTTTGGCACCATTGAGCGCCGAAGACAACTGGTGATACTCGGCCGCGATGGTGGTCAACAGCCGGCACGCGCCCTCGCTCACCGCCGGCAGGCGCGTGCGCGCGCGCTTGATTTGCGCCTGAAAGTCTTTCTGCGTGCGCGGCAATTCATCCTCGCCGATGAATGCGCGATCTGTAATGGCGGCGATCACGTCTTCGCGCAGGTCGTCCACGCTCGCCACGCCGCGCAGTTGCAGCGCCGCCTGATCGAAACCTTTGAGGCTTTTTTCCAACTGCTTCATCTGCTCTTTCAGCGCGAGGCGCATTAGCCGCACCACGCCCGCGCGCATCGCCGCATCCGCCGCGGCCCGGGTGTCGAACAAGCGGATCGCCACACTCTCGCGCTCATCGGCAAGCGCCGGATAACCGGTAAGCTTCCTGCCGCTGCGCGTGAACGACAATTCTTTCGGCAAATCGCCGAAATCCCACACACGGATGTTGTCGCGCTCGATGCCGGTTTCTTTTTTACCCGCCTCGCCAAAGGTCAACTGCGCCGCCTGCCCCAGTTGCGCTTTCAGCGCGGCAAGGTCGCGCCCGCTGGCAAGTTCGCGGCCGGCGTCGTCGATGACGCGGAAATTCATGTTCAGATGTGCGGGTAGGTCGGCACCGCTCCACACATCCGTGTTCACCTGCTGGCCGGCGCGGCCGCGCACAAAATCCGCCAGCGCCTGCACAAACGGTTTGCTCGCATTATGTTCGCTGAGAAACGCCGTCACCTGCTCCGGCAGCGGAAACAAATTGCGCCGCAGGTTTTTGGGCAAGGCTTTCAAATACGCGCTGACTTTGTCGCGCACCATGCCGGGCACCAGCCAATCGAACGGCGTATCGTCCAACGTGTTCAACACATGCAGCGGCACGGTGACGGTGACGCCATCCAATGCATGCCCCAACTCGAAGCGGTAACGCAGCTTGTAAGTGACATCGCCCACACGCAGCGTTTCGGGAAACTGCGCTTCGCTTATATCCAGCGCCGCGTGGCGCATCAAATATTCGCGCGTTAAAAACAGCAGCTTGGGATCTTTTTTCTCGGCCTCAATGCGCCATTGCTCGAACGCCGCGCCGTTGTATATGCCCAGGGGAATGCGCTCGTCGTAAAACGCGAACAGCGTTTGTTCGTCGACCAGCACATCGTGCTTGCGCGCCTTGTGTTCGAGCGCTTGAATGTCTTTTATAAGCACTTGATTTTGTATATAAAATTCTGCTTTGCTCTGGTAGTCACCCGCGGCCAACGCGCGGCGGATAAAAATCTCGCGCGCTTCCAACGGATTGATCGGGCCGTAATTCACGTTGCGACGCGCGACGATGGTGAGGCCGTAGAGCGTCACACGCTCATACGCCATCACGCACGCACGGTCTTTTTCCCAACGTGGGTCGAAGTAATGGCGCCTTACCATCGCGCCCGCGATGTGCTCGATCCAATCCGGATTGATTTGCGCGGCGCAGCGCGCGTAAAGCCGCGTGGTGTCGACGAGTTCCGCCGCCATCACCCAGCGCGGCTGCGACTTACGCAACACCGAGCCGGGAAAAATCGCGAACTTGATGCCGCGCGCGCCGAGGTATTCGCCTTCGTCGTTTTTTAATCCGAGATTGCCGAGCAAGCCCGCCAGCAGCGCGCGATGGATTTGATCGTAAGTCGCGGGCGTTTCGCTTTCCTTAAAACCCATCTCACCCGTCAGCGCGGCGAGCTGGCCGTGGATATCGCGCCACTCGCGCAGGCGCCGCTGCGACAAAAAGTGTTCGTGCAGTTGGTCGGCAAGCTTGCGATTGGATTTTTTATGCTTCAACGCCTCGTCGAAAAATTGCCACAGCTTCAAATAGCCCATGAAATCCGAACGCTCGTCGGCGAACTGCTGATGCGCGCGGTCGGCGGCCTCGGCGCGCTCGAACGGCCGGTCGCGCGGGTCTTGCACCGACAAGGCGGAGGCGATGATCAGCACTTCACGCAAACAGTTCTCGGCTTTCGCCGCGAGGATCATGCGCGCAATGCGCGGATCGATCGGGAACTTGGCAAGTTGCCAGCCGATATCGGTAAGCTGATTGTCGTCATCCACCGCGCCGAGCTCGGCCAGCAACTGGTAGCCGTCGGCGATCATGCGCGGCGTGGGCGGCTCCAAAAACGGGAAATCCTCCACGTCGCCGATCTTCAGCGACTTCATGCGCAAGATCACCGAGGCGAGCGAGGAACGTAGAATCTCCGGCTCGGTGAATTCGTCGCGCGCATTGAAGTCTTTCTCATCGTAAAGCCGCACGCACACGCCCGCCGCCACGCGCCCACAGCGCCCCGCGCGTTGGTTGGCCGAGGCGCGCGAGATTTTTTCGATTTGCAGTAACTCGACCTTGTTGCGGTAGCTGTAGCGATTGATGCGCGCCAAGCCCGGATCGATCACGTAACGAATACCCGGCACGGTGAGCGAGGTTTCCGCCACGTTGGTGGCGAGCACAATGCGCCGCCCGCTGTGCGGTTTGAATATGCGTTCCTGCTCCTCGAATGACAAGCGCGCGAACAGCGGCAGGATTTCGGTGTGGGCGGGGTGGTGTTTGCGCAGGGCTTCCGCCGTGTCGCGGATTTCGCGTTCACCGGGGAGGAACACCAAGATGTCGCCGCCCGCTCTTTCGCGGGCTAGATCGTCTACGGCATCGACGATGGCAGCTTCTACATCCTCATCTTCGTCGGGGATGGGCTCCCCTCTCCCGTGAACGGGAGAGGGGCTGGGGGAGAGGGCAGACGCCGACTTCAACGGCCGATACCTCACCTCCACCGGATACATCCGCCCCGACACCTCGATCACCGGCGCCGGTGTACCCAAATGAGTAAAGTGTTTGGAAAACCGCTCGGCATCAATCGTCGCCGAAGTCACAATCAATTTCAAATCCGGCCGCCGCGGCAGCAGCCGCTTCAAATACCCTAGCAAAAAATCGATATTCAGACTGCGCTCATGCGCCTCGTCGATGATCAGCGTGTCATAGGCGTGCAGCTCACGGTCGCCCTGCGTCTCCGCCAGCAAAATGCCGTCGGTCATCAGCTTGATATACGAGTTGCGCGACACCTTGTCCGAAAAGCGCACCTTGTATCCGACGGCCTGCCCCAACGGCGTTTTCAATTCCTGCGCAATGCGCGCCGCCACCGTGCGCGCGGCAATACGCCGCGGCTGGGTGTGGCCGATCAGGCCGTTGACGCCGCGCTGCAATTCCAAACAGATCTTGGGCAACTGCGTGGTCTTGCCCGATCCGGTTTCGCCGCAAACGATCACCACCTGGTTTTCGCCGATCGCGCGCGCGATCTCCTCGCGCCGCGCCACCACCGGCAAATCGTCGGGGTAGGCCGGCCGCGGTAGATTGCGCAGGCGTTGTTCGGCGTCGAGCATACTCACGGGCATTTACGAGAGGGGGCGCATTGTAACCCGGCGCCCTATCTGAAAAAGCCGGCTCACGGCAGGCTGCCGCACGATCCGCATTACAATGCCCGCCTCAATGCGTTTATGCCCATGACCAAAGTAATCTGCCTGACCGGCGGCATGGCCTCCGGCAAATCCACCGCGGCGCGGTTTTTGAAGGAACAGGGCGCGTACGTAATCGACGCCGACGTGCTGGGCCATCGCACCTACGAACCCGGCTCGCCCGCGCACGCGCAAGTCGTCGCTACCTTCGGACGCGACATACTCGCCGCAGACAGTAAAATCGAGCGCAAGGCGCTGGGCGCCAAGGTATTCGGCAAACCCGCGGAGCTCAAAAAACTCACCGATATCGTGTGGCCGGCAATCCGCAAAATGGCGGAAGACGAGATTGCTGCCGCCTGCGCCGCCGGCACGCATCGCGTGGTGGTGCTCGAAGCCGCCGTGTTATTCGAAGCCGGTTGGGATAACGCGGGCGACGAAGTGTGGGTGGTGATCGTTGAACGCGCGATTGCCATTGCGCGCGCGATGCAACGCGACAACCTGTCGCAGGCCGCCGCAGAAGCGCGGCTTGATGCACAACTCTCCAACGCCGAGCGCATCGCGCGCTCTGATGTGGTCATCGACAACAACGGCACGCTGGAGGCACTGCTCGATCAATTGCGCAAGCATTGGCAGCGCATCAGTGCCAACTGACGCAAACACCGTCTAAATAAAAAAATTAATAAAATCAAATACTTACGTAATATCCCGCCGTGGTAGACGGCTTCACTTGCGGCGCGCCGCACGCACATGCGCCGCCTTGCCAAACGCGGTATAAAGCGCGCCACCCAGCGCGTGCTCTTCGGGCTTCCACTCGGCGTGCCATTGCACGCCCACCACGAACTGTTCTTCATCCTGGTAACGCACGCCCTCGATCACGCCGTCGGGCGACTCTGCCTCGACCACCAGGCCTTTGCCTAATCGATCGACGCCCTGCCCGTGCAAGGAGTTGACCATCATTTCTTTTTGGCCGGTCAACGCATTAAACAAGCCACCCGGCGTGAAGCGCACCAAATGATTGGGCCGGAACACCTCTTCCAGCGTGACATTGTCGCGCTGCGGGCGGCGATGATCGTTTTTGCCGTCGAGTTGGTGGATGCGGTAATGCAGCGAGCCGCCGAGTGCGACGTTGATTTCCTGTATGCCGCGACAGATGCCGAACACCGGCACACGCGCCTTGACGCACGCGCGTATCAACGGCAACACCAGATTATCTCGGCCCGGATCGATGATTTCGTCCTCGGGAAACGGCGGCCCGTCGTAGTGATGCGGCTCGACATTCGCGCGCCCGCCGGTCAACAAAAAACCGTCCATGCGCGACACCAAATCGGCGATATCCACTGCGCTGCCCACCGGCGGCAGCAACACCGGGATGCAATCGACCATGCGCAGCAGCGCATGGATATTGCGCTCGCCGGTGGCATGCACCAGATGGCGGCGCTCCGCCGCTTGCATGGCATTGGCGGAAACGCCGATTAACGGTCGTGGCGCGGTTTTGCTCATGATTGAAATAATGCACGCAGGGCGGGCATGACGCAGAGTACGTATATCACGGTTGAGCTGGTTTTCACACTGGATTACGCCGGCATCTTGCGCGAAAGGTCCTCACAAGCGGCGACAAAGCGATCCATCTGCGCCGGCGAATTCCACACACAGGCGTTGGCGCGCAGCGTGACGCCGAAGGGCTTGGGCGCGAGCGTCCGCGGGTCGCGGTTGGGCACCAGGCCTTCGGGAAACGCCGCGGCCTGCGGGTCGGGTGCGCGCGTAAAGCCCTCGGGGCCGACGCCGCCGCCGGAGATGCGAAAGCCGTATTCCTGCAGTAGCCGTGCGCGGAATCTTTTGTTGAGCTCGGGGTCGGTGCGCCGCCGCGCATCGGGAAATGGGTTAAAACACACGATCGCCGATTTCAACGCGGGATCCACTGTGGGCTGCAGCAGCGCATCCTCGCCGAAGGTGGCCACGAGACGCTGGCGCAAATAGTCCGCCAGGTTATGCGTCCACGCTTGGATGCGCGCGCGCCCGATCTCGTCCCACAACGCGCACACGTCACCCAGCGCGCGCCAATCGGCGGATTCCGGAAAGCCATAGCGGCTCATCGCAGCACCAATGTCGTAGCTCTCGGTGCGGCTGCCGTCAAACGGCACATCGCGCGCGGAGCTGCGAATGATGTGAAAACGCGGCAGCGGCGTGGGGTTCGCCGCGAGCGCACGATTGCGGATGTAAATGATGCCGGTGCCGCCCGGCCCGCACTGCCACTTGTGGCCGGAGATCGCCCAGAAGTCGATGCCGCTTTCGTCCAGGCGCGGATCGATCATGCCGCCGTAATGCGCGCCATCCGCCACGGTGATCGCGCCCGCGGCTTGCGCCAGCGCCGCGATGCGCCGCTCCGGCAGGCGCTCGCCGTTGGGCCACAACGGGCTCGAAAAAAACACCACGCGGGTGACACCGGGTTTCAAGCGTTTCTTCAACGCCTCGACCACTTCGTCCGCGGTGGCATTGCGATGCACCGGCACGCCCCACTGCACGATCTTTACGCCAAAACGGCCCGACACACGCAACACCGTTGCCAGCCCTGCCGGATGCTCCATCGGCGTCACCAGAATTTCGTCGCCGCGTTGCCACTCGATGCCCATCAGGATTTGTCCCAGCGCGTCGGTGGTGTTGCGCGAGATGGCGATTTCATCGACGCTCGCGCCATAGCCGCGAGCGATGCGTTCGCGCGTGGTGGCTGTCGGCTCCAGGTGCACCGGAAACGGATCGCGCGCGATTTGATCGAGCCCTTCTTGGTAGCGCTTACGCACGCTGTCGGGCTGCGAGCCTTTTTGCCCGGCCATCAGATAAACCACTTTAGGATCGAGCGAAAACTGCCGCGCAAACGCCTCGAACACCGGCGACTGGCGCGCGAAAAACGCCGCTTGCGCGGCGCTCATGCGCACGCTACTGGTGGCGGCTTCCGCGGATGGACTGTCGGGGTCGGGCATGGCGGCGTCGTTTATTCCGGCAACTTGGTCGACTGCCACACCACCATTTGCCAGCGCCCGCCGCGGTTGGCATAGACATCGGTAAAACGCACGCCGAAGCTGTTGGGTTTGCCGTTGGACACCACGCTGATGCGCGCCACACCGGTTAACACCACCGCGTCGCCGCAATCGTGTGCCTTGACCTCGGAGGGCACGATCGAGGTATACACCGTTTCACCCGACACCATCGCACCGATCAGGCTTTGCTTGGTGTCTTGGCGCGCCGAGGAATGGGTGTAGACCAGATCATCGGCGATCAACTCGTTTAGCGCCGCGACATCCTTGCGCGCCGTTGCGTCCATGCGCTTTTTGTCGAGCTCGATGATCATTTGGGCGTTGCTGGCCATGGCGGGCCTCCTTGACAGATGAAAATGTGCTTAGCCGTTCACTGTTGCGGTATGCCGGCGGCCTTCAACGCCGACTTCCACACCTCGAGCTGATCCTTCATATACGCCGCGAGCGCTTGCGGCGTACTGGATCTCGCCACGAAGCCATGCTTGAGTTTGGCTTCCTTGACCGAGGGTTTGTCCAGCACCGCGACCATTTCCTTGTTCATGCGCGCCACTATCGCGCTCGGCAATCCTGCCGGGCCGACCAGTCCGAACCAGGGGCCGATCGGAAATTTCTGCTGCCCTGCCTCGGGGAATGACGGCACATCGGGCATCAACGGGCTTCTTACATGCAAGGTGGTCGCCAGCGCGCGCAGTCTTCCCTCACGCACATGGGTCAACACACTGGTCGCGGTGCTGTTCATTACACTCACACGGCCGGACAACAAATCGGTCATGGCCTCAGGCTCGGAGCGATAGGGCACCGAAACCATTTTGATGCCGTTAATCGCCGAGAACAAATGCGTCGACACCAGCGCGTAGGTATTACCCGCGGCAAAGTAAAGCACATCCGGCTTGGCCTTGGCGTGGGCGATTAACTCGTTGAGCGTTTTTGCCGGCACCGAGGGATGGACCACGATAAAAAACGTGTTCTCGCCGATAAACGTCACGGGCGTAAAGTCCGTGAGCACGTTATACGGCGGCTCCCTGCGGATGTTGGGGACCACCGCGTAGGCGCTGTTGGTGCCGTAGAGGAAGGTGTGGCCATCGGCGGTGGCGCGCATGACCTCGACCGCCGAGATCGCACCGTCCGCGCCCGGTTTGGGAATGACTATGATCGGCTGGCCGAGCGATTGCGAAAGCTCCTGGCCCGTGATGCGGGCAAGCACGTCGCTTGCCGAGCCTGGGCCAAACGATATGATGAAGCGTATCGGCCTCGCGGGATAAGCTTGCCCCGCGGCTTTTGCGGCAGGTTGCGCGTACGACACAGCCTGCGGCAACAACAATGCCATCGCCAACAATGCGAATAGTCCCCTGTGCATAATCTGGTTTCCTCCTTTGGGCCGGCTTGCATCAAGTCCGTTAGTTAAATTTTCACCGCCGGGTTCAAGCTATAAAGGCCGGTGATTGTTGCCTGCGCCAGCACATGGCCTTTGATCGCGTTACGCACGTCACCCCCCTTGAACGTGCCGCTCACGCCGCATTTCGCCACATCCAGCGCGTAAAGCGTGAACACGTAGTGATGCACGATGCTGTCGTTCCACGGCGGGCACGGGCCGTCGTAGCCGAAATAATCGCCCGACATATCCTTGTCGGCGGCGAACCACATCGTATAGTCGTTAACGCCCTGGCGCGCGCCGCGCGCCGCGTTGGGGCCGGCCTTGCCGCGCACCGTCACATCCTGCGAAAACTCGCCCGCCTTGATCTCGCCGGCCTGCGGCGGCAAATCCACCAGCACCCAGTGAAAAAAATCCACCCGCGGCAGCGTGGCCGGTATGATGCGGCCCTCCTGATTGACGTCGTCGGGTTTACTCGGCACGTCGAAATCGTGGCAAATCAGCACCAGCGATTGCGCGCCCGCCGGCATCTCGCTCCACGCCAAATGCGGATTGCGGTTTTGCCCGAGCGTGCAATGGGTCTTGGGATCCGGCGCGCAAAACGCGAATTCGGCGGGGATCGCGCTGTTGTCGCTAAAACTATTGCTGGTGAGTTTCATGGCGGGCTCCTCGGTGTTGTCGATAAATTATAGCTTGCCTGCCGCCGTTGCGGGCTTGGTGAAATCGGGTGGCATGTGTTCTGGCGGCGCGTAGCCGCGCAGCGCCGCCTCGCGCGCGGGTTTTTCGAGCCGCGCCAGCGCCCTGACCGCCGCGTAAAAAGCCGTCAGCTCGCCGTTATGCTGCTGTAACAGCGCCTCAAACGCCGGCACGTGTTGCGTGTAAATCGACACCGACGCCAGCAGCGCGTTATTGGGCGTTTGTGCAAACCAGCGGTCGTAACCGGCGTAACCGCCCCACGCCGATTTCAGCGCGTCGTAATCGCGCCCCATGTCGGCAAACTGTTGCTGTTTGGCGGCGCGCATCGCCTCGGGCGCGATGCGCTGCGTATACAGTTTGGCCAAGCGCGCGCGATAGGCGTGCAGCAAGCGCAAAAAATCCGCGCGGTAGCGCTGCATTTTTTGGGCGGTTTCGCGTTCGGCGTCGCTGCCGTAGCGGGCAAGCCAGCGCCGCAGGCCCTCGCGCTCCACCGCCACCGCGAAGGATTCGTTAAACACCGTGTCATCCTTGACGTACACCACCTGGTGCGCTAACTCGTGAAAAATAATGCGCGCGACTTCCGCCGGCGGGTAATTCACAAAGGTGTTCAACACCGGGTCGGCGAACCAGCCCAGCGTCGAATACGCCGCAACGCCGCCGATGTGCACATCGTGCCCCTGCGCGGCGGCCGCGCGCGCGAACGCTTCGGCATCGGCCTTGGCGAAATAGCCGCGATAGTTCACGCACCCGGCGAAGGCAAAACACCATTGCACGGGTTGTATCGAAAATTCCGGCGCGGCGAACACGTTCCACACCACATACGAGCGCTCCAAATCGGCGTAGCGCCGGTAGCTGTCGTTTTGCGGCAGCGCGAGTTCGCTGCTGGCGAATTCGCGTGCTTTAAGTACTAACGCGAGTCTGTCATGCAGCGCCGGCGGCGTGGCCGTGTCTTCAATCAACGCCGCGATCGGTTTTTCACGGCTCCAGATGTCGAGTTGGCCGCGCACCGATTGCGCGTAATAGGCGAGTTGCGCGCAGCCTGACAGCAGCAGTAACAGCGGCAGGGCCAGCCACCAGCGTCGACGGTTGTGCCGCGTCTCGTTCACCAGGCAGCTCGCGGCTTAAGAGACGGCCTCGCCGCGCGCAAACTTGCCGTGCCGCAGGAATTCGCAGGTCTGGCGCACCACCAGCGGCGACAGCACCATTTGCGAATGCGTCACCGGCAGCACGATGTGATCGCGCGCATCGGGCACGATCGTCTCCGACACGCAGATCGTGCCGTCGTGCGGCTTGGGCAAATCGCGCGCCACCAGCATGCCAAGGCCCACCGAGCGGCCGCCCGCGATGACGCCGATGTCGTAGTCGGCCAAATGCGTGGGCCGCTCGCCGTGAAACCAATCCGCCACCGTCGCCCCCATCGCCGCGCCGCCGATGCGCACGCGCGCCAGCCGCCGCGCGGCGTGGCTGCCGGTAAACGGCACGCCGATGAACACCACGCGCCCCACCTCCAGCCGATGCGGCTCATCAAGCATGCGCGCGATCAGCGCGCCGCCCAGGCTGTGTCCCACCAAATTGAGCGGGCGCGCGTCGAGCGCCTGGCAAAATGCCGTGAGCAGGCGCACGTTTTGCACGAGATTCATGCGCACCGAAGGGTACGAATAGGTGTGCACCTCATAACCCGAACGCGCAATCCGCCGCGCCATCCAGCTCAACACAACCCCGTGCATCCACAAGCCGTGGACCAATACCACGTTTTCGTTCGCCGCCATCACCAGAACCGCGTCACGCCCACATCCGCCAAATGCTCGACATCGGCCCACGACACTTGCACCCAGGTTTCGGGCTCTCGGCGAAAGGTGTTCAGGCTCGCATTGAGCAACGGCGCTTCGCGTTTGACTTGCAACGGCAGCTTGTTCGCTGCGCGATACAGCGTATCGAGCACCATGCCGTGCGTGACGACAACGGCTTTTTCGCCCGGGTGCGCCGCGGCAATGGCTTCCAGGCCGGCGAGGCTGCGTTCGAAAAACTGCCGCGGGCTTTCGCCGCCAGGCACCGCATACTCCGGGTCGCGCCGTGAAAAGCGCGCGTGCTCGGTGGGGTAACGCGTGGTCATTTCGTCGTAAGTCAGCCCTTCGAAAATGCCGAAGGTGCGTTCGCGCAAGCGCTGATCGCCGACGATGTCATGGCCGCTCGCATCGGCGATGGCACGCGCGGTGTCCCATGCACGCTTCAAATCGCTGCTGTAAATCGCGGCAAAAGTTTCGCGCGCCAGACGCTGCCCCACGGCCTGCGCTTGCCGCAAACCGATGTCGGATAACGGCGTGTCGGTTTGCCCCTGCATGCGCCGTTCGCGATTCCACGCGGTTTCGCCGTGACGCACGAGGATCAATTCGGTGTTTTTTTGCATGCTCAAACGCGGCTCAGGACCGTTCGAAAGGTTTAGCGCCATTATAATGGCCGATAAAAACATAAATTAAATCAAATACTTACATCATATCTACAGCAGGCACCGATGGCCGGGGCGGACACCGCGCAAGCGTTCTCGGCATGGCGCCATCAAAACCAGGATGATTTTTTTGCCGCCGCCTTTTCTGCCTCGCGTTTCTTTTGCGCGGCCTCGCGTTCGGCGGCTTGCGCCTCGCGCATTTTTTTAGCTTGCGCGCGCTCGGCGGCGGCTTGTTCGCGCTGCTCATTTTGCGCCTTGCGGATTTCATCGCCGCGCGCCTGCGCGGCTTCGCGCTCGGCCGGGTCTTCCTTGGACTTATCCTTCCCCGCGGCATTGGGGGCGGCGGCGGGGCGCCCCGCCGCTTGCGCCTCGCGCTGCGCGGTTGCAGCGGCTTTTTTCTGCGCTGCTTCACGCTGCGCTGTTTCGCTGGCCGCGCGGCGTTGCTCACGCTCGGCGGCGTTGCGCGCGCGCGTTTTTTCGCGCTCGGCGCGAATCGCCTCACCGCGCGCCTTAGCGGCATCGCGCTCGGGTTTTTCCAGTTGCGCGAGCGCCCCCTGGCTTTGCCGCAACGCCTGCTGAGCGCGCGTGAACTGTTTTTGACTCGACCTGACGGTGGCGCTGGCGGCGTCGATCCTGGCTTTGTCGCCGGTTTTGCGCGCCTGCTCGAACGCCTCGCGGTCGCCCTTTAACTGCGCGCGGGCGGCTTCCATTTTTTGCCGCGCGGCCTCGACCTGCACCTGGGCTTGGGCGGCCGTGGCAGGCTGGGTGGTCGCTGGTGCCGGCGCCTGCGCGTGCGCCGCCGTGCCGGCGAACCAGAACAGGGCGCCGGTCAGTAACGTCAACAGGGCGTTCGAAGCAGGCATGACGGGCTTAACGCGAACGAGGCAATATGGGTGCACGCGCAATTGTATACTCGGCGACGGATTCCTTTCGCGCACCGTTTTGGCGCATTTTGTTGCGCTTCGCTCACCGCCGCCACATGCCCAGTCTCGAAATCCTGATTTTTACGCCGCTGATCATTTTGCTCGCGTATTTGATCTTCGGCATGTCGGGCTTTGGTTCGACGCTGATCGCGGTGCCGCTGCTCACGCATGTGCTGCCGCTCAAATTCGTGATCCCGATGGTGATCATTCTCGATTGCATCAGCTCGGTGACCATGGGCGTGAAGCTGCGCGAGCAAGTGTGGAAGGCCGAGTTCATCCCGATGCTGCCATTTTTGCTGCTGGGCCTGGTGGCGGGGGCGTTTGTGTTGATGAAGCTGCCGCCGCAATGGCTGATTTTGACGCTGGGGTGTTTTGTGCTGATTTTCGCGGTGAATTTTTTAGTCAACCGCAAACCGCTGTTTCGCATGCCGCGCTGGACGGTGGCGCCGATCGGGCTGTTGGCCGGCACCACCTCGTCGGCCTTTGGCGTGGGCGGGCCGATTTACGTGTTTTATTTCACCGCGCGCGGCGCCACCGCGGAGCAAATCCGCGCCACCGTGCCGGCGGTGTTTTCGTTTACCTCGATCGCGCGCATTATCATCTTTGCCACCATCGGCTTGTTTAACCCGCAAGTGCTGATGGCCACGGCGGTGCTGTTAATCCCGATGGCGCTTGGGCTTTGGTGCGGCCACCGGCTGCACGGCACCTTGACGCGCGAACAGGCGCTGCGGGTGGTGGGCGTGCTGTTGTTGTTAAGCGGAGTATCGCTGATCGCGCGCGCGTTGGCCTAACCCAGATAATTCGCCAGCCGATTGACGCCTTCTTGCAGCCGCGCCACCGGGCGGGTGTAGGCAAAACGCACGTGCTCGCGCGCGAGGTGCGCGCCGAAGTCAACGCCCGGCGTGATCGCGACGCCGGCTCTTTCCAGCACGTCAAGGGCAAAGGCGTAGCTGTCATCGGTCAGCCGCGAACAATCGGCGTAAACATAAAACGCGCCTTGCGGCATTTGCGGTATGCCAAAACCGAGCTCGCGCAATGCCGGCACCAGATAATCGCGGCGCGAGCGAAACGCTTCGCGGCGCCGCTCGCAAATGGCCAGCGTTTCCGGCTCGAACGCGGCGAGCGCCGCGAGTTGCGACACGGTGGGTGGTGATAAAAAAATATTCTGTGCGAGTTTGTCGAGCTGCGGCACGTAAGCTTCGGGCGCGATCATCCAGCCCAGGCGCCAACCGGTCATGTTGAAATACTTGGAAAAGCTATTAATCACGAATACGTTGTCGCCGGCGTTGGCGGCGGTGTGTGTGTCACCATCGTAGACGAGCCCGTGATAAATCTCATCGACAATCAATGCACCGCCACGTGCTTTAGTAAACGCCGCCATCGCTTGCAGTTGCGCGTGCGCAATCAGCGTGCCGGTCGGATTCGACGGTGTCGCCACCAGCACGGCCTTGGTGCGGCTGCCCCAATGGTGTTCGACGAGTTCGGGCGTGAGTTGATAATGGCTATCGGGCCCAACCGGGATGCCCACGGCCTCCCCCTCGAGCAAGCGCACAAAATGGCGATTCGCCGGATAACCCGGATCGGCCATCAACACTTGATCGCCCGCGTTCACCAGCGCGGCAATCGCCAGCAGCAACGCGCCCGACGAACCGGTGGTCACCACCACGCGCGCCGGATCAACCGTCACGCCGTAACGCGTTTGATAGAACGCCGCGATCGCCGCGCGCAGTTGCGGCAGGCCCAGCGCCGCGGTGTAAAACACCGCGCCGCGCGCCAACGCCTTGGCGCCCGCATCGCACACCGGTTGCGGTGTTGCGAAATCCGGTTCGCCGATTTCCAAATGCACAATGTCGCGCCCCGCGGCTTCCAACGCCTTGGCGCGCGCGAGCAGCACCATCACGTGAAAGGGTTCGATGTCGCGCGCGCGTTGCGCCAGCAGCGCTCCGGGGCTCATGCCAGCCTCAAAAAATATTCAATTAAATCAATTACTTACTATTAACCCCGCAAACTGCCCTCACGGCGCCTGCGCTATTCGCGGCACACCTCAGGCCACGCCATGCTGCTTGAACCAAGCCGTCGCACGCGCCCAAGCATCGTCCGCCTGCGGCTTGCGGTAACTTGGCCGATAGTCAGCGTAAAAAGCGTGCGGCGTATCGGGATAAGTGTGGATGACCGATTTTTTATTCGCGGCGGTTAACGCCGCGCGCATTCTGTCGACGGTGTCGTTGGGGATGCCCGCATCCGCGCCGCCATAAAGCCCCAGCACTGGCGCGTTGATTTTCGCCACCACGTCGATCGGATGCGCGGGATTGTTCTCGGTTTTGTCGCCTATTACGCGCCCGTACCACGCCACGCCCGCCTTCACGTTTTGATTGTGCGCGGCATAAAGCCAGGTGATGCGCCCGCCCCAGCAAAAACCGGTGACGCCTAGTTTGCGGGCGTGCGCCATGCCCATACGCCGCGCGTAGGCCACCGTGGCATCCAGATCGGCCATCACTTGGGCATCGGGCACCTTGCTCACTACGGTGGACAAAATTTCCTTGATGTCGGTGATCCGCGACACATCGGCCTGGCGGTAATACATTTCCGGCGCCGCAGCCACATAACCGAGCCGGGCGAAACGCCGGCACACGTCCTTGATGTGCTCGTGCACGCCGAAAATCTCCTGCACCACCAGAATCATCGGGAAATGCCTGCCCTTGTCCGGCATGGCGATATAGGCGGGGATCGAGCCTTGTTTGGTTTGCACACGCACTTCGCCCGCGTGCAAACCGTCGGCGGGCGTTTTGATCATGGTCTGCGCGCACACCGGCTGCGCGGCGAGCGCAAAACCGGCGGCGAGCGAACCGCCGACAAACTCGCGGCGGCTTAACCGTCCCTTGCCGCCGACCAAGGCCAACATGTCCTCGCGCACCCTGTCGTTCATAACGCCTCCGTGAGAAAAAACACCCCGCGCATCCCGCGGCGCGGCCATTATGGCACAGCCGGGTTTGCCACGAACACGCGTCACCGGCCCCGTTATTTGCCGCGATAGCGCCGCGCCGCCCTCGCCTCGCGCGCCTTACCCGGCAGCGGCAACGCGGTTTTGTATTTGACTTGTTTGAGCGCAAAGCTCGAACGAATGTTCGACACGCCGGGTATCTTCGCCAGGTAATCGACGATAAAACGTTCCAGCGACGGCATGTCCGGCACCACCACGCGCAGCAAATAATCCGAGTCACCGGTCATCAAATAACACTCCATCACTTCTTCGCGCGCCAGCACCGAGCTTTCAAACGTATCGAGCGCATTGCGCATTTGTTTTTCCAGGCTGACATTGATGAACACACTCACCGTAAGCCCGAGTTTTAGCGGATCGAGCAGCGACACATAGCGCTGAATCAGCCCCGCGCGCTCCAATTCGCGCACGCGGCGCAGACACGGCGAGGGCGACAAAAACACCTTCGCCGCCAGATCGCTGTTGGAAATGCGCGCATCCGCCTGCAGCGCGGCAAGGATGCGCCAGTCGGTGTCGTCGAGGGTAAGGCTGGGCATATTTTTGCTTTAACGTGGGTGCGGACGCAATCTTATTGCCTAAAACTCGAACACCGCAAGCCAATCACGTTGCGCGCTGCAAATCCTCGATCACCACATTCAAAAACCGCCCCGCCTCGCCGCCCGCCACGGCGCGATGATCGAAGGTAAGCGACAGCGGCAGCACGCGGTGCACCACCGGCTTGCCCTCGGCCGCCACCACTTCTTGGCGGATTTTGCCCGCGCCGAGGATCGCCACCGTCGGCGGCACCACCACCGGCGAGGCATAACGCCCGGCGATGGTGCCGTAGTTGGACAGCGTGATGGTGTTGCCGCGCAAATCTTCCGGCGGCACCTTGCGCGCGCGCGCATCGCGCAGCAAGCGATGCAAGCCTTGTTTTAAGTCTTCCGCGTCGCGCTCGCCGACGTTGCGCAACACCGGCACCAGCAAGCCGTCGGGCGTATCCACCGCGATGCCCAGATCGACTTTTTTCAACACCCAGCGCCCGGCTTTTTCGTGGTCGTACCAGGCGTTTAACGCGGGCTCGGCTTTGCACGCGGCCACCATGGCGCGTATCAAACGCAGTATCACCGGTGTGTGCGTGGGCCAGGCGTCGATGTCGGCGTCATCCATGATGGTGGCCGACGCCACCTCGGCGTTGGCGAGTGTCATGTTCCGCGCCATGGCGCGGCGGATGCCGCGTAAGAGTTCGATCGGCCCTGCCTCCGCCAGCACACGCGCGGCGCGCTGCACGTCGTTGGCGGTGATCAAACCGTCGGCGCCGGTGGGTGTCACCATCGACAAATCGACGTTAAGCTTGCGCGCGAGCGCGCGCACCGCGGGTGTGGCTTTGATACCGGCAGTGGTGGGCGCGGGCGCCGCCGGCGCGGCCGTCACCACGTTTTGCCCCGCTTCGACCACGCCCACCACGGTGCCGGTGTCCGCCGATGCACCTTCGCCTTCAAACGCCACCAGCGGCGCGTTCAGATGCGCAATGTCGCCGGGGTTGCCATAGAGTTTGACGATCTTGCCCGCGTACGGCGCGGGGATGTCGACGATCGCCTTCGCCGTTTCCACCGACACCAGCGGTTGATCGACCGCGACGGTGTCGCCGGCGGCAACGTGCCACTTGACGATTTCGGCTTCTTGCAAACCTTCGCCTAAGTCCGGAAGTTTGAATATTTTCATAAGTATTTGATTTTATTGAATATTATGAAAACGCTAAAACTTGCTTCACCGCCGCAACAATGCGTGCCTTATCCGGCATATAGCGCTGCTCCAGCTTCGCCAGCGGCACGACGGTGTCATACCCGGTGACGCGCCGCACCGGCGCCAGCAAATTGAGCAAACCTTCTTCCGCGAGATTGGCGGCGATTTCCGATGCGAAGCCGCAACTGCGCGGCGCTTCACTGACGATCACGCAGCGCCCGGTGCGCGCCACCGAGGCTAAGATGGTTTCCATGTCGAGCGGCTTGAGCGTCACGACATCGATCACTTCCGCCACCACGCCTTCTTCCGCCAACGCATCGGCCGCGGCGAGCGTTTCGTGCACCATGCCGCCCCAGGTCACCAGCGTGATGTCGGTGCCTTCGCGCAGCGTCACGCATTGATCCAACACGGCGGCAACGCCGTTGTCGGCGACTTCTTCCTTGAACAAACGATAAAGCCGCGTCGGTTCGAGCACGATCACCGGATCGGGGTCGCGCATCGCCGCCAGCAGCAAACCATACGCGCGCTGCGGCGACGAGGGATACACCACGCGGATGCCGGGGATATGCGCGAACATCGCTTCCGGGCTTTCCGAGTGATGCTCCGGCGCGTGGATGCCCGCGCCGCACGGCGTGCGCAGCACCATTGGGCAAGTGAGCCGCCCCTGCGTGCGATGGCGCATGCGCCCGGCGTGATTCAAAATCTGATCGATCACGGTGTAGCCGAAACCGGAGAATTGAATTTCGGCGACGGGCTTTAAACCTTCAGCGGCCATGCCGATCGCCATGCCGGCGATCAGCCCCTCGGCGAGCGGGGTGTCGATCACACGCTCCTTGCCAAAGCGCTTAAGCAAGCCGAGCGTTGCACGGAATACGCCGCCGTCGACACCGACGTCTTCGCCCAGCACCACCACATCGTTATCGCGCGCCATTTCGTGCGCGAGCGCGAGGTTGATGGCCTCGATCAGCGTGATGGCGGCCATGCGCTAGATCTCCTCGCCCAAGGCTTCGGCGCGCTGCTTCGCCAACACCGCCGGCCACACCGCGTAATGATGATCGAACATCTGCGCGGGCCGCGGTGGCGGTGTGTCGAGATACGCCCGCACCGCGGTTTGCACCGTGTCGTTGCAATCCTTCAACAACGCTTCCTCGCGCGCCTTGTCCCAGGCGCCGCGCTCGGTAAGATGCGCCCGCAACCGCGCCACCGGGTCGAGCTTCCACGCGGCGGCCACTTCATCCGCGCTGCGATACCGCGTGGCATCATCCGCCGTGGTGTGATCCGACAAGCGATAGGTCAGCGCTTCAATCAGCGTCGGCCCGCCGCCCGCGCGCGCTTTTGCCAAGGCTTCATCCAGCACCTGGCGCAGCACGATCACATCGTTGCCATCGACTTGCAGCCCCGGCAGGCCGCCGGCAATCGCCTTTTGCGCCAGTGTTTCACAGGCACTCTGATGCGCGCGCGGCAGCGAAATCGCCCACTGGTTGTTGCTGACCACAAACACGATCGGCAGTTGCCACACGCCCGCGGCGTTTAGCCCCTCGTAAAAATCGCCCTTGGACGTCGCGCCATCACCCAAGGTGCACACCACGGCGCGATCTTGTTTGCGTAGCTTCATCGCGTAGGCCGCGCCCACCGCGTGCGTGCACTGCGCGGCGATGGTGACGCATATCGGAAAATCGCCGCGCGCGCCGGAGAAATTACTGCCGCGCTCATCGCCCGACCAATACAAAAACAGTTCGCGTAGCGTCACGCCGCGCATCCATTGCGCGCCGTTTTCGCGATAGGTCATCAGCAACACATCATCGGGCCGCATCGCCGAGCCGATGGCGGCGTTCACCGCCTCCTGCCCGATCAGCGGCGCGAAGGTGCCCAGTTGTCCGGTGCGCTGCAGCGCCACCGCCTTGGCATCGTACGCGCGCATCAGCACCATCGAGCGATACAGCGCCACCAGCGCGGCGGCGTCCTCGGCGAACGCCGGCAACGGCGCCAGCGCTTTGCCGTGTTCATCCAAAAACTGCCGGCGTTCGATCTCAAAACGGGCGACGATGTTCACGTTCGGGAACCTCCCACGCACGACACAGCCCCAATCTAGCGGCATTTTTTTGCGCAACGCTTGATTTTTCGCAATTTTATTGCCGAAACTTCCCGTTGGACTGCCCAATTCGCAATCCGTTCCCTGGGCAGACTGGATACCATGTCGCATCCCAATTCGGTCATCAACGCATGAACTACCCCGCCGACCCCGATCCGCAAGAAACCCGTGAATGGGTGCAATCGCTGCAATCGCTGATCACTCACGAAGGTGAAGCGCGTGCGGAATTCATTTTGCAGCAGTTGTTCGACATCGCGCGCCGCAGTTGCCGCGGCCTCAAATTTAACGCGACCACCGCTTACACCAACACCATCCCGCTCGCCGAGCAGCCGCCCTACCCCGGCGATCTGGCGCTCGAAGAACGCATTACCGCGCTGGTGCGCTGGAACGCGCTGGCAATGGTGGTGCGCGCCAATCGCGATCATCCGGAACTTGGCGGCCACATCGCCACTTACGCTTCGGCCGCGGATTTGTTCGAAGTGGGGCTGAATCATTTTTTCCGCGCCGGGCCCGATGGCGATCTGGTTTATTTTCAGCCGCATTGCTCCACCGGCATTTACGCGCGCGCTTATCTCGAAGGGCGTTTGACCGAAGAACAGTTGATGAAATACCGGCAAGAAACGCGCGGCGGCGGTTTGTCGTCTTACCCGCATCCGTGGCTGATGCCGGATTTTTGGCAGTTCCCCAATGCCTCTATGGGCCTGGGGCCGATCAACGCGATTTATCAAGCGCGCTTTATGCGCTACCTCGAAGATCGCGGCATGAGCGCGCGCCCCGCCGCCGACCGCAAGGTGTGGGCCATTGTCGGCGACGGCGAGATGGACGAGCCCGAATCGCTCGCCGGTTTATCGCTCGCCGCGCGCGAGCGGCTCGACAATTTGATCTTCGTCGTCAACTGCAATCTGCAGCGGCTCGATGGCCCGGTGCGCGGCAACGGCTCGATTATTCAAGAACTCGAAGGTCTGTTCACCGGCGCCGGCTGGAACGTGATCAAGGTGCTGTGGGGCAGCGATTGGGATGCGCTGTTCGCGCGCGACCGCGACGGCATTCTGCTCAAACGCCTGCATGAAACGGTCGATGGCGAGCTACAAAAATACGCCGCCACCGACGGGCGTTTTAACCGCGAACATTTTTTTAATAAATATCCGGAGCTGCAAGCGCTGGTCGCCGATTTGTCCGACGCCGACATCGACCGCCTGCGCCGCGGCGGCCACGACCCGATCAAAATTTATTCGGCCTATCATGCCGCGACGCGCACGCGCGGCCGGCCGACGGTGATCCTCGCCCAAACTAAAAAAGGCTACGGCATGGGCCACTGGGGCCAGGGCAAGATGACCGCGCACCAAGCCAAAAAACTCGAAACCGATGCGCTGCTGGCGTTTCGCGACCGTTTTGCGTTGCCGATTTCGGACGCCGACGTCGCCGCGCTGAAGTTTTACAAACCCGCCGAGGATTCGCACGAGCTCAAATACCTGCGAGCGCGGCGCAAGGCGCTGGGCGGCGCGATGCCCGCGCGCTCGCGCGGCGTGGCCGCGTTGCCGGCGCCCAAGCTTGATCTCTTCGCACGTGTGCTCGAAGGCTCGCACGAGCGTGAAGAGTCAACCACGATGACCTTTGTCGCGCTGCTGTCGCAGTTGTTAAAACACAACGCGAATAACAATTTCGGCAAACACGTGGTACCCATCGTCGCCGATGAGGCGCGCACCTTCGGCATGCAAACGCTGTTTCGCCAGTTCGCGATTTATTCGTCGGCGGGGCAAATGTACGAGCCCGAAGACCGCGACGAGTTGCTGTATTACAAAGAGGCGAAAAACGGCCAGATTCTCGAGGAAGGCATCACCGAGGCTGGCGCGATTTCATCGTGGATCGCCGCCGCTTGCGCCTACAGCGCGCATGGCGTGACCATGCTGCCGTTTTATATTTTTTATTCGATCTTCGGTTTTCAGCGCATCGCCGATTTGATCTGGGCGGCGAGCGACAGCCGCGCGCGCGGCTTTTTGATCGGCGCAACCTCCGGACGCACTACCCTCTCCGGCGAAGGCTTGCAGCATCAGGATGGATCGAGCCATGTGATGGCCTCGACGTTTCCGAATTGCGTTTCATACGACCCCACCTACGGCTACGAACTCGCGGTGATGATTCAAGACGGCATGCGGCGCATGCTGGATGAGCAGGAGGACGTGTTTTATTACTTGACGGTTACCAATGAAAATTATCGAATGCCGGCGATGCCGAAAGATGCCGAGCCAGGCATCCTGCGCGGCATGTATTTGTTGAAATCTGGCGGCAAGCACAAACACCGCGTGCAGTTGATGGGCTGCGGTACCATCCTTCGCGAAGTGCTTGCGGCAGCCGAGGTGCTCGAAGCCGAATACCAAATCGCCGCCGACGTGTGGAGCGTTACCAGCTTCACCGAGCTTGCACGCGACGGCACGGCGTGCGAGCGCTGGAATCGGCTGCATCCCGAAGCGCCGCCGCGCTTGACCTGGATCGAGCAACAGTTACGCGATCACGCAGGCCCCGTTGTCGCCGCCACGGATTACGTGCGCAACTATGCCGAGCCGATTCGCGCGTGGATCGATCGCCCTTATACCGTGCTCGGCACCGATGGCTTCGGCCGCAGCGACACGCGCGTGAATTTGCGGCGTTTTTTTGAAATCGATCGCGCGCACATTGCCGTGGCGGCATTAAAGGCACTCGCCGATCAGGAAGCGATCCCGGCCGCCACGGTCGCGGCCGCGATCGGGAAATTCGGCATCGACGTTGAAGCCACGGCACCGTGGCTGGCGTAGCGCTGCGTCGGCGGGTTGCTACGCGTCTTGCCGATCGAGCCACTGCTCCAACTCGAGCAGATCCTTGACTGCCACCGGCGCGTCCGCACCGGTCCACGCGCCAGCGGCACGATTCATCCACACGCAGCGCAACCCCGCGGCGCGCGCCCCGCGCACATCGAGCTCGGCGTCATCGCCCACGTGCACCACTTGTTCGGGCGCGCAATCGAGGCTGCGGCAAGCCAGATGAAACAACGCCGCCTCGGGCTTGCTCACGCCATGCACATGCGCAGAAATCGTGGCGCTGAAGAATTCGCCCAGGCCGATGCGCGCGACGTCGGCGTTGCCGTTGGTGAGTGAAGCGAGCGCATAACGGCGCTTGAGACGCGCGAGACTTGCGCGCACTTCGGGATACAGATCGACTTCGTTGCGCGCACTCATGTAGACGTGGAGCGCCTGCTCGATCAATGCCTGCGCGTGGGCACCGCTTAAGTTCGCCTGTTCGAACGCGGTGGTCAGCGCAAGCCGCCGCATGCGCAAAAAATCATGCCGGAGTTGCGGTTGCGCTTCGTAGATCGACATTCGCAGCGCGCGCAATTCGTTGATGGACCACATCGCCGCCACCGCCGGCGCATGCACTTGAAGCCATGCATGCGCGCGCTGCTCGGCGCGCACGAACGTGGGCGTGGCCGGCCACAGCGTGTCATCCAGATCGAGGGTAATGGCGCGTATGCGAGGCAAGAGCGTGAGTGCAGCGACGGAGCGAGGCGCCATTTTACGGGCAGCGCGCGTTCGCAGAGTTTATCGAACGATATTGCGTCAAATTCATAAGTATCTGATTTTAAACAATATTTTATTTCGGCTTACGGAGAGCCAACAAAGGCCGCGGGCACGCCAGCGAATGCAGTTGCGGTTTAATATCGGCACACCCGTCAGCAAAAATTTTCAGGCCTCAACCTGCCGAGCAAGCAAAACCCAAGCGAAAGGACAACCATGCCCGCTACCCCCTACGTCCGCGCCACGCAATCGATGGCGCCCGCCATCCCGCCCGTGCTGCAGCCACAACCGCCGATCGCGCCGATGATCCCGCCGCTGCATGTGGTCGACCTGATGACCGACGCCGGCTCGGCCGCGTTTGGTGCGGTGTGGCGCGGCAAAGAAGCGAAGTTGATCGAAGTGCCCGCGCTCGGCGACTCGCGCCCGGAATACAAAACCACGTACGACGTCGAACCGCACGCCGAGGTAGTAGGGTACGACGATTCGAAATGGGAACTGGTGCCGCCTACCGATCTGGGTGGCAGGCGCGGCGGCGGCCTGGTGTCATTCTTCTGGTATCGCACGACCTTGACGATACCCGCGAACGCCACCGGTTTTGACACCAAGGGCGCGAAAGCGGTGCTGCACGTCACCGTCGACGACTACGCCGAAGTGTGGGTGAATGGCGCGCTGCCGCGCGCCTCCGGCCGCCCAAGCCCGGCGGCGATCCAGGGCTTTAACATGCCCAACCGCGTCGTACTCGGCGATAGCGTAGTGTCGCCCGGCGATAAATTCGAAATCGCGGTGTTCGCCATCAACGGGCCGATCTCGGTGGCGCCGGCGAATTTTTTGTGGTTTCGCGATGCGCGGGTGGAGTTTTTTCGGTGACGGCGCGGCCGCACACTGCGGCGGCGGGTCATGCCGCTTTTAGCTTGACCTTCGCAACCTTACCTAGGTGGACACGCCGGCGCGCATGCCACAGATCGTAGCTGTATTGCATCGAAAGCCAACTCTCCGGCGTTCGCCCCAGTGATTTTGACAGCCGCAGCGCCATCTCCGGCGTCACCGCGCTCGAACCCTTCAAGATGCGGCTTAACGTCGAAGCGGCCACACCGAGCTTGAGCGCGAGCTCTCGGCCGCTCAAGCCATTCGGCTCCAGATAAACACGGATGATAAATTCTCCCGGATGCGGCGGGTTGTGCATGGCCATTAGTGATAATCCTCGTAATCCAACAGGTAAGCGTCACCATCCCTGAACTCGAAGGTCAGTCGCCAGTTCGCGCTCACCCAGATCGACCAGCGGCCCTTATCGCGCCCCTTCAAGGAGTGAAGGCGAAAACCGGGGATATCCATATCCTCGATCTGTTGCGCGGTGTCCAAGGCGGCCAGTTGCATTCGGAGTCGAGTCGCATGATCGGGCCGGATGCCGGCGACGCTGCCGGACTCATAAAACCTGCGCAGCCCCTTATGCCGGAGTGTCTTGATCACGGCCAATTATACTGTGTTGCGCAACACGCAACAAGCAGGGACAGGCGATGTAGGCGCGCACGCGACGGCGGCGCCCACGACACGCTTACTTACGGCCTGTATCTTCGTCGTTTAGGAACTCGCGATCCTTGATCGCTCAAGCGCCGCTCCTGCATGGCACCAAGGTGTATGGACAATTCCTTCGCCGGGACTTTAACCCGCTAGCTAAATTGCTTTTACTGCGAACTATTGCCCCCTACGAGTTCTTGGGTCGGCGCCAGTCGGCCCGATCAAGAGGTAGGCCTCATGCGCGACGCCGCAGCTCATGAGCAAGTTGGGGAAACTGGCGAAACAGGAACACGCGATCAAAGCCCGTGGAATACTCCACATCGAGAACCGTGGAGTCGAACTCGAACCATGTAGACATTGCCGCTAGATCGGCAACGACGACGAGCCATAGCTCACTACAGCGACTTTGATATCTCGTTCGCTTAGTCTCCTTACGCGCAAGGACACGCACAATGTCCTCGCGTGTAAGCTGCGGCACGAATGTGGCGCCGGGGCAACCGAAGAACGTTTTAGTCACTCCTGAGAATCTTCCCACCGAGACCCTGCTCACATTCTCTGGAAAATACGAGCGGTTCTCCCAGTTGTAGTCCTCGTAAACCGTCTGGTCATCCGCTACGGGTACGTTGCGTGCGACTAAGGTTGCTATTGAAGTTGCCAAACTCTCGACTTCGCCCTTGGAGATACTCTTTCGGCTATCAAGATGCACTGAAGCATGAACGGCAGGCAAGCCCCGAGCGACGTAGATGTCTTGCGCCCTGGCTACCACCCGTCGGCGCATTGCCTCGGCCGCCTGCGATGGCACTTCGCCATCAGGCGTTGGGCGATGTAGCTCTGACACCTCAAGGCCCAGAGTGCGGTTCGGGAGGTGAACGAGGAAGTCCGGCTCCTCCGTCGCCTCGACTTCCCCGGCCGGGATTTCGCGTAGCGCGCGCACGAACTGTTCTAGGAGTGCACGCTCGATTCGCTTCTTGAGAGTAGGGATCGAAGCTTCCATGGGACCTAACAAAAATTCACAAGTCGTAGATGCCAATAAGCGCAGCACCCATCACTCCGGCCTCACATTAGCCAACTTAACCACCCGCCCCCACTTCGCAAGCTCCGTCTTAAGATAAGCGGTCAATTCCTCCGGCGAACCCGGCGAGGGCAGCGCGCCGTCGGTGATCATGCGTTGCGCGGTGTCGGGTTGCTTTAGCGTATCGACAATCGCTTTGTTCAACGCGTTGACGATGTCGCGCGGCAGGTTCGCCGGCGCGATCATGCCGCCCCAGCCGAAGGCTTCGAAGCCGGCTACGCCGCTTTCCGCCACGGTAGGCGTATCGGGCAGCGACGGCATGCGCTGGGCGGTGCTCACGGCGAGGCCTCTGACGCGGCCCGCGCGCACATGCGGCAGCATGCCGGGGATGCTGCTGAAGGTAAGCTGGGTTTCGCCGGACACCAGCGATATCACCGAGGGCGCGTTGCCTTTGTAGGGGATGTGCAGCATGTCGAGCTTGGCCATCGAGGCAAACAAGGCGGTGGCCAGATGTTGGCCGTTGCCGGTGCCGGGGGAGGAATAGGCAAGCTCGCCGGGGCGCGCGCGCGCCAGCGCGATCAGCTCTTTCACGTTTTTCACCGGCAGCGACGGGTGCGCGACCAGGATGTACGGAAAGGTGGAGATCATGGCGACGTGGGTGTAGTCGCGCAGGCTGTCGTAGGGCAGCTTTTTGAAAATGTGCGGGTTGATCGCCAGCGGGCCGTTGGAAGTGGCGGCGATGGTGTAACCGTCGGGCGGCGCGTTTTTGGTAGCTTCCATGCCGATGATAGCGGAAGCGCCCGCGCGGTTGTCGATCAGCACTTGTTGGCCGAGGCGATCGGACATGCCCTTGCCGACGATACGCCCGACGTAATCCACGCCGCCGCCGGCGGGGAACGGCACGATCATGCGGATGGGTTTGGCGGGGTAGCTCTGTGCCTGCGTTGCCGCCGGGAGGACGGTCAACGCACCAAGCGCGAGCACCACCGACACGTAGGGTGCGCAGCGCGCACGCGTTAGGTGTGTGACGTGTGTTTGCGCGTGCGCGGCGCGCACCCTACGAAATTTTTTCTGATCGGTTTTCATTGTGCTTTCAACCCCGCTTCTTTGACCAGCCGCGTATAGCGCTCATATTCGGTTTGCATGAGTTTGGCGAACACCGCCGTCGAGGTATCCGCCGGCACTTCGGCGCCGCCGCGCAGCAGGGTTTCCTTCATCTTGGCGTCCGCCAGCAGCCGCGAGACGTCGGCGCTTAATTTTTTCACCACCGCGCCCGGCGTGGCGGCGGGGCCGACCAGGCCGAACCAGCCGTCGGACGTGGCTTCGGGCAGGCCCGCCTCGCCCACGGTGGGCAAATCGGGCCACGCCGGCGAGCGGCGCGAGCCGCTGGTGGCGAGCGCACGCAGGCGCCCTTCGCGCACGATGCCGGAGGCCGAGGGTATGGTGAACAGAAAATAATGCACGCGGTCGTTGATCGCCTCGCCGAATGCGTCACCCAACAGCTTGAACGGCACGTGCACCTGTTTGGTGTTCGCCGCGCGGTTAAACAACTCGCCCGCGATGTGCGCGAGCGAGCCCACGCCGACCGAGGCGAAGTTGTATTTGCCGGGGTTCGCCTGCAGCAGCGCCACCAACTCCTTGACGCTTTTCGCCGGCAGCTTGGGCGAGACCACCAGGAGATTCGGCACCAGCGCCACGCCCGCCACCGGCGTGAAATCCTTCACCGGGTGATACGGCGGGTTGGCGTTCAACAACGCCGCCATGGTGTGCGGCGGCGCCACCATCACCAGCGTGTAGCCATCGGGCGTGGCTTTGGCGCCGAGACTGCTGCCGATCAAGCCGCCCGCGCCGGGGCGGTTATCGACGACGACGGGTTGTTTGTACTGTTCGGTGAGCGGCGCAGCCAGTGTGCGCGCGATGAAATCGGTGGCGGTGCCCGGCGGCAGCGGCACGATCAAACGCACCGGGCGCGCGGGGTAGGCCTCTTGCGCCAGCGGCGCGCCCGCGGCAAGCGCGGCGGTTGTCGCAATAAATATATGTAAGTATTTGATTTTATTCACTATTTTCCTCATGGTTATTGAGGCCTTACGCCTCTTATTGTTATGCGATGCATCACGCGCCGCTCGCCGTAATCGGCCAGCGCGTAGTGCTGCGTGATGCGATTGTCCCACACCACAACGTCGCCCTCGCGCCAGCGATGGCGCACTTGAAATTCCGGCGTGCGCAAGTGCTCGAACAAGTAATTTAGCACCGCCTCGCCTTCCTTGCGCTCGACGCCGAGTAGCCGCGTGGTGTAGCCCTCGTTCACGTAGAGCAATTTTTTGCCGCTGACCGGGTGCGTGCAAATCACCGGATGTTCCGCGGGCGGCTGCGCCTTGATGCGTTCGAAGCGTTGCCTACCTGCCTGGTCTTTCCATAGATGGCTGCGAATATCGTCGCCGAAGGCCTTCACCGTTTCGTGCTGCGCGCGCAGGCCGGCGAGATACTGTTTCATGCGCGCGGAGAGCGCCTCGTACGCCGCGGCGAGGCTCACCCAAATGGTGTCGCCGCCGGAGGACGGCACTTGCAATGCGTAGAGCACCGAGCCCATGGTCGGTTCGGCGCGCCCGGAAAAATCGGTGTGCCACATTTCCTTGGTCACGTACGGCGGGCGCGTGGCGTCGTAATCAAGCACGTCGATTTCGGGAAAGCCTTCAAGTTTGCCGAACGACGATTCGCTCGCCGGCTGCGGCTCGCCGAAGCGCCGCGCGAATGCCACCAGTTGCGCCTGGCTTAACCGCTGGCCGCGCAAGAAAATCACGTGATGCGTCATCAGCGCGGCGTGCACTTGCGCGAATTGCGTATCGCTTAGCGTGCCGGCATCGACGCCTTCGATCAACGCGCCGATGGCGGGCGTTGTGGGCGTGAGCTTAAAGCCGGCGCGGACGGCACTCGACGCGTGATTCATGTATTAAAAAATATCAATTAAATCATATACTTATGTTTTCATTATAAAACCACCTCCGATTTTGCACAAGCCTTTGCGCGGCGCCATCAACCTCGCTACAGTGGCGTCTCATCACAAAACCCGTCGAGGACAAACGTGGCACTCACCATCAACGAAAGCACCATCACCCCCGAGCCCATCGCCGCCGGCGTCACCCGTCAGCGCTTGTTGACTGAAAAACACACCGACGGCGGCAAGGTGCTGCTCGACCGTTTGAACGTGGCGGCCAATACCATGCATCAAGTCAGCGTCGCGGCCGGTGACCTCGCGTGGCTGCAGATTCTCGAAGGCACGGCGGCGTTAAGTCACGGCGGCACGCAAGACGCACTGACCCACGCGCATATCGTGTTTTTGCCGCCGGGTTTCAGCGCTACGTTATCGACGCAAGACGGCGTGGCGCTCGTCTACGCCACCGTGCCAGACGCCGCGCGCTTTGACGCGCAGTTCACCGCCGCGCCGCCGCCCTACAAAATCGTCGACTGGACGCGCGAGCCGATGCTGGATTCCGAGCATGACGCGCGCAAGCGCATTTATGTCGCCACGCCCAAGCTCTTCGCTACCCGCGCCATCAAAGGCGAAATGATTATTTATCCGCCCGGCACCGAAGCCTCCAACCATCACCACGAAGGCGCGGAACATTTTATGTACGTGTTGAAAGGCCGCGGCACGGCGTATGCCAACGAATCGCCGATCCCGGTGCGCAAGGGCGATCTGATTTATTACGCCGACCGCGAGCGCCACTATTTGCGCAGCGAGGGCGACACGGAAATGGCGTTTGTCGAATTTTTCGTGCCGGGCGAATACAAAACCATCTGGGTGCCCGGCGCGCCGGTGTGCACCTGGACGCCCACCGGCAAGAGCTTAAGCGGCCAAAAACCGGTGCGCGAAATCGCCAAACACAGCTCGGCGGACGTGGCGAGCCCGGTGGATGTTTAATCGCCCGCGTTCGCATCGCTGAAACAAGGAGCCCTCATGCACGCATCCCCCCGTGATTACCACCGTACGCTCTACGCCTCGGAAAACAACGACATCGACTTTGCGCTCGCGGGCGAGGCGCTGATCAGTCAGGGGCTGTCGATGTACACCGAGCCGCGTTATCTGGAACTCGTCAATCTGATCCGCGGCGCCGATGCGCGTTACGTGCACCTGGAGATGCTGTTTCACGACTACGAGCACGCGCCCACCGACAAGCGCGTGGGCACGCACATGCGCTGCGATCCGAAATACATCGCCGACTTGCAGTGGATGGGCTTTCAGATGATGTCCACGGCGCACAACCATTCGATCGACTTCGGCGAAGGCGGGGTGATGAAAACCGTCGAGCATCTCTCGCGCGCGGGCGTCACGCACGCCGGCATGGGACGCAACCTCGCCCAAGCGCGCGCGCCGGCTTATCTCGAAACGGCAAAGGGCCGTGTGGCGCTGCTCTCGGGCACCACGTCGCTGTTCGCGTGGGGGCGCGCGGGCGATCAGCGCCGCGACATGATCGGCCGGCCGGGTGCGAACTACCTGCGGCACTACCTGGAGTGGACGGTCGATAAGCCGATGTTCGAACAACTGCGCGCGATCGGCGCCACGCTCGGCTGGACGCACCAAGCGGGCGCGCATCGCCCGATGGGCCACAACTCGCCGCCCGACACCGCCACCACCTTGCATCTGACGGGCTACGACAACTGCGCCTTCAAGTATCTGAAGGTGATCCTCGGCGACAAAATCGAAAAGCGCTGGTATCCGTATCAGCCCGATCTTGACGGCTTTTTGGAGCGCATCCGCGACGCGCGGCGCATGGCGCAGTGGGTGGTGGTGGCGATGCACAACCAGGATTGGCCGGGCGACACGCCGCCGGAACACGCCATCACCATGTATCACGCGATGATCGATGCCGGCGCGGATATTCTGGTGGGCACCGGGCCGCACCAGGATCGCGGCATCGAGATTTACAAAGGGCGGCCGGTTTTTTATGGACTGGGCGACTTCATCCTGCAAAACGACAGCGTCTTGCTCACGCCGCAAGACGCGTACGAGTATCAAGGCCTTGGTTGGAACGGCACGCCGGCGGATTTTTACGACACGCGCGCGGGCTACCAAGGCGACAGCCCGGGCAAGCCCAGCAAGGGGCAAAGCGTCACGCCCCACAACTGGCAAAGCGGCATGCACCGCGTGCGGTTCGAAGGCGGCAAGTTAAAGGAAATCCGCATTTACCCGGTGGATGTCGGCTATGGCAAGCCGCGCTGGCAGCAAGGCCGCCCGATGCTCGCCGAGGGCGAGGTGGCGGCGGAAATTCTCGAGCGCTACCAGCGGCTGTCCAAGCCGATGGGCACCCACGTGCAAATCGACGGCAACATGGGTTACGTGCGTTTGTAGCGCGGCACCATGCTTACGCCGTGACGTCGGCTTGCGTGAGCGCGCCAAGCGTGTCCGCACAGATCGGTTTACCGCGCTGGTAATGATAGGCGACGGCTTCGAGTTGCCCCGATTTGGCGAGCCGTTCGAGTTCCGCGAACAGGTTGCCGAGCGCCTGCGCGCCCAGGCTGTGGCTTGACCCCTTTAACGAGTGCGCCGCGCGCGCCACGCCGGTGGCGTCCTGCTGGGCAAGCCGCGCGGCCAGCGCCGCGTCAAACGCCTCGAGATCTCTTTGCAGATTTTGCACCATGCCGCTCAATACGTCCGGGCCGGCCTCGCGGGTAAGCGATTTCACCTCTTCAAAACGTTGCCGGTCGAGCAACTCAACGCTGCCGGGTTCATCCGCCGCCGCCTCGGCCGGCGGCGCTTCCCGCGGCACGCCGGCGCCGTGGGCGCGCTGCGCTTCATTGAGCACGGCTTGCAGTTCATTCATGGTAAACGGTTTACCGAGGAAGCTGTTCATGCCCGCGCGCACGTATTCCTGCCGGTCCTCGTAAAGCACATTGGCGGTGACCGCGATCACGTACGGCTGCCGGTGCGCCGCAAGCTGCGCGCGAATGCGGCGGGTGGCTTCCAGGCCGTCCATATTCGGCATTTGCACGTCCATCAGCACCACGTCGTAGGCACGGCGCTTCACCGCATCGAGCGCCTCGCCGCCGCTCGAAACGCCGTCGGCGCGATAGCCCAGTTTGTCGAGCATCACGTGCACCAGACGCATGTTCACCGGATTGTCTTCCGCCACCAGAATTTTCACGCGCGCGCGCGCCGCGCGCTCCCCGGCGCTCACCAGGCGCTGCGGCGCCGTGCGCACCGTCACCACCTTACCGGCGAGCAAACCGTTTAACGTTTCGAACAATTGCGATTGGCGCAGCGGTTTCATCAGCTTTGCCGCGAACAACTGATCGACGTCGGCCGCGGCGCTCGCCGCCGTTTCCACCGAGGTGAACAGCGTCAGCGGCAATTTTTCGCGCCCGGCAATTCCGCGAATTTCACGGGCAAGCTCCACCCCGTTCATCTCCGGCATGTGATAGTCGATCACCGCCAGATCGTAAGCCGTGTCCTCGCGCAGGCGCGTTAACGCAAGCTGCGGCGACAGCGCCAGATCGCAGGTCAAGCCCCACCGGCGCAGCACCGAACTCAAAATGCGCAAGATGGTTTCGTTATCGTCGACCAGCAGCGCGCGCTTGCCGTGCACCGCGAAATGATCCGGCCGCACATCGCGCTCGCTTGCAACGGCGGCGCGGGTGGCCAACGTAAAGGTGAAGGTCGAGCCTTTGCCGGCTTCGCTGCTCACCGCAATGGCGCCGCCCATCAGCTCGACCAGGCGCGCGCAAATCGCAAGCCCAAGACCTGTGCCTTCGTACTTGCGCGCCGCGGTGGCGTCGACTTGCGAAAACGGCTTGAACAGCTTCTCTTGAGCCGCGGCGGGGATGCCGATGCCGCTGTCACGCACCGCGAAGCGCAAGACCTCGCGCGCGCGCTCCGCGCCCGCCACGGGTTCGCCGGCCTCGCGCGTGACGTGCACGAAGATTTCGCCCTGATGGGTGAACTTCACGCCGTTGTTCACCAGATTCACCAGCACCTGGCGCAGCCGCGCCACGTCGCCCTCGATCCACGCCGGCACGTCGCTCTCGATCAGATACAAAAGCTCCAGGCCTTTTCGCTGCGCGGCCATGGCGACGATGCTGAACACATCCTCGATGCAGCGCGCGAGTTCGAAGGGTTGCGTTTCGAACTCGAGCTTACCGGACTCCATCTTGGAAAAATCCAGCACGTCGTTGATCACAGTGAGCAGCTGGTTGCCGCTGGTGCGGATGGTCTCGACGTATTCCTGCTGTTCGCGGTTTAACGGCGTGCCGAGCAACAGCCCCGTCATGCCGATCACGCCGTTCATCGGCGTGCGGATTTCGTGGCTCATGTTTGCAAGGAAGATCGACTTCGCGGCGTTGGCCCGTTCCGCGCGCGCGCTTGCTTCGTGCATTTGCCCCATCGCGCGCTTCACCGCGTTTAGCGGCACGCTTTTCATCATGCCGAAGAGCGCAATACCGAGCAGCGCGCCAAGCGAAGCGGTAAGCGCCGTTTGCAGCAACAAGGGCTGCAATGTGCCCACCACCTCGACATAACCCACGTCCAGCGCGCCGTGCACCAGCGGCACGCGCTGGGCCATACGCGGCCAGGGATTCGCCGGCCCCGCGGCCGCCAACACTTCGCCTTGCGCATCGAGCACGCGCGATTGAACACCGCGCTTTTCCAGCACGCCTTCGTTTAAACCGGCTTGAAGCTCCGCGCCGCGCGCGCGCCAGGCCTGCGGCTCGCGGTCAATCAACGCCTGAACCGCGCGCGCTTGAACCAGCGCCTGCACCCGCAAATCCGATTGCACGCGCGCCTGCTGCGATACGTAGTAGACCAAAGGCACGGTAAGCGCGAACACCGCGCAAGCAAACGCCACAATCACCATGATGCGCCGCAGCTCCGCCGCTTCGCCGGCGGCGGGATCGAGCGATCGAAGAAGGTTGCGTAGCGCCATTAGGGGAAAAGGTTTAGCACGCCCCGAGCTTGCGCCGCGCGCTCGCGAGGCAGCTCACTGCACCGCAATCGCGGCAATCGCGCATGCCAAATCCTTGTGTTGACCGGTCTGCCGAACGCCAAAAACACGTGCACGTTCGCATGTGCGGTGGATGCCGGCATTCTAGCAAACCGGACTGCGGCAGACGCCACTAAGTCCTTGATTTTTAGCACATTTCCGCACGTTTCGCACAAAAATTCCGGCCTGCGCATGCGTGCAAACCGGTACGCACGCGCGCCGCCGCCGGCTTACGCGGGCGGCAGCGGTTCGCCACCCGCGTGGGCCGCCGTCTCGGGCAGCGCGCTTTGCGCCATCAAGCGCAGCAGCGCGCGCGCCTTGTCGAAACTTTCCTGATATTCGGCTTCGACTTGCGAATCGGCGACGATGCCGCCGCCGGCCCAGAAGCGCACGCTGCCGTGCGAATAGGTAATGGTGCGAATCGCGATATTGGTATCCATGCTGCCGTCAAAGCCGATGTAGCCGATGGCGCCGCAATACACCCCGCGGCGAAAGCGCTCGACTTCATCGATGATTTCCATCGCGCGCAATTTGGGCGCGCCGGTAATCGAGCCACCGGGAAAAGCGCCGCGCAACAGGTCGATGGCATCGCGGCCCGGCTTAAGACGCCCCACCACGGTGCTCACCAAATGATGCACCGTGGCATAACTTTCGACTTCAAACAGCCGCGGCACTTTTACCGACCCCAGCTCGCAGTTTTTAGATAAATCGTTGCGCAGCAAGTCGACGATCATGACATTTTCCGCGCGGTCTTTTTCGGACACGCGCAGCGCCTCGGCCAGCTCGGCGTCGAGCCGCGGGTGGCCTGCGCGCGGGCGCGTGCCCTTGATCGGCCTGGTTTCGACTTCACCACGATGCACGCGCAAAAAACGCTCCGGCGAGGACGACAAAATATGCGCGTAGGGTGTCGCCAGATACGCCGAAAACGGCGCCGGGTTGATCACCCGCAAGGCTTGATACGCGAGCCATGCGTCACCGCCGGCCTCGGCGGCAAAACGCTGCGCGAGATTCACCTGATAACAATCGCCATCATTGACATATTGCTTGATGCGGCGAAACGCGCGCGCGTAACTCTCGCGCGAGCGGCTCGATTGCACGCCCGAGGTCACGCGAAACGGCGCGCGCGCGCGTTCCGGCGGTGGCTGGGAAAAACGCGCAATTAACGCATTCCACTTGATATCGGTGTCGTGATCGCGCCCTTGGCCGACCAGCCAGCAGCGGCGCTCCAGGTGATCCACCACCACCGCCCAGTCGTAAATGCCGATCGCCATGTCCGGCACGCGCTCGCCGGCGGTGGCGCGCGAAGGCAGCCGCTCGATGCGGCGCGCGAGATCGTACCCGAAGTACCCGATGGCGCCGCCGCAAAACGGCAAGTCGCCGGCAAGCGTGGCGTCGATATCGAGGAGGCGTTTAAGCAACGCAAACGGGTCTTCACGCGTGAGCGACACGCCTTCCGCGTGCACTTCGGTGAGATTGCCGCGCGTTATCAAGCGCACGTACGGCTCGGCGGCGATGATGTCGTAACGCGACTGCCCCGCATCGTGCCGCCCGCTATCGAGAAACACCGCCCACGGGTGATCCGCCACCGCTTCGAATAACGCGGTGCTGTCTTCGCGATAAGGCAGTTCAGTGCGCAACGGCGTGGCCATGAGTCGGTTTAGACAAGGGCTCAGACCAACAACAACGCAACACGTTTATGCCGCATCTAACGCCCGTGGCCTTATTTCGAAGGAAATAAAAATATTGTTTAAAATCAAATACTTAAAGTAGCAGCTAAAAACGCGAATCGGGCCCCTGCAAGAACTCGATCTCGGCTGGCGTCGAGGCGCGCCCCAACGCCGCGTTGCGATGGGGGAAGCGCCCGAAGCGTTCGACGATCACCAAGTGCTTGCGCGCCCATTCCAGTAAATCCGCGCGGCCCGGCTCTAGCGCCAGTTGGCCGAACAAGCGCATCGATTCGTGCTGCATCGCCAAGTCTTCGCTGTGCTCAAAAGGCAGATAAACGAACTGCCGTTGCACGCCGAGCAAACGCCGATCCCAGTCGCGCGCTAACATCTTCCGCGCACACTCTAGCGCCATCGCATCGGACTCGAACGCGCGCGGCGAATCGCGAAACAAATTGCGCGCAAACTGATCGCACACGATGATCAACGCCAGCAGCGGCAACGGGCTCTCGCGCCAGTGCGCCAACGCGCCCGCGCGGGCTTGCTCGTACAGCGGCAAAAAACGCTCGCGGATCAGCGCATCGAACGCATCGGACTTTTTAAACCACTCGGCGCGCGATTGGCCGTAACTCACGCTGCCCGGCGCGCCGAACCAGAAGTCGAGCACCGCGCTCCAATTGCTCGCATTCACACTCAGTACACCACCACGCTGCGTATCGATTTGCTCGCGTGCATCAAATCAAAGCCCTGGTTGATGTCGGCGAGTTTCAACTGGTGCGTGATCAAATCGTCGATGTTGATTTTGCCGTCCATGTACCAATCGACAATTTTGGGCACGTCGCGCCGGCCCTTGGCGCCGCCGACTTCCTTGGGATTCACAAAATGCGTCATGCCGAATTTTTGGGCAAGCGCCTCGCGCGCGGGATTCACATCCACGCCGACGATCATGTTGGCACCCGCCAGCAGCGCGCCTTGAATCACGTTTAAGCCTATACCGCCCAGACCGAACACCACCACGTTCGCGCCCGGCTCGACTTTCGCGGTGTTGATCACCGCGCCGATGCCGGTGGTAACGCCGCAGCCGATGTAGCACACCTTGTCAAATGGCGCGTCCTCGCGGATTTTCGCCAGCGAAATTTCCGGCACCACGGTGTAGTTGGCGAAGGTCGACGTGCCCATGTAGTGAAACAATTTTTTGCCGCCGAGCGAAAAACGGCTTGAGCCATCGGGCATCACGCCTTGGCCTTGCGTGACGCGTATCGATTGGCACAAATTGGTTTTTTCGGAGATGCAGTATTCGCACTCGCGGCATTCCGGCACGTAAAGCGGAATCACGTGATCGCCCTTTTTCAGCGACTTCACGTTGGGCCCGACATCAACCACGATGCCCGCGCCCTCATGGCCTAAGATTGCCGGGAACAAGCCTTCGGGGTCGGCGCCGGAGAGCGTAAACTCATCCGTGTGGCATATGCCGGTGGCCTTGATCTCAACCAACACTTCGCCGGATTTCGGGCCGTCGAGATCAACCTCTTCAATGACGAGGGGCGCACCGGCTTTGTGCGCGACCGCGGCTTTGACTTTCATAAGCGCTCCTGGGAATTTTTTTGTGCGGCGCTGTTCGCCGCCAAGCGGAGAACGTTGCGTGAGATTGATTTAACCAACGAACGCCGTGCGGCGCAACCGCAACTCGCGCCGCACGGCGTTGTGCTTGCATTAGCACAGTGCTAGGCTTGTCGCGCGTCTTAAACCAGGAGGCATCATGAAACATAAGTATTTGATTTTATTAAATATTTTTATACTGAGCCTGGTGACTGGTTGTGCGCAGTTGCCGCCCACGCCAGCCGATATCCATGCAAAAAAATTCGAGGCTCTGCCCGACAAGGCGGTGATCTACATCGTGCGTCCGCTGGTGGACGGCAACGTGCACGGACCGCTGTCGATACCCGGCGGCATGATCGCCACACAGCCCGGCACCTACTACCGCTGGGAAGGTCCGCCGGGCACGCATCACATCAGCGGTGCGGCGGCGTGGGGCGCGTCCGTCACCCTGCAAACCAAAGCCGGCGAAATTTATTTTGTCGAACAAATCGCCACCGGCGACGCGCGCGACGGCTTGAAGACGATGTCGCTGCGGCGTATTGATGAAGCGCGCGGCCGGCGCATGGTCAACCAGGCCTCGCTGCTGTAGCGGCATGGTTCGGCGCCCGCGCGGCCCTGGTTTCGCCGTGCTGTCGGGCCTGCTGGCGCTGCTGGCGGCGTGCGCTTCCACGCCGCAGGCCACGCACGAACGCGACCGCGAGGCCAAACAATTCGGCACGCATCCGGCGAGCGCCACACTGTATGTGTATCGCCTGGACAGCGGCGCCGAGGACAGCGCGCTATGGATCAACGAGCGGCTGATCGGCGCGACCTTGCCTTACACCTATTTTCGCGTGCACCTTGATCCGGGCCGGCACACCTTGAGCGGCGTGGGCGCGGACAACGGGCGGCTAACCCTCGATGTGCGCGCCGGCGCGCTTTACTTTGTGGCGCTGACGGTGCAGGCCGGGCAATCGTTTTATCAGCCGGTGCCGCAGAGGGTTGGGCGCGAAGTGGTGGCCAAATGCTGCCATTTATTGGAAAACTGGGCGCCCGCGCAGCGGCCCTTGCTCTGGTGACGGAAATCGTTGATAATCCACGCCCTTTTGGCCCTCGGCCATTTTCAACCGCCTCCGGAAATGCCATGAAAGTAGACGCTCACCCCGAATACAGCGAAATCACCGTCACCTGCAGTTGCGGCGCGAGCTGGAAAACCGGCTCCACCATGGCGCGCGACTTGCACGTTGAAGTGTGCTCGTCGTGCCACCCTTTTTATACCGGCAAGCAAAAAATCGTCGACACCGCGGGTCGCGTGGAAAAATTCAACCAGAAATACGGCAAGCGCGTGCCGGGTACCAAAGCCGCGGCGTAAGTTAATTCTGGCCGCAGCGTAAGTTTTTTTGTGTAACCTCAAGGGCAGCCATCGTGCTGCCCTTTGTATTTGTGTGATGAAAAGAGACGCCCATGAAGCAATTTCGCATCGCAGTCATCCCCGGCGACGGCATCGGTAAGGAAGTGATGCCCGAAGGCTTGCGCGCCCTTGAGGCGGCCGGCCGTAAATTCGGCATCGAATTCAAATTCGACGAATTCGACTGGAGTTGCGACTACTACGCCAAACACGGCAAGATGATGCCCGACGACGGCCTTGAGCAATTAAAGCAACACGACGCGGTGTATTTCGGCGCCGCGGGCTGGCCCGCCACCGTGCCCGATCACGTTTCACTGTGGGGGCTGTTGATCCCATTTCGCCGCGGCTACGACCAATACGTCAACCTGCGCCCGGTGCGCTTGATGCCCGGCATGAAATGCCCGCTCGCTAATCGCAAGCCCGGTGACATCGATTTTTGGGTGGTGCGCGAAAACTCCGAAGGCGAATATTCCTCGGTGGGCGGGCGCATGTACGCCGGCACCGAGCGCGAATTCGTCACCCAAAACGCGGTGTTCTCGCGCAAGGGCACCGATCGCATTTTGAAATACGCGTTCGACCTTGCCGCGTCACGCCCGAAAAAACATCTGACCTCCGCCACCAAATCCAACGGCATTTCAATCTCCATGCCGTACTGGGACGAGCGCGTCGCCGCGATGTCGCAAAACTACCCCGGCATCAAGGTCGATCAATTCCACATCGACATTTTGTGCGCGCACTTTGTAATGCACCCGGATTGGTTCGACGTGGTGGTGGGCTCCAATTTATTCGGCGATATTTTGTCCGACCTAGGCCCCGCCGCCACCGGCACCATCGGCATCGCGCCCTCGGCCAACATGAATCCGGAAAAGGCGTTCCCCTCGCTGTTCGAGCCAGTGCACGGCTCCGCGCCCGACATCTACGGCAAAAAGATCGCCAATCCTGTCGGCATGATCTGGGCCGGCGCGATGATGCTCGATCACCTGGGCTGCCCCGAAGCCGGCGCCGCCATGGTGAAAGCGATTGAAAACGTGCTGCAGGAAGGCCCCAAAACGCCCGATCTCGGCGGCAGCGCCAAGACCGATGACCTGGGCAAGGCGGTGGCGGAGATGCTTAAGAATACGCTGATCAAGTAGGTAAAAGGTGCGCCCGAGGAAAGCGATGATGCCGATTATGCGAAATGAATGCTGATTTCATCAGGCCGAAGGCGCTTTCGATGTTTAATTCGGTGTTTTTCGCCGTTTTAGGCTTCCGCTGCACGCACTTATCCCGTGAGCGGCCTATCCCATTTGTAAATGTTCACCATCGCCAGCATCGCAAAGGCGCGATTGGCGTTCT
>VGIF01000005.1 GCA_016868015.1 Betaproteobacteria bacterium
CGCCTTGCGCGTGGCGCGGCTGTGCTTTTCAAATCCGCTCACTGCTGCCAGCGTCATTTGTTTCATGTCTTGCCTCGTGGCTCGCGAATACGTCCTCCCAATCAGAACGTACCACTGGAATTCGCGTTTACAGAGCAATCGGGGACTTATTCAGCGCTTCCTTAAGCACCATCACCTGATCTCCCCTAACGTTCTTGTTTTGCCAATGATCGTTGCGCCAGCAACCGCTAAAAGAACGCCAGCGCGCGCATCTCGATGCTTTGCCGCGGCGGCGCGCCGGGCGGCGTGTTGGGGTCGACGAACGACGTATGCGCGGTGAAACGCGCGCGGCCGTCTTTGGCCGAATCGTAGACCTTGAACACAAACGCTTCGTCGCGCGTCATTTTCGGAAAATAATACCAACGATGCTTGGGGTTGTAGGCCAGGCGATAGGTCTGCCCCACGCGGTCCGGGTAGCGCCGCTCGGCGATCAGCAAATCCTCGGCGGCGATGCTGCGCGCATCGGCCATTGCCAGCGGGTTGGATTCGATCGGCTGGTTGATCGCACGCCACACCTGGACGATGGCGAAACGTTTTTTGAGCAGTTCGTCGGCTTCGTTCGGCAGCAAGTCGCGCACGCGCTGCGGGCCCGACCATTCGGTGTAATCGTTATGCGCGGAAATCACCGGCTCGCGGATTAATTTTTCTTGGCGTTCGTCATGGTCGCCCGAACGCAGCGTGTGATCGAAAATCACCACGCGGGTGGCGCCCGATTCGCGTTTGATCAAGGCTTCGACCTCCGCGTAGTACACCGATTTCAATTCCGCCGCGTCGAAAAAGTTTTTCATTTGGGTTTTGTGTTCGACGAACACAAAACCCGCTTCTTCGAGCTTGAACGAGGCCGCGATCGGCCGCCCGTTTTCCATCGGCATCGGGCGCGGGTCGCGCGTGCCTTCGGTGCGGCGCTCCAAATTGCCGCGGCCGTAGGTTTCGTTGATCAGCTTTTGACCGTTATTCAGCGTATAGGGGATTTCCACCAGCAGTTGCGGATTGGGTGCGTTCATGGCCTCACCATTTGATCAAGCAGTAGGCAAAGACTAGCCAGATACGGGCAAGCGGTCAAATCTGCGTAGAATTCGCGACTTCACCTTGATTTAATGGAGCAGGTCATGGCGGCAACAGCAGAACTCACCGGTTTTATAGGCTTGGGCGTGATGGGCGGGCGCATGGCGCGGCGGCTGATCGAACGCGGCTACCCGTTGATTGTTTACGACGTTAATGCAGCGGCGGTAAAAACCCTGGCAAAACTTGGCGCGCGCGTGGCAAAACATCCGCGTAAGGTGGCCGACCATGCGCGCGTGGTGTTTACTAGCTTGCCCGCGCCCGCGGTGCTGCGCGAAGTGGCGCTCGGCGAACAGGGCGTGAAGCGCGGCAAAAAAATCAAAATCGTCGTCGACCTTTCCACCACCGGCTCCAAGGTGGAAAAAGAAGTCGCCGCCTCGCTGCGCGCGAGCGGCATCACCTTGATCGATGCGCCGGTCTCCGGCGGCGCCACCGGCGCGGAAAAGGGCACGCTGGCGGTAATGGTCGCGGGCAAACCCAATATCGTTGCCGGCTTGCGCAATACGCTGGCAATCTTCGGCAAAGTGTTTATCGCCGGCAGCGAGCCGGGGCAAGCACAGTTGTTAAAGCTGCTCAACAACCTGCTCTCACAAACCGCGCTGGCGATGAGTCTCGAAGCGCTGGTCGCGGGCGCGAAAGCCGGCCTCGACCCCGATCTGATGATCGATGTCATCAACGCCGGCAGCGGCCGCAACACTGCCACCGAAGACAAAATCCCGCGCGCGGTGTTGACGCGCAAGTTCGATTTCGGATTCCCCATCGCCGGCGCGTGCAAGGACATCGGCCTCGCTATCGAGGAATGCCAAGCCTTGGGCATGCCGATGATCGTCGGCAGCGCCGCGCGTCAGTTGTGGCAGTTTGCCTACAACCAGGGGGGCGGCAAGCGCGATATGACTTCGCTGGTGACTTATTTGGAGCCGTGGGCGGGGGTGGAGGTGCGGGGTAAGGCGGCGCGCAAGTCGAAACGGCGCTAATACAATGGACAACGTACTTGCCGCGACGCATAATGCATCGCACTTGCGATGCATTTTTGAATGCCCATGAAAACCACCACCCTACCCCCTCTGCGTGTCAGTCCCGAACTGCGCGCTTCGGCGGAAGCCGTGCTTGCCGAAGGCGAAACACTGTCGGCTTTCGTGCTCGATGCGGTATCGCGCAGCATCGAGCAACGCCGTGCCCAGCAGGCGTTCATTGCCCGCGGTCTCGCGAGCCGCGCCAAAGCAAAGCGTACGGGCCAATACGTGTCGGCGGATGCGGTTATCCGTAAGCTGCGTAGCCGCCTTGAAAAAGCCAAACGCGCCGCGCGTGGATGAGCGGCTACAAAGTCTGGCTAACGCCTGAAGCTGAAGAAGACCTCCTGCGGTTGCACGATTTCCTCGCCACGAAAGACCTCGAGGCAGGGCAACGAGCGCTGGAAGCTATAGAAGCCGGGCTCGCCCTGCTGGCCTTAACACCCTATTCGTGCCGTAGAGTGCCGCCTTTCGATCAAGGACTGCGGGATTTGCTAATCCCGTTCGGAACGGCAGGCTACGTCGCGCTGTTCGAAATCGAAGCACCGGCCACGGTGACTGTGCTCGCGGTGCGGCATCAACGTGAGGATGATTACCACTAAAACCAGATGGCGCAACTTGATCGCGGCGCATCCGGTGACTAGCCAAAATTGACAACCCCCACCCCGCGCCTGATAATGATTTTTCAGTTCGAACAACAAGCACACACCAGGAGCCCCCGATGAATCGCAGACAGTTAATGCATACCGCCGCCGCCCTGGCGATGGCCTTGGCGTTGAGCGCGTGTGGCGACAAGGCGCCGCCCGCAGCGCAAAAAGCCGAAGCACCCGCGGCGAAAGCGCCCGAGGTGCAAGTCGTGAAAATCGGCGTGGCCTCGCCCACCACCGGCGCGCAGGCGCATATCGGCATCGACATCCGCAACGGCGTGCAGCTTGCGATTGAAGACGCCAACAAGGCGGGCATCACCATCGGCGGCAAGGCGGTCAGGTTCGAGATGGTAGCGGAGGACGACGAAGCCAATCCCACCAAGGCCACCACCGTCGCGCAAAAGATGGTGGACAGCAAAATCTCCGCGATGGTGGGGCACTTTAACTCCGGGGCGTCGATCCCGGCGTCGAAGATTTACGCCGACGCTGGCATACCGCAAATTTCGCCCGCCTCCACCAACCCCGACTACACGTTGAAGGGTTACAAAACGACCTTCCGCGTGGTCGCGCACGACGGCCAACAAGGCCCGGTGCTGGCGCGCTTTGCGCTTAACCAGTTGAAGGCCAAGACCATCGCGGTGATCGACGACAGCACGGCCTATGGCCAGGGGCTCGCCGACAACTTCGAGGCGACCATCAAGGCCGGCGGCGGCAAAATCGTCGCGCGCGAACACACCACCGATAAAGACACCGATTTCAAGGCGATCCTCACCAAGATCAGGGGCCGCAACCCCGATCTCATCATGTTCGGCGGCATCGATCCGCAAGCCGGCCCGATGGTGAAGCAAATGGCGGAGCTCGGCATCAAGGCCAAGTTCATCGGCGGCGACGGCATGCAAACGCCCAACTACATCAAGCTCGCGGGCGATGCGGCCGAAGGCACCATGGCGTCGATCCCGGGGCTGCCCAAGGAGCAAATGCCCGGCGGCGCCGAATTCCTTGCCAAGTTCAAGGCAAGATTCGGCAAGGACGTCGAACTGTTCGCGCCGATGGGTTACGACGCGGTGATGGTGTTTATCGAAGCGATGAAACGCGCGGGCTCGTGGGAGCCGGCGAAAATTCTGCCCGAAGTCGGCAAAACCAATTTCAACGGTGTGATCGGCCCCATCGCGTTCGACGAAAAAGGCGATCTGCGCAACGGCCCCATCACCATTTACGTGGTAAAGGGCGGTAAGTGGGAGCCGCTGGAAACCGTGACACCGGGTGCGGCGCAGGCAGCCCCCGCGGCAAACGCCGCGGACGTCGCCAAGAAGTAAGGTATTTCCTGTAGTAGCAAACGGCACCCCGGCGGTGCCGTTTTCACATGCGAGCCCCGGCGTAGACCACTCGTGGACATCTTTTTCCAGCAAATCACCAACGGCCTGTTGCTCGGCAGCATTTACGCGCTGGTGGCGCTGGGCTACACCATGGTTTACGGCATTTTGGGGCTGATCAACTTCGCCCACGGCGACATCGTGATGGTGGGCGCGCTGGTGGCGCTGTCGGTGATGATGGCGCTGGGCGCAAGTTTGCCCGGGGTTGCGGTGTTGTTGATCGCCGCCGGCGCGGCGATGGTGGTGTGCGTGGTGTTGGGGCTTTTCGTCGAGCGCGCGGCGTATCGTCCGCTGCGGCGCGCGCCGCGCCTGGCGCCATTGATCACCGCGATCGGCGTGTCGATCCTGATTCAATATTCAGCCGCGCTGATCTGGGGCAAGCAATACATCTCCATGCCGGAGCTGGTGAAACCCGCCAAAATCGTCATCGGCGGCGTGCAAATCACCAGCACGCAAGCGTTTATTTTTGTGCTGGCGCTGTCGATCATGGCGGCGCTGCTGTGGTTCGTCAAAACAAGCCGCATGGGCCGCGCCATGCGCGCCACCGAGCAAAACCCCGATGTCGCGGGGCTGATGGGGGTCGACACCACGCGCGTGATCGCGTTTACCTTCGCGCTGGGCGCGGCCATCGGCGCCATCGCCGGCGTGATGGTGGTGCTCTACTACGGCCAGGGCCATTACTTCATGGGTTTCATGTTGGGGCTCAAGGCATTCACTGCCGCGGTGCTGGGCGGCATCGGCAACATCCCCGGCGCGATGCTCGGCGGCATGCTGCTGGGGCTCATCGAAAGCCTCGCCGCGGGTTACATCGGCGACATCACCGGTGGTTTGTTCGGCAGCAACTACCGCGACGTGTTCGCGTTTTTGGTGCTGGTGCTGGTGTTGATGCTGCGGCCGTCGGGGTTGATGGGGGTACGTTCTGGGGATCGGGCTTAAAGGCAAAAGCTTTTTGACGCAGATTTACGCAGATGAACGCAGATTTGGACATCAATAGGGTTACCGAGCTGGTAATCGGATGCGCTTATCGCGTTGGAAAAACATTAGGCATCGGTTTTCTTGAAAAGGTCTATGAAAACGCGCTGCTAGTTGAGCTTCGAAACGTTGGTTTGCCGGCTCACCAACAGCGACCGATGAAGGTCTTGTATCGTGGCGAGGTTGTAGGGGATTACGGAGCGGATATCCTTGTGGCTGAAAGCCTAATTGTCGAGATCAAAGCTGTCCAACGGCTCGACAAGGTACACCTGGCACAGTGTCTGAACTACCTTAAAGCATTAGATCTACGGGTTGGTTTGGTAATTAATTTTGGCGCCGCTAGTGTCGAGGTTAAGCGAGTTGTCAACGGACTTTAATCTGCGTTCATCTGCGTAAATCTGCGTCTAAGATGTTGACGTTAAATCGCTATCTAACTTACACGGTCGTCGCCATTGCACTGGCAGCGCTACCCTTTGTCGTCGACGCCACGCTCGGCCGCGCTTGGGTGCGCATTATCGATGTGGCGTTGTTGTTTGTGATGCTGGCGTTGGGGCTTAACATCGTCGTCGGCTTCGCGGGCTTGCTTGATCTGGGTTACATCGCGTTTTTCGCGGTGGGCGCTTACTCGTATGCGCTGCTCGCTTCGCCGCAGTTCGGCATACATTGGTCGTTTCTCGCGCTGTTGCCGCTGGGGGCGTTGATGGCGGGGGTGTTTGGCATCTTGCTCGGCGCGCCGACGTTGAAGCTGCGCGGCGACTATATTGCGATCGTGACGCTGGGGTTTGGCGAAATCATTCGCATTTTTTTAAATAACCTGAACCGGCCGATCAATATCACCAACGGGCCGCAGGGCATTACGCTGATCGACCCGCTGCACCTGGGCGGCGTGTCGCTGAACAAGACTTACGAAATCGCCGGCCTCACCATTGCGCCGGTGCACAGTTATTACTTTGTGTTTCTGATTTGCGCGCTGCTTACCATTGTGTTGTCGCGGCGCCTGGAAAGCTCGCGCATCGGCCGCGCCTGGGTAGCGATCCGCGAGGATGAACTCGCCGCCGGCGCGATGGGCATCAACACGCGCGACATGAAGCTGCTCGCCTTCGCCCTGGGTGCGACCTTCGGCGGCGTGGCGGGCGGGCTTTTTGCCTCGTTTCAGGGTTTCATCAGCCCGGAGAGTTTTACCTTGCACGATTCGATCATGGTGTTGTGCATGGTGGTGCTGGGCGGCATGGGCAACGTGTGGGGCGTGGTGGTGGGCGCGGTGTTGCTGACCGCGCTGCCCGAGGCGCTGCGTTACATCGGGCCGCTGCAGCAGCAATGGTTCGGGCGCGTGGTGGTCGATCCGGCGGATCTGCGCATGTTGCTGTTTGGTCTCGCGCTGGTGCTAATGATGTTGTTGCGGCCGGCGGGCTTATGGCCGTCGAAGATCCGCCGCCGCGAATTGACCGGGGAGAAAAACGGTGGCTGAGCCGCTGCTGGTGGCCAGCGGCATCACCAAGCGCTTCGGCGGACTGACCGCGCTGGATAACGTGTCACTTGCAATTTCGCGCGGCGAAATTTTCGGGTTGATCGGCCCCAACGGCGCGGGCAAGACCACGCTGTTTAATGTGTTGACCGGCGTCTACAGCGCCGACGCGGGCGAATTCACCTTTGCCCAGCACCGCTTGACCCGCGCCAAGGCGCATCGCGTGGCCGAGGCCGGCATCGCGCGCACGTTTCAGAACATCCGTCTGTTCGGCAACATGAGCGCGCTGGAAAACGTGATGGTCGGGCGCCACGTGCGCACCCATGCGGGCGTGATCGGCGCGGTGCTGCGCTCGCCCGCGATGCGCGCGGAGGAAGCGGCGATCGAGCGCCGCGCGCATGAATTGCTCGAATACTGCTGCGTCGAGCGCCACGCCAACGAACTCGCGCGTAGCCTGCCTTATGGCGATCAGCGCCGGCTGGAAATCGCGCGCGCGCTGGCCACCGAGCCGCAATTGCTGGCGCTTGACGAACCGGCCGCCGGCATGAACGCCACCGAGACCGCCGAGCTGAAACAATTGCTCGAACGCATCCGCGGCGACGGCATCACGCTGTTGTTGATCGAGCACGACGTGAAGCTGGTGATGGGCTTGACCGACCGCGTCGCGGTGCTCGATTACGGCAAAAAAATCGCCGAGGGCACGCCCGCCGAAGTACAGCGCGACCCGAAGGTAGTCGAGGCGTATCTGGGGGCGTCGATTGAGTAACGCGCCCGCCGCGATGCTCGAAGTGAAAGGGCTGCGCGTCGCCTATGGCGGCATCACTGCGGTGAAGGGCATCGACCTCATCGTGCGCGCGGGCGAACTCGTCACGCTGATCGGCGCCAATGGCGCGGGCAAAACCACCACGCTAAAGGCGTTGTCGGGCTTGTTGCGCCCCGCCGCCGGCAGCGTGCACTACAACGGGCAAGACATCACCGGCAAGCCGGCGTTTGAATTGGTGCGGCTGGGCATCGCGCTGGCGCCCGAAGGGCGCGGCGTGTTCCCGCGCCTCACCGTGGAAGAAAATTTGGAAATGGGCGCGTATGTGCGCGAAGGCAAAGGAAACCACAGGGACCACGGTAGCAAAACCGCCATCGCCGCCGATTGCGAACGCGCCTACACCACGTTCCCGCGTCTTGCCGAACGCCGCAAGCAACTTGCCGGCACGCTCTCCGGCGGCGAACAGCAAATGCTGGCGATTTCGCGCGCGCTGATGTGTCAACCCAAACTGTTGCTACTCGATGAGCCGAGCATGGGGCTCGCGCCGATCGTGGTGCAAACCATTTTCGCCACCATCCGCGCGGTGGCGCGCGAGGGCGTAACGCTGTTGTTGATCGAACAAAACGCGCGGCTCGCGCTGCAGACTTGCGATCGCGGTTATGTGATGGAAAGCGGCACCATTACGTTGTCGGGCGAGGCCAAGGCGTTGTTGAACGACGAGCAGGTGCGACATGCGTATTTGGGCGAGTGATACGCAGTTATCGTAAGTATTTGATTTAATTGATATTTTTATAGCCCAAATCCACGCGCCATCAGCACCGCGAATATCGGCAGCAGCACCAGCACATGGGCTTCGCGCAACACCCAGCGGCGTGCGCGCAGAACTTCGTCCGCTGCGGGCAACGCGCTGGCATCAAGCTTTAGGCGCTTACGCCAGCGCGCGAAAGCCAGCGTCGGCGGGCTCGACATCAAGCCGATCAGCACAAACGTTGCGACCTTCAACCAGAAAAAAATGTTGCCGCTGTAAAACGCAAAACCCTTCGCGCCCCAAAACGCGCGCGCCAATCCAGTCGCCAGCGCAGCCATCGCAAACGCGAAATACAAAGCGTCGTAAATACTCAGGCGCCGCACCGTCGCGGCGTTGATGTATTCCGGCTTGCACAACACCGCCTCACCAGCGAGGAACACCACCAGCAAAATAATCGATAGGTAGTGCAGCGCGGCGAGTATGGTGTCGGTGATCATAGACCAAGAGATTGATTCACAAGCGGGTTAATCCAAGGTCCCCGCGGCCACGGCTTTTTCCCACTCGCGGCCGTTAAACGGCTTGATGGTTATCGACGCTACGGTGCCGACATCAAGACAGCGTGCATTGACGCTATAGCCGTCCGGGTGCGAACGCGGCACATAAAACGATTTGATGCCGCACACCGAGCAAAACAAGTGCTTGGCGGTATTGGTGTTAAAGCCATAGTTCGTCAGCACCTCTCCGCCCGCGAGTAATTTGAAACGATCGGCGGGCACGATCAGATGCAGGTAGCCGCTTTTACTGCATATCGTGCAATTGCAATCGGACACCTCCAACGCCGCCGGCGCCAGCACTTCGAAGCGCACGCGGCCGCAGTGGCAGCCGCCCGTATGCGTGACCAACTCGGTCGCGTTCATTTCACATCTCCGATAGCGCCCACGCGGCTGCCGCCTCGGCATGGATGCGCGTTGTATCGAACAGCGGCACCACGGCATCTTCTTGCGCGACCAGCAGCGAAATTTCCGTACAGCCCAAGATGATGGCCTGCGCGCCCTGCGCGACGAGTTGCGCCATGATGCCGCGATAAGCCTCGCGCGAGGCATCGAGTATTTTGCCGTGGCACAGTTCGTCGTAAATCACGCGGTGCACGGTTTCACGCTCGCGCTCGCCGGGCACCAGCACGTGCAGGCCGTGCCGTTGGCGCAAGCGTTCCTTGTAAAAATCTTGCTCCATGGTAAAGCGCGTGCCGAGCAAACCCACTTGACTAACGCCCGCCTGCTTGATCGCCTGCGCGGTCGGATCGGCGATATGCAGCAGCGGAATATTCACCGCGGCTTCTATCGCCGGCGCCACCTTGTGCATGGTGTTGGTGCACAACACCAGGCCCTCGGCGCCCGCGGCTTGCAAGGCGCGCGCCGCATGTGCCAACCGTTGACCCGCTGCCGCCCAATCGCCTTGGTGCTGCAACTGTTCGATCTCGTGAAAATCGACGCTGTAGAGCACGAGCCGCGCCGAATGCAGCCCGCCCAGTCTCGCCTGCACCGCTTCGTTGATGTGACGGTAATACGGCACGGTGGATTCCCAGCTCATGCCGCCCAGCAGACCGAGGGTTTTCACCGCTACACGCCGCGCGATTGCAGAAGGTTAAACCAGTGCCGTCATCGGCGTCCAGCGCGACTCGCGCCGTGCGATGCGTTGCTCGGTGGCCTCGCCGTCCAGATGGGTCGCCGCCGCGCCGGGCAGACCTGCCGGTTGCGCGCGCAGCGCGCGCAGGTTAATGATGCCGCACGCGCCGCGCGCGGTTTGCATTTGCACGCCCAGGTACACACCGCAGTGCTCGCACAACAAAAAATCCGCTGTGCGCGAGCCGAAACGATATCGCCGCAGCGCCTGCGCATCGCGCACTTCAAACGTAAGCTCGCCGTTGACGTCCGAGGTCGTGGTGGCGCCATGCGCGCGGCAAAAACCGCACTGGCATTCGCGCACGCTCCAACTCGCGGGCGCCAGCGCGGTGCGATATTCGAAAGCGAGCGCGCCGCAGTGGCAGCCGCCGAGGTACGGGATTAGCGCGTTTGTCATCGTTCACCTCGCAGGGGTTGGACCGCTGAGCGCATTGTGCGCCATGTGCCAGCGCCCGCAAGGGACCGCTGGCCATCTGGGCATGACACGCATAACTTTTTGATTTAATTGATAATTTTTAGGCTGAGTTGTTCCGGCGGACGCGCCAACCGGGCTCGGCGTGCGCGCGGTGGCGGCTTGCCGCTCTCGCGTGTTGGTGATGGTGTTATGGGCGCGCACTTACACCGCTTCGAGCCGGCAATGTGGCAACGCGGGCAGCTCGACTTCGATAGCGTCGCCCGCGCGCACCTCGCCGCCCGCTATCACGATACCCATCACGCCCGCCTTGCGGACCAGCGTGCCGTCGGGCGCGCGCTCCAGCACCGCCGCCATCAAGCCTTTGCGAAATTTATCGAGCTGATAACACGGGTTGCGCAGGCCGGTGATTTGAACCACCGCGGCTGCGCCCAGGTGCAGCCGCGCGCCGGTGGGCAGCGCCAGCAGATCGAGCGCTTCGGTGGTGATGTTTTCGCCCAACTGGCCGGCGCCGATATTGAAGCCACGCGGCGCGAGTTCGTCGAACAACTCGCGATGCATCAGATGCACCTGGCGCAAATTGGGTTGCGTGGCATCGCGCGCCACGCGCGAACGGTGCCTCACCGTCACGCCGCTGTGCGCATCCCCCGCCACGCCCACGCCGCGCACCAGCGTGATGAAAATCGCGGGCGTTTTGCAAAAATGGTGCGCGGGGCTGGCGCTAACGGCAATCACACGGGCTGACATGAGGCGCGACTTTCAGAGGCTACGGCGCGCAGTCTAGCGCGGCTTGCCCTTACTCCTTTGGATTAACATAACTTATTGATTTTATTGATATTTTTATTTTGCTATGGCGTCAAGCAAAACTCGCGCGCGGCAGCGGCCTCCAGGCCCAGCAACGCCTGCTTGCGCGCCATGCCGCCGGCGTATCCGGTGAGGTCCCCGTTGGCGCCGATCACGCGATGGCAAGGAATCACAATCGAAATCGGATTACGCCCGTTGGCCGCGCCGACTGCGCGCGATGCGGTCGGTTTGCCAAAGCGCCGTAATTCTCGGTCACGCCGTACGGAATTTTTTGCAGCGCGCGCCACACCACGCGCTGAAACTCGGTGCCCGCCGGTTCGACCGCGATGTCGAACGCCTGGCGATCACCCGCGAAATATTCGTCGAGTTGTAGTCGGATGCGTACGATCAGTCTGGCGTCCGCGCGGTGCCGCCATGCGGGATCGATCGCCGGATAATATTTTTCACCGACGAAATGCAAGCCTGTTAACGCATGATCGTTGGCGGTCAACAGCATTTTGCCCAAGGGGCTGTCGTAATAGTCACAATAGGTAATCTGGTCCATGGTTACTCCTTTAGTGAGTGCCACAGGTGCATCACCGCGTAGCCGCGCCACGGCCGCCATGCCTCGGCGCGGGCCAGCACGCGCTTGGCGTTGGTTTCGTTCATCGCCTTCATCACGCCGTAATCGATATGCGGGAAGGCGTCGGGCCACGCCAGCGCGCGCATCGCGATGTATTGCGCCGTCCACTCGCCGATGCCGGGAATTTGCTTAAGCGCCATAAGCGTGGCCTCGACATCAGCCGATGGGTCGAGTGTTAAGCGCTGGTCCGCGACCGCCTGCGCCAAGGCGCGGATGGTTTTAGCGCGCGTGGCGATAATGCCGAGCTTAGCGATGTCATCGATGCTGCGCTCGGCTATTGCTGGCGCCGGCGGAAACACGCGCTGCAATTCGGCATAAGGCGTTTGCACGCTGTCACCAAACGCCGCGGCGAAGCGCCCCGCCAGGGTGGTCGCCGCGCGCACGGTGATTTGCTGCCCCAGCACCGCGCGCACCGCCAGTTCGAAGCCGTCGAATGCGCCCGGCAGCCGCAGGCCGGCGTTGGGCTTGGCCCACGGCCCCAGCGCCGCGGCGATCTGCTGCGGCTGGCACGACAAATCGAACACGCGTTTTACCCGCGCCAACACTTGCGGCAGCACTTTGGCCAAGGTCGCCGCCACGCGCACTTGCAACAACGCGTTGGTTTTGTGTTGCAGCACCTCGATCCAGCCGGTGTGCACTGCGCCGGCGTCGGCAATGGCGAGTGTGCGGCGATACGCTTGTTTATGCACGTTTTCCACCAGCGTTACACTGCGCGCCGCCAGAAACGCGAGCAGCCGCGCCCAATCGAGCGGCGGCCGGTACGCCAACTCAAACGCAAAATCGTCACGCAGCGCAACGCGCGGCGCGCGCTTGCGCAAATCCGACGGCGACAAGCGGTAGCGTTCGCGAAACAAGGCGTTAAACCGCCGCAGGCTTTGAAAACCGCTGGCAAACGCCACGTCCGTGGCCGACATCGCGGTGTCGGTCAACAACCGCTTGGCAAGCAGCAAGCGTTGCGTTTGCGCGAACGCCACCGGCGCCACGCCGAACTGCGCCTCGAACACGCGGCGCAGATGGCGGTCGGTCACGTTAAGTTGCGCCGCGATATGGGCAAGCCCATTGCCCGAGGCGATACCATCCTCGATCAAACTCGCCGCGGCTTGCGCCAAGCGCTGGCTGGCATCGACGCTGGCGTTGCCCGGCGCGAGTTCCGGCCGGCAACGCAGGCACGGCCGAAACCCCGCACCCTCCGCCGCCGCGGCACTGCCGAAAAAACGGCAATGTTCGCGCTTGGGCACGCGCGCGCTGCATACCGGCCGGCAATAAATGCCGGTCGAAGTGACGCCGGTGAAAAAGCGCCCGTCGAAACGCGCGTCGTGGCTTTTCACCGCCTGATAACAGCTTTGCTGATCGAGCACCATGGCGGCATTATGCGCCGTGTGCGCCGCCGCTACTGGCCGTTTTCGGACATGGGGACGGCGAAATTCGCGTCCGTCCCCTTCAACCAAGCTCAGGACAGGCTTCGACAGGCTCAGGACGAACGGAGAAGCTAAAGCGTAAACGTCAACGCCGAGAGCAACGCGCCCGGCGCGCGCACGCTGCCGGTCGAACGCGCGCCGTAAGTGCCGGCATCGAGGATAAAGTCGCGCTCGTCGGTGAGCGCTTCAAGCGCATTCCCGAGCAGCGTGTAGACCGTATCGTCAAAGCGCATCACATTAAGCGGCGCGACGATTTCGCCGCGCTCGACCCAAAACGTGGCGAAGCGCGTCATGCCGGTGATGCGCCCGGCCGCGCGGTCGGAGTAATTCAGATACCACAGGTTGTTGACGTAAACACCGGTGTCCAGGCGCTTGAGCACGTCGTTTAACGCCAAATCGCCTGCGGCGAGATCGAGCGATTCCGGCGCCTCGCTGTCGGCCGCGCCGTTGGTGGCGACGCCGTACTCCTTGGCCGAGCGCGGCGACACCAAACAATCGGCGAGCCGCCCGCGTTCGATCAGCGTGACGCCGTCGGGTTTGACGTAACCCGCCGTCTGAAAATTCGCCGCCACGCCCTCGCGCGTGTTTTCGCTCAGTGTGACGCGCTCGGACAAGGCTGCGCCTTGTTCGAGCATGCGCAGCAGCGGCGTGTGCTTGGTGCGCTGGCTTTTTAATCCAAAGCCGCCCCAGGTGAGCATGCCGAGAATTTCGGACAACGCCGCCGGCGCGAGATAGGCGCGGTAGCGGCCGGGGGAAATGGTGCGCGGTGGGCGCGACAACGCCGCCAGTTCGGCGCGCGCGGTATCGACCTTGCGCGCGAAGTCCGCGGCGTTCCACTCGAAACCCGCATAACCGGTTTTCACCGCCTTGTCGCCCGCCAGATAAAAACTCCAGTCGGCGTTAAAGGTGTGGCTCGCGTACCAATTGCGTTGGCCGAGCGAATTGGCAAAGCCGCGGTAAATGCCGCCAGCGGCGTAAATGCCGACTAGGTCCGCGCCGCGGCCGGCATCGATGAGCGCGTTGATCGCCGTGGCGCGGTCAGCGGGTAAACGATTGGCGCCGCTTTGCTGCGTCGATTGCACTTCAGTGGCGTAGAGCAAATGCGGATCGGCGGGCACCAGCGCCAAGCGTTCGCGATAGCGGGCTATCGCAGCCCGCAGGTGCTCGCGGTCGGCATCGAGATCGCCCGATAAGGTGAGCGTGCCACCGCAATGTTTGCCGCCGTGGATCAGATCGATCGACAACGCGCGCTGCTCCACCGAACCCGCCTGGCGTACCGCGCTTTTATTCAGACGCACAAAATCCGAGTCTTCCGCCGCGAAGTTGGCGAGCGACACTTCGTCGCCACGCGTGAACAAGGCGAACGCGTCGGCCAGCGCAAAAAAGTAGTCTTGCATCACGCCCCGCCGAACACATCCACCGCGGCGAACAAACACGGCGGCGCGGCGTGGCCGACGTCGATCACCTGATTGGGCTCGCCCTTGCCGCAGTGGGGGGTGCCCAGCACTTCAAACGTATCGGCTGCGCCCACCGCTTTAAGGCTCCTCCAAAACGTCGCCGAGATGCCGCGGTAGTTGGGGTTTTTCACCACCTGCGTCAAACGACCGTTTTCGATCAACTGCCCGAACTCGCAGCCAAATTGAAACTTGTTGCGCGAATCGTCGATCGACCACGAGCGGTTGGTGCGCATCAGCACGCCGCGTTCGACCGAGGCGATCATGTCGGTAAGACTCGATGCGCCCGGCTCGACATTGAGATTGGACATGCGGTCCATCGGCGGGCGATTCCAATTTGTCGCGCGCGCGGTGGCGACACCAGGCAAACCACTACGCCATTGCGAAGTGCCGCCGCCCAGTCCGCGTTGCAAAATGCCGTCGCGGATCAAATATTCGCGCGTGGCGGGCAGCCCTTCGTCATCGAAGGCAAAGCTCGCGATTTGCTCCGGGCGCGTCGGGTCGTACGTCACGTTGAGCAGCGCCGAGCCATACTGATAGCGGCCGAACATATCTGGCGTAACAAAGCTGGTGCCGGCGTAGTTGCGCTCATCACCCAAAATGCGATCCAACTCCAGCGGGTGCCCGATCGACTCGTGAATTTGCAGCACCATTTGATCGGGTGCGGCCAGCAAATCCATCGTGCCCGACGGGCAATCCGGCGCGGCGAGCAATTGCAGCGCTTCGTCCGCCACCGTTTGCGCCGCGGTGGTAAAGCCGCTGCTCGCAACGATCTCCCAGCCGCCTTGCCCGCAATGCGTCATGCCGCCCAAGGTGCGGGTTTGCGTTTGCGCGCCGGCGTTGGCGGTGGCGGACAACATTGGCACCACGAATTCAAAATGCTGTCGGTTGTGCGCGCCCGCCGAGGTGACATACAGTGCATCCCTTTGCGTGTGCCACAACCACGCGTGGCGGTCGACGATTTTTTCGCTGACATTGAGCCCCGCGCACGCCGCACGCAAGGTGTCGAATTTTTCGGTGAGCGGGATGGCGTCCCATGCCGTTTGCAGCGGCGAGGCATACTCGCCGCGCGTGGCGGCAAGCGGTGCTTGATCAAAATCGGCGACACTGCGCCCGCCGCTCGCTTGCGCCCACGCGCGGGCGCGTTCGAGCGCGCGCGTAAGCCCAGCGTCGCTTAAATCGGCGCTTGCCGCGTAGCCGCTGCCGCCGCGCTCAAACACGGTGACCATCGCGCCGCGGTCTTCCTCCAGATTGAGCGGCTGCACCACGTCGTCGCGCACCGCCAATTGCTCCGTGCGGGTGTCGACCACGCGCAGCGACCAGCGCAGCCCTGCGGGTGCGATACGTTGAAAACGTTGGGCGATGGATTCCAGTGTGGTCATGATCGCGTTGGATGTTACCCGAACGCGCCCGCATGCAGCGCCGCCAATTCGCTGGGCGCGTGCAGCAAACGATGCGGCGCTGCGGCTTCGAGTTCGGCGCGCGAACCGTGGCCCCAGAGCACGCCAATGGCGCGTAGGCCGTTGTGTTTTGCGGCATCGATATCTACCGCGCGATCGCCGATCATGATCGACGCCGTGCATATTGCGACACCTCATGTTCGCTGATCGGCGCGTAACCAAAATGCGTGAGGGCGTGGTTGATCGAGTGGCCAATGCCGAGCACCGGGTCGCTTAGCGTGCCGTCGAGGTCGCATACGAGGCTGGCAGGCGCAGGCATGCGTTTAGCCTCAACGCCCACGCGCGCCCGCCGCGCGCAACAACTCGGCAATCACACGCTGGCCGCGCTGTTCGGCGTGCGTGAGCGGTGTCACACCTTGTTTGTCGGGCAGATGGACGTTGGCACCATGCGCGATCAAGAGTTTGACGATTTCCGCATGGCGCGCGCCGCCGTCACCCAAAATCACCGCTTCCAGCAGCGCGGTCCAGCCCAGGTTGTTGTAGTGATTGACATCGATCGCGGTGGTGAGCAGCAAGCGCACGGTGTCGACGTGGCCGTAGTGGCAGGCGGGGATCAGCGCGGTTCCGCCAAAACGATTAGTGGATTTAAGGTTGGCCCCGGCGGCCAGCGCGGCGCGCACGATTTCGGTGTGGCCGCGCGCGCCGGCGAGTAAAAACACGCTGTTGCGGATGTCGTTTTGCGCGTTAACGTCCGCGCCGCGCGCGATCAGCAGCTTCGCCGCTTCGACGTGCCCGCCCTCGGTGGCGGCGAGCGCGGCGTTGCGTCCGCGCGCGTCGCGCGCGTTGACCGGCACGCCAGTATCGAGCAGGCGTTTGACTTCGGCGGTGTTGCCGCGCGCGGCGGCTTGGATTAAGGCGTCGTGGGCCAACACCGGTAGCGTGTACAGCAGCGAGGGCAAAAACCCGAGCCACAGCAAGCAATCGCGTCGCGTCAACATTTAAATATGTAAGTATTTGATTTTATTGTGTTTTTTATAGCCAGTCGCGAGCCGCCAGAAATTTGTTGTACAACTCGGCTTCACGCGAACCGGGGTCGGGCCGCCAGTCGTAGCGCCAATGCACCAGCGGCGGCAGCGACATCAAGATCGATTCGCTGCGCCCGCCCGATTGCAAACCGAACAGCGTGCCGCGGTCGTAGACCAGATTAAATTCGACGTAACGCCCGCGGCGATAGGCTTGAAACGCGCGTTCGCGCTCGCCGTAGGGCAACGCACGGCGGCGCTCGACGATGGGCACATACGCCGGCAAGAAATGATCGCCCACGCTTTGCATCATCGCAAAACAGGTTGCGAAATCGGGCGTGTGCACGTCGTCGTAAAAAATGCCGCCGATGCCGCGCGGCTCGTTGCGATGCTTCAGGAAAAAATAGCGGTCGCACCATTGTTTGAATTTAGGGTGCAGTTCCGGGCCGAACGGCATTAACGCATCGCGGCAGGTTCGGTGAAAATGCCGCGCGTCTTCCTCGAAGCCGTAATACGGCGTCAAATCCATGCCGCCGCCGAACCACCACACCGCGTCCGCCCCCTGCTTCACCGCGCAAAATAAACGCACATTCAGATGCACCGTCGGCACATACGGGTTACGCGGATGCAGCACCAGCGACACGCCCATCGCCTCGAACGAACGCCCCGCTAGCTCCGGCCGCGCGGCGGAGGCCGTCGGCAGCAGGTTGTCACCGAACACATGCGAAAAGCCCACGCCGGCGCGCTCGAACAGATGACCTTCTTCGAGGATGCAAGTGGTGCCGCCGCCGCCTTGTTCTCTAGTCCAGGCGTCGCGCCTAAACGGCTGGCCGTCGAGCGCGGTCAATCCATCGACAATGCGGTTTTGCAAACTTCCGAGATAAGTTTTAACGAGCGCGGTATCCATTGCCGCAAGCATACCTCAGCGCGGCGCAGCGCCGATGTTTTGTAAATAAACCGTTGGACGCACTTGGTGCGAGCCGCTCCGATCGACGGTGAAACCGTTTTGGCGAAAGGCAACAATCATTTATTGCGCAAGACGCGCGCGCAACGTGTAGAGATGACCTTCGTCTGCCGCGTCGAAAATCGTTTTGCTCATCCAAGCTTGGCTTAAACGTGGAAACTTTGCCACGGAAGACACAGGGGAACACAGAGGAAAGTTCAGGTTTTGCCGTTCTCTGTGTTCCCCTGTGTCTTCCGTGGCTAATGCATTGCCGTTAAGTCATGCGCGCTTCGAGGCAGTGTTGATGCCCAGCGCTGCAAAAATGTAAGTATTTGATTTTATTGAATATTTTCTATGGCTTGCGCGGTGCGCTGACGGCGATCGCGCGATAACCGATGTCGCGGCGCATATGCATGCCATCGAAATGAATCTGCGCGGCGATCTCGTACGCGCGTTTTTGCGCGGTACGCACGTTGTGCCCCAACGCGGTCACGCACAACACGCGTCCGCCGCTAGCGACGACGGCGTTATTGCTAAGCGCGGTACCGGCATGAAACACGTGGTAATCGGCTTCGTTCTGCGCGGCGTCGGGCAAGCCGCGAATGACATCGCCCTTGCGCGGATTATCGGGGTAGCCGTGCGCGGCCATCACCACGCCCAGCGCCACGCGCGGATCCCACTCGGCCTCGCATTTATCGAGCGTGCCGTCAATGGCGTGTTCGATCAAATCGACCAGATCGCTTTTTAGCCGCATCATGATCGGCTGCGTTTCCGGGTCGCCCATGCGGCAGTTAAATTCCAGCGTGTTGATGTTGCCGTCTGTGCCGATCATCAAGCCGGCGTAGAGAAAGCCGCTGTACGGCATGCCGTCTTTTTCCATGCCGGCGAGCGTGGGCAGGATCACCTCGCGCATCACCTTGGCGTGGATCGCGGGCGTGACCACCGGCGCCGGCGAATACGCGCCCATGCCGCCGGTGTTGGGGCCGGCGTCACCATCGTTAAGCCGCTTGTGATCCTGGCTGCTGGCGAGCGCCAACGCGTGTTTGCCGTCGGCCAGCACGATAAAACTCGCTTCCTCACCATCGAGAAAGGCCTCGATCACCACGCGTGCGCCCGCCTCATTGTGTCGAATCGCCATTTTGTTATCGACCAGCATCATGTCGACGGCGGCGTGCGCTTCGGTGAGCGTCATGGCGACGACGACGCCTTTGCCGGCGGCAAGCCCATCGGCTTTGATCACGATTGGCGCGCCTTGTTTATCGATGTAGGCGTGCGCTTGTGCAACATCAGTAAACGTCGCGTGCGCCGCGGTGGGGATGCCGTGGCGCTGCATAAAACTCTTGGAAAAATCCTTGGAGCTTTCCAGTTGCGCGGCGCGCTGCGTGGGGCCGAAGATGCGCAAGCCAGCCGCTTGAAATGCATCGACCACGCCGTCGGCCAGCGGCGCTTCGGGCCCGACCACGGTTAGCGCGACCTCGTTTTTTTGCACAAAGGCGATGAGATCGGCGGTGGCGGTGAGCGTGATGTTTTCCAGGCCTTCTTCTTGGGCGGTGCCGGCGTTACCGGGCGCGACGTAGACTTTCGACACGCGTTGGGATTGCACCAGGCGCCACGCCAGCGCGTGTTCGCGGCCGCCGGAGCCGATGACTAGGAGTTTCATTTTGACGTGAGGCGTGAAGCGTGAGACGTGAGGCGCAACAGCCCAATCGCGTACAACACTGGTTTTGACGCCTCACGCCTCACGCCTCACCCCTCACTCAATGTCTAAAATGCCGCACACCCGTAAACACCATCGCCACGCCCTGCTCATCCGCGGCCTGGATCACTTCATCGTCGCGCACGCTGCCGCCGGGCTGGATCACCGCAATCGCCCCGGCTTTGACCACCACATCGAGCCCGTCGCGGAACGGGAAAAACGCGTCCGAGGCCACCACCGAGCCCTGCAACGTGAGCTTGGCATTTTCCGCTTTGATCGAGGCGATGCGCGCGGAATCGATGCGGCTCATTTGCCCGGCGCCCACGCCCAGGGTTTGGCCGTTGGCGCAGAACACGATGGCGTTCGACTTCACGTACTTGGCGACGCGCCAAGCGAACATCAGGTCGTTGAGTTGTTGCGGCGTCGGTTGTTTTTTCGTGACGACTTTAAGCTCGTCGGTTTGCACTTCCCGGTTGTCCGCGCTTTGCATCAACAGACCGGAGCCGATGCGTTTGACATCCATCGCATTGCGACCTAGTTCCCAAGCGTTTTTGGCATCGCGCTTGACTTGGGCTAGCGAAATTTCCAGCACCCGCACGTTGGCTTTGGCGGCGAGCACGGTGAGCGCGTCCGCCGCATACGCCGGCGCGATCAGCACTTCGACAAATTGTTTGGACACCACCTGCGCCGCCGCCGCGTCGACCGGACGGTTAAACGCGATGATGCCGCCGAAAGCCGAAGTCGGATCGGTGGCGAACGCTTTGGCGTAAGCCTCGCCGCAATCGCGGCCGATCGCTACCCCGCATGGGTTGGCGTGTTTGATGATCACGCACGCGGGCTCGTCGAAACACTTGACGCATTCCCATGCCGCGTCGGCATCGGCCAGGTTGTTATATGAGAGTTCCTTACCTTGCAGTTGTTTCGCCAGCACCAGCGAACCCGGCGCGGGATAAATATCGCGATACAACGCCGCGCTTTGATGCGGGTTTTCACCGTAACGCAGATCCTGCAGCTTGATAAAACGGCCGTTGGCCTGGCCCGGATAGTCGGCGCGCGTGCCGTCGGCTTTGAGCGAAGACAAATAATCGCTGATCGAGGCGTCGTAATTGGAAATGCGGTTAAACGCCGCCACCGCCAACTGAAAACGCGTTTCATCCGACAGCGCACCGCTGCGTTTGATTTCGTCAAGCACGGCCGCGTACTGCGCGGGCTCCACCACCACGCCCACACCGCGCCAGTTTTTGGCGGCCGAGCGCACCATCGCCGGGCCGCCGATGTCGATGTTCTCAATCGCGTCTTCCAGCGTGCAGCCGGGTTTGGCTACCGTCTGCGCGAAGGGATAAAGATTCACCACCAGCAAGTCGATGGTGGGGATGCCCGCGACTTTGATGGCGTTAAGATGCGCGGGTTCTTCGCGCCGCGCCAGCAAACCGCCGTGGATTTTCGGGTGCAGGGTTTTCACCCGCCCGTCGAGCATTTCCGGGAAGCCGGTGTAGTCGGCGACCTCGGTGACCCTCAACCCCGCGTCGGCGAGCAGTTTGGCGGTGCCGCCGGTGGAGAGCAATGCCACGCCCAGCGCGGATAACGCCCGCGCGAATTCAACAATACCTGTTTTGTCGGATACGCTGATCAGCGCCTGTTTGACCGCAGCCATTACGCCTCACGCCTCACGCCTCACCTCGCGCGCCGTCAGAACTTGATGCCGTGCGCCTTCATCTTCTTGCGCAAGGTATTGCGATTCAAACCCAGCATTTGCGCGGCATGGGTTTGGTTGCCGCGCACACGGGTCAACACCGATTCCAACAGCGGTTTTTCCACGCTGTTGATGACCATGTCGTAGACCCCGCTCACTTTTTCGCCATCCAAATCCCTAAAGTAAACGTCGATGGCCCTGCGTACCGTGCGGGCCATTTCATTGTCGTTCATCATCATGCCGCTAGGTCCTCACAATAGATCAGGTGACGGCTGCGATCGGCCAGTTCGTTAAAAAACGCGTCCACCGCCGCTAGTTGTTCTTGGCAGGTCTCGAGCTGATTCATCGCGTGACGAAACGCGGCCGAGCCCGCCAACCCCTTGCTGTACCACGAGATATGCTTGCGAGCGACGCGCACGCCGCGCTGCTCGCCATAAAAACCGTAAAGATCGTGCAGATGCGCCAGCAGCACGCGGTGAATTTCGCGGACCTCCGGCGGCGGTAGATGTTCGCCGGTATCGAGATAATGATTGATCTCGCGAAACATCCACGGCCGGCCCTGCGCAGCGCGGCCGATCATCACCGCGTCGGCTTTGGTGTAATCGAGCACGTGTTTGACTTGTTCCGGCGTCGCGATGTCGCCATTGGCGATCACCGGAATGTTGATTTCAGACTTCACCTCGGCAATGGTGTCGTATTCCGCCTCGCCAGAAAATCCGCAGGCACGCGTGCGGCCGTGGATCGCCAGCGCTTGCACGCCTGATTTTTCGGCGATTTTCGCCACGGTCACCGCGTTTTTGTTGTCGCGGTCCCAACCGGTGCGGATTTTTAACGTTACCGGAACGTCAACGGCATTCACCACCGCGCCGAGGATGCGCGCCACCAGCGGCTCGTCTTTCAACAACGCCGAGCCCGCCATCACATTGCACACCTTTTTTGCCGGACAACCCATGTTGATGTCGATGATCTGCGCGCCGTTATCGACGTTATGACGTGCCGCATCCGCCAACATTTGCGGATCGGCGCCAGCGATTTGCACGGAAATCGGATCGACCTCGCCGTCGTGATTGGCGCGGCGGCGCGTTTTTTCTGAACCCCACAGCAGCGAATTGCTCGCCACCATTTCGGAGACCGCCATGCCCGCGCCCATTTGTTTGCACAACTGGCGAAACGGCCGGTCGGTGACGCCCGCCATCGGCGCAACCACTAATTTATTCTTGATTTTGTGCGACCCGATTTGCATAGATGCGTCAGCGGCGTTGTTGTTGGGCTCACAGGTGGTTGAAGGGGAAGGACGCGATTCTAATCCTCGTCACGCGCCATGCAAAGTAGTTCCAGAAATTTTTTTTCGTGCGCGCTTGAGTTGGCACTAACACGACACCTCGCGCCTTGCGAAAAATTTTTTCGCGGCCAAACCCGGCGTAATAATAGGTACTTACACAAAATTGTTCGCGCGCCACTTGCGCACATCTCGCTAGAAGATTGCTCGGCGTATGGTTTTAACGCGAGCGGCGAAAAAATTTGCAAACCCTCTGCTACACCCTATTGCATTTACACGCGGATATGGTAGTGCGCGGCGCCTGGATTTGTTTTCACCATCAAATACGCACGCCGTGGATCATGCGCCGCGCCAGAAAATCGCGCGCGGGCGCGATACTGCCGAGTAATGCCATGCCCGCGCCGCGCAACGCGCTCGCCGCAAAAAAATCGTTGGAAAACAAACGCACCAGGCCGTGCGTCGCGGCTATCGTGGCGTACCGATCGGCGCGGCGGCGCGCACTAAAACGGCGCAGGGTGTCGGGCGCGGCGATCAAATTCGGAGCGCTCGCACGCAACAGGTGCGCGAGTTCCCACGCATCACGCAGCCCCAAGTTAAACCCTTGCCCCGCCACCGGATGCAGGGTTTGCGCGGCGTTGCCGATGGTGACGATCCCCGGTTTCTGGCCGGGGCTCGCGGTACGCAAGCTAAGCGCATAACAGGCGCGTTGCTCAACCTGGGTGAAGTCACCCAGGCGCGCGCCGAAGGCCTCTCGCAACGCAGCCAGAAAGCCTTGATCATCAACGTCTTTTAAGACTTCGGCAGGCGCGGGTGTGAGCGTCCACACCAGCGCCATTTCATCGCCGAAGGGTAATAAGGCTAACGGGCCTTGCGCGGTAAATCGCTCGTACGCGGTATCTTGGTGCGCTAGCCGCGTGCGTACGCGCGCGGTGAGCGCGCACTGTCCGTAGTCGACCACCTTGGGCGGAGCAAGCCCGTCGATGTCACCGCCATCGGCGACCACGGTGAGCCGCGCGGCGAGGGTTGCGGGTATACCGTCCAGCGTGTATTCGATGCGATTGACTTCGCCGTCGTGGTGTATCGCCGTGGCGCGTGCGCCTTCGCGATACACGCAGCGCGCCGCCTGCTCGCGCACGGCTTTGGTCAGCGCGGCCTGCACCGCGCCGTAATCCGCGACGTAGCCCAGCGCGGGCACGCCCACTTCGTCGGCGTGCATGGCCACGCGGCCGAAACCGCCCCGCTGGGAAACATGTATGTGGTTGATCGGCGTTGGGCGTAGCGCGGCCCACGCGCCCATGCGCTCCAGCGTGAGGCGGCTGCCGTGCGCCAGCGCCAGCGGACGCGGGTCGCTGCCGGCCGCGGCGCGCGCTTCTAGCACGGTGACGCTAAAATCGCTATCGCGCAGCGCCAACGCCAGCGCCGCGCCGACGGGGCCGCCGCCGATGATGGCGATGTCGGTGTCGACATTCACGGGGTTTCGGCGCTAACGCGCCGCCATCAAGGCTTCGATGTCTTGGATGGCTTTCGGCGCAGCCGCGGTGAGCACCTCATAGCCAGCGGCCGTCACCACCACATCGTCCTCGATGCGCACGCCGATGTGGTGAAATTCGGCGGGCACGTTGGGCGCGGGGCGGATGTAACACCCCGGCTCCACGGTCAGCACCATGCCCGGCGCCAGCGTGCGCCATTGGCCATCGCGCTTGTAGTCGCCGGCGTCGTGCACATCCAGCCCCAGCCAGTGGCCGGTACGATGCATGTAAAACTGGCGATAACTTTCTTTTTCCAGCACCTCGTCGAGGTTGCCCGTCAGCAGCTTTAAATCGAGCATGCCTTGCGCCAGGGTTTTTACCGCCGCGTCGTGCGGTTCATTCCACTTCGCACCGGGTTTGACTTGCACCATCGCGGCGGCTTGCGCCGCCAGCACCAACTCGTACACCGCTTTTTGCGCGCCGCTAAAGCGCCCATTGACCGGGAAGGTGCGAGTGATGTCGGAAGCATAACCATCAAGCTCGCAGCCGGCGTCGATCAACAACAAATCGCCGCCTTTTACCGTGGCATCGTTGGCGACGTAGTGCAGCACGCAAGCATTCGCTCCGCCAGCGACGATCGAGGTGTACGCCGGCGCTTGCGAGCCGTGGCGGCGAAATTCGTGTAGAAGCTCCGCTTCGATTTGGTGCTCCCCCACGCCGGGGCGTGCCGCGCGCATGGCGCGGATGTGCGCGCCGGCGGAAATCTCACACGCGCGGCGCATGGTGGCAAGTTCGTGCTCGTCCTTGATCAAGCGCATGTCATCCAACAGCGTGCGCACGTCGGCGATGTCGCGCGGCGCGCTAACGCCGGTGCGCACGCGTTCGCGCACCGCGTTGACCCAGCCCAGCACCCGTGCATCCCACGCGCCGTCGGCACCAAGATGGCAAAAGAGCGCTGGTTGATCGGCGAGCAAGTCGGGCATCAGCGCATCCATGCGGTTGATCGAATGCGCTTGGTCAAAACCAAACCGCTCGCGCGCGACATCGGGGCCATAGCGAAAACCGTCCCAGATTTCGCGCTCGGCGTTTTTTTCGCGGCAAAACAAAATGTGTTTAGGTTTGTCGCCGGCGATCACCACCAGCACCGCCTCGGGCTCGGTGAAGCCGGTGAGATGATAAAAATAGCTGTCGTAACGATACGGGTAATGCGCGTCGCGATTGCGCGTGCGTTCCGGCGCGGTGGGCACGATGGCCACACCTTTTTCGATTTTTTGCGCCAGCAGCTCACGGCGGCGGATGTAAGGGTCTGCATTCATAACAATGATTATAGTCCCGGCTAACGCCGCGCCTGGCGTAAACGTAAATCCAGTTCCGCCAGCCGCCGCGGCGTGCCGATATCCATCCACACGCCGCGAAAATGTTCACCGCTGACCCGGCCCTCGGCAATCGGTTGCTCCAGTTGCGCCGCGAGCCGGGTCTTGTCGCCGCGCGAAATGCTCGCAAACAGCGCCGGGTGATAGGCGCCGATGCCGCTAAAGGTAAGTTTCGCGCCTTGCGTGGCGACGATGCCGTTTTGCAACACGAAATCGCCCTGCGGATGATGTTCCGGGTTATCCACCAACACCAAGTGCGCAGGACGCTGCGCGCTCAAGCTTTGCGCGCGCTTAACCAATGGCGCGAAATCGTATTCGCAATAAACGTCGCTGTTCACCACCAAAAACGGTTGGTCGTCGAGCAGCGGCAACGCCCACGCGATGCCGCCGGCGGTTTCCAGCGCCTCGCGTTCACGCGAATAGCGGATGTGCACACCATGCGCCGAGCCATCGCCCAACGCGTGCTCGATTCGCTCGGCAAGATGCGCGACGTTCACCACCAGCTCCGTCACACCCGCTAGCGCCAAATTTAAAATGTTGAATAAAATCAGATACTTATCGTTTGCCTGCAGCAGCGGCTTAGGCACGGTGTCGGTTAACGGCCGCATGCGTTCGCCACGGCCGGCGGCGAGGATCATGGCTTTCATATGAAAACGCTAACCCCTTCACCGCAGAGGCGCAGAGGCGCAGAGGTACCGCAGAGAAATCTTTTGTTGTTCTCTGCGTGTTGTTCTCTGCGCCTCTGCGCCTCTGCGGTGAGTTTTTTTGGTCATCAAAACGTATAACCCACCTGCCGCGCACGCCCTTCGAGCTCATCCAGCAACTTGGCGAACGCCGCCAGCTCACGATAACGCGTCGCCACGCGCCGCGCGTAGTTGATGAACCGCGGGGTGTCTTTTAGGTAATGCGGTTTACCGTCGCGATAATTGATGCGCGCGAAAATGCCCAGCACTTTGATGTGGCGTTGTAACCCCATCCACTCGAACTCGCGCCAGAAAGCGGCGAAATCGGGGTTTACCGGCAGCCCCGCTTTTTGGGCGCGCTCCCAGTAACGGACCACCCAATCAAGCTCGCGTTCTTCGGGCCAGCTCACGAAGGCGTCACGCATCAGCGAAGCGATGTCGTACGTGATCGGGCCGTACACCGCATCCTGGAAATCCAGCACGCCGGGGTTGGGGGTCGAAAGCATCAGGTTGCGCGGCATGTAGTCACGGTGCACATAGACTTGCGGCTGCGCCAAGGCGGAGGCGATCAACAACTCGCTCACCGTGGTGAAGACTTTATTTTGCGTGTCGGTGAACGTGGCTTGCAAATGTTTGCCGACGTACCAATCGGGAAACAAATCGAGTTCCCGTTGCAGCAGCGCGCGGTCGTAGGGCGGCAGCACATTCGCTTGGCTCGCGCCCTGCCACACAATCAACGCGTCGATGGCATCATTCATCGCCCCATCGGTGTTGGCCTCGGTAAAGCCGTCGAGATAGGTGGTGGTGCCCAGATCGCTTAACCATAAAAAGCCGCGCTCGATATCCTGCGCGATCAGCCGCGGCACGTTTAGCCCCGCCGCGCGCATCAGCGCCGCGACTTTGACAAACGGCCGGCAGTCTTCTTGCGGCGGCGGCGCGTCCATGGCAATGGTGGTTTCACCGTTCACGGTCACTCGGAAATAGCGGCGAAAGCTCGCATCGGCGGAGGCCGGCGCGAGTGAAAAATGTTGATCACTCAGTTGATGCGTAAGCCACCCGCGCAACTGCGCGAAGCGCGTATCGCTATCAGGCACGTGTTGCCTATTTGTTCAATAACATTCGAGAAATGTAACGCGCGGGCGTTTTACGTATAAGACGTTGCCATGGCGCGTGATTTATGCGATTTTACCACCTCGATTCGCAATCCATCCGATATGTCCTTCCCTTGGCGTAAAACCTCCATCGCGGCGGCGATGCTTCTGGCGTTGCCCGCGGCTGCGCACGCGCAGCAGGGGCTAAAGCTTAAGCCGCAGTCGTTGATTCTCGATCTGCCCGACGACAAAACCGGCGGGCCCTCGCCGATCTACCTGGAAGCCGACCGACTGCAGGGTTTGACCGAACGCATAACCGAAGCGAGCGGCAATGCGCGCGCACGTTCGCGCGGCCACGGCTTCACCGCGGACTGGATGCAGTTCGATCACGCGAACAACGAACTCACCGCGCTGGGTAACGTGCGCATGGAAAAAGGCCCCTACACCATGCAAGGCACGCGTCTGCGCTACGATCTTGACACCGAGCGCGGCATTTTCGAGACGGTAAGTTATGCGTTGAACCCGCGCGGCACCGGCTATTTGCCGATCGCCGGCGCGGCTGCGCCGACATTCGATGGCCACGGCAAGGCACAGCGCATTTTTATCGAGGGCGAAGGACAGTTTCGCGCGCAACAAGCAAGCTTCACCACCTGCGAGCCGGGCAATACGCGCTGGAATTTACACGCCAACGATTTGCGCATTTATCAAGAGCAGGGCTTGGGCGTTGCAGGTAATGCCACCTTCGAATTCGAAGGGCTCAAGGTGTTTTATACGCCGTATTTTTCGTTTCCACTGCACCAGGAGCGCAAGTCGGGCTTTCTCACCCCGCATTACGGCAGCAGCAACACCAGCGGCTTCGAATTCAGCATCCCATATTTTTTTAATCTCGCGCCCAATTACGATTTGACGCTGACCCCGCGCGTGATTACCCGCCGCGGCGTGCAATTGCGCTCGGATTTCCGCTACCTGCAACCCAGTTACAAGGGCGAGTTCGCCCATGAGATTCTGCCCGGCGACCGCGCCATCAACCGCACCCGACAGTTGCTTGCCCTCAAACACAGCCACAGCTTATGGGGCGGCTGGTCGGGGATGCTGGACCTGAATAAGGTGTCCGACGATAAGTACTTCACCGACTTGTCCACCCGCGTGACACTCACCTCGCAAACCTTTTTGCAGCGCACCGGAACCCTCGCTCGCGGCGGCACGTGGGGCAATAGCGGTATTTACTCGTTAAACGTCTTGATGCAAGGCTGGCAAACACTGCAGACGGACCCCAATGCGCCGTTAACGCCACCGTACAGCCGCCGCCCGCAAATAAATTTCGCGGCATCCGATAGCGATGTGCTGCGCGGGGAGTTCAATCTGCAAAGCCACTTTGCCGAATTTGATCATCCGACGCTGGTGCGCGGCAAACGGATTATGGCCTATCCCAGTTGGTCGCTGCCGTGGCAACGCGCGGGCGTTTATTTCACGCCCAAGATCGGTTTGCACATGACGCGCTATTCGCTGGGCGCGAACAACACGCTCAATCTGCCCGATGCCACACGGGTGGTGCCGATCGCCACCGCCAGCGCCGGCCTGATCTTCGAGCGCGACGCCAATATTTTCGGTAACGCGTATTTGCAGACCCTGGAGCCCAAAGCCTATTACGTCTACATCCCGTTCCATGATCAAAGACGCATGCCCAACTTCGACAGCGCCTTGATGGATATTAATTTCGGCACCATCTACTCGGAAAACCAGTTCAGCGGCAACGACCGCATCAACGATGCCCACCAGATCACGCTGGGGGCGATGTCACGGCTGATCAACCCCGGCAACGGCGTGGAAATATTGCGCGCGGGGCTGGCGCAACGCTTTTATTTTCGCTCGCCACGCGTTACCACGCAGCCCAACGAGGCGCCGCCCGGCACAACCAGCACGCGCTCCGACATCCTCGCTTTATTAAGCGGTGGCATTGCGCCGTACACCACGGTCGACCTCGGCGCGCAGATGAACACCGAGACCGGCCAGATCGTGCGCAGCAACGCCACCGTGCGTTATCAGCCGCAGTTGGGCAAGTCGCTGAATTTCACCTATCGTCAAAACGTGCCCTCCAAGATTCGCCAAGTCGACCTTTCGGGACAATGGCCGATCGCGCGTGGTTGGCGCGCCATCGGGCGCTGGAATTTTTCGCTCCAGGATCGCCGCACCCTCGAAGGCGTCGCCGGGTTGGAATATGATGGCGATTGTTATGTGCTGCGCATGGTGGCGCATCGTGTTTCGATCACCACCACCAGTGCGAACACCGCGTTTTTTGTGGAGTTGGAATTGAACGGTTTCGGGCGCGTCGGGTCGGATGCGCTGAACCTGCTGCGCCGCAGTGTCAGTGGTTACACACGTGACGACCGCAACGCCGGCCGCGCATTCGAGTACAACGTGCCGGAGCGTTAACGCCGACCTGCATCGCGACTTTGATTAAATTTTTAAGTATATGATTTTATTGAATAAATTTTTAATGTTCGCCATGCTCTGTGGCGCCTTGCTGGGGCCCGCCGGGGTGCTGGCGCAAGCGCAGCCGCGGCCCATCGTCACGCTCGATCGCATCGTCGCGGTGGTTAACAGCGAAGTGATCACGCGCAACGATCTGAACGAGCGGGTCAAGCGCGCGTTGAGCCAGCTTGCGCGCCAGGGCACGCCCCCGCCGCCGCGCGCGGAATTGGAAAAACAGCTGCTCGAGCGCATGATCACCGACCGCGCCATGCTGCAATACGCGAAGGATAATGGTCTGCGCGTGGAAGATGCAGAGCTTGACCGCGCCATCGACCGCATCGCCGCCGACAATAAAATGATCACCGCGCAGTTGCGCCTGGCGCTGGAAAAGGAAGGCATCCCGTTCGCGCGCTTTCGCGAGGATATCCGCGGCGAGATCTACATGGCGCGGCTGCGCGAACGCGAAGTCACCGAAAAAATCGTGGTTACCGATTCCGAAATCGATAACCTGCTCGCCAACGCGCAGCAAAATCCGGTGGCCGACGAATTCAATATTTCGCACATTTTGGTGCGCGTGCCGGAAAACGCCGCTCCCGAACAGCTAAAGGAACGTCAAACCCGCGCCGAACAAGCGCTCACGCAGATCAAGTCGGGCACCGATTTTCGCCAAGTGGCGGCGTCGTTTTCGGAAGCGCCCGATGCGCTGCAAGGCGGCGCCATGGGCTGGCGCGATTTCGACCGCTTGCCCGCGCTGTTCAGCGAGGCGCTGCGCGGCATGAAGCCCGGCGAGACCTCGGGCTTGCTGCGCAGCCCCGCCGGCTTTCACATCGTGCGTTTGAATGAACGGCGCGGCGGCTTGCAGCCCACCATCGTGCAACAGACGCGCGCGCGGCACATTTTGATCAAGGTGAGCGAGATCGTTTCCGAGAGCGAGGGCCGCGCGCGGCTGCTCGCGTTAAAGGAGCGCCTGGAGAACAAGGCCGATTTCGCCCAGCTCGCGCGCGCCAACTCCGAAGACACCAGCGCCGCGCGCGGCGGCGAGTTGGGTTGGTTAAACGCCGGCGACACCGTGCCGGAATTCGAGCGCGTAATGGTTAAATTGCAGCTGAACCAAATCAGCGAGCCGGTGCGCTCGCCCTTCGGCTGGCATTTGATTGAGGTGCTGGAGCGCCGCAACACCGACATGACCAACGAGCGTAAGCGCCTGCTCGCGCGGCAAACGCTGCGCGAACGCAAGGGCGAAGAGGCTTTCCAGGAGTGGCTGCGTCAAACGCGCGACCGCGCCTATGTCGAGATCCGCCTCGATTAGCGCCGACGCGGCGAGCTGGCGGTGAACGAAAGGCCCCTGCCCACCATCGCGGTCACCGCGGGCGAGCCGGCGGGCATCGGCGCGGAAGTTTGCGCGGCATTGCTCGATGCGGCGCTGCCCGCGCGTATCGTGGTGATTGCCGATCGCGAACTGCTGCGCGCGCGCACCCATCGCGAATGGTTCGATTACCGGGGCGGCTGCACGGTGACCAGCGCCTCGGTGTGCGTGTTGCATGTACCGCTTTCCAAACCATCGATCGCCGGCCAACTTGACACTGCCAATAGCGCATATGTGCTGCACACCATCGGCATCGCCGCCGACGGCTGCATCGACAAGATGTTCGACGCCATGGCCACCGCGCCGGTGCATAAAGGCGTGATCAACGATGCGGGCATCGCCTTCACCGGCCACACCGAGTTCCTCGCCGAGCGCACGCGCACCCCGCAAGTGGTGATGATGCTGGCCGGCGGCGGCATGCGCGTGGCGCTCGCCACCACCCATCTCGCGTTAAAAGAGGTGGCCGCGCATATCACGCGCGAGGGGCTTACGCGCACGCTCAACATCCTGCACCGCGATTTGCAATTACACTTCGGCATCGCCCGGCCGCGCATCGCGGTGGCGGGCTTGAACCCGCACGCCGGCGAGTCAGGCCACATGGGGCGCGAGGAAATCGAAGTGATCGCGCCGGTGATTAACGAGTTGCGCGCGGGCGGCCTGCAGCTATCCGACCCGCTGCCGGCCGACACCTTGTTCAACCCCGAACGCTTAAAGCATTTTGATGCGGTACTGGCGATGTATCACGATCAAGGTTTGCCGGTGTTGAAATACGCGAGCTTCGGCGCGGGTGTGAATGTCACCCTGGGCTTGCCGATTATCCGCACCTCGGTCGATCACGGCACCGCGCTCGACATCGCCGGCACGGGGCGTGCCGACCCCGGCAGTTTGATCGCGGCGGTGGAGTTGGCGATCGAACTGGCGTGCGCGCGCGCGGCCGCGAAAACCGCTGCTTGAATCTCCCTTAATCGATGCGCGGCCACGGCCCCCTACCCGAGAACCTGCCCGCGCGAGTGGGCAGCACGAATCTCCTCTCTCCCGACGTTTTTGTCGGGAGGGCCGGGGGAAGAGATGCCACGCCAGGCTCCTGGGATCAAGCTACGCTGCGTGTATCGTGGCGCCTCTCCCCAACCCTCTCCCCCGTGTGCGGGGGAGAGGGAATTTATTAAGCGCGGTGCGGCATGCGTCACCTGCCGCATCAGCCTCGCAAACGCTTTGGACAAAATTTCCTTAAAAATCAATATGCTATAAATGACATCCTGCGCGCGATCACGCCCGCGCGCGAGGATGTGATGGTGGAAATCGGCCCCGGCTTGGGCGCGCTGACAGCACCGTTGGCGCAAGCGTTAAACACGCTGCACGTGATCGAACTCGATCGCGATATCGTCAAGCGGCTGCGCGAAACCTACGCCCATGGGCATGTGGTAATTCACGAGGGCGATGCGCTGAAATTCGATTTTGCGGCGCTCGGCGAAAACCTGCGTGCTCAGTTACGTATAGTCGGCAACCTGCCCTACAACATTTCCACGCCGCTGCTGTTTCACCTGGCCGAATCTATCGCACACATCCGCGACATCCACGTCATGCTGCAAAAAGAAGTGGTCGAGCGCATGGTCGCGGCACCCGGCAGCGCTGCCTATGGCCGCTTGTCGGTGGCGCTGCAATACCGCTTCGACATGGAAAAAGTGCTGGACGTCGGGCCGGAAGCGTTTTTCCCGCGGCCCAAGGTCGAGTCGGCAGTGGTGCGCATGACGCCCAAATTGGTACGCGAGCCCGAAGCAAAAGACGAAGCGCTGTTCGCGCGCATCACCACGGCGGCGTTTTCGCAGCGGCGCAAAACGCTGCGCAACACGCTGCGCCATATTCTGGCGTTGGCGGATTTTGCAGCGCTGGGGATCGATCCGGGTGCGCGCGCGGAAACGTTATCGGTCGGGGATTTTGTGCGAATGGCGAATCGTTTGAGCACAAACGACTAAAAAACCTTGTCACGGATGAAACCCGATTCTTTTCTGCGTAGTAATCCGTGTTCATCCGCGTGTAAGCCAGGCACCGGCGCGGGAACGTACAATTTCCTTGCCAACAAGCCGAGCCGCAGACTGGCGCCCCGCGAGGGAGTTTCTATAGCTTCGCCACGAGCGTTGCGGTTAATTGTTCTATCGCGGGCTTGAGCACTTTTGTCTGCATTTCGGTTGCCCCGGTCGTGCGCATGGCGCTTGTCCCCTGCTGAACGGTGTCACCCGAGTACGTGACTGCGCCCGTCGCGACCTCGACAAGCCGCGTCCGCAGCGTCGCATACCCGAAGTCGTCGGCGCCTTTTAATGTGTACTCACTCACCGTGCCGGTCAGGACATAGGCTACACCGAGTTGCTTGCCGACCTTTACCGCAGCCGCCGTCGTGCTTTCGCTGTTCACCGCTTGCAGATTACCTTGCGACGCTTCCCTCGTGCGCCGTACGTCGACGACATCGAACCGCTTACTTTGCGTAAGCGCGAACGCACTGCTCGCCTGCAACTGTCGCTTGGCCTCGGCGGTCATTTCCGAGGCCTTCGCACCCGGAGTGAATTCGATCACTGCAACCTTCACCTTACCCGATGCTCCACCCGCCGCGCCGGCTTGTCCGTATGCCGCCGGCACCGCGACCGACATCGCGGCCATCACAACTGCCCAAGGTAACATTCGCATCTTGACGCTCCTCCGCGGTTGAATCTTTACGATAAAAGAAATGGTGAGTTTTACCTTACACCCATGCAGATGGTGTAAAGCGCTGCAATAGAATGCGCTAGATGCCAAATCATCTCCAGAGCAGCGCCACTACGAAAATTGCTTATACGCAGTGACCACATAGAACCACGAAACTGAGCGCCAGACGGCGGGCAGGTCCAAATGGCCGATTCGATGAATCGGGCCTTTTGCGTGGACGCATCGTGGGTGTTGGGCTTGCATAAGGTGATGCCTGCCACCACACCGCACGCCGCAGGCTATACGTACCAGGCCGTTTCGATTCGCGCCATTCTTAGACTTAGCCCGCGTTGCACGTTGCAGTTGAAGTTACCGCGATGCAAAACCTTGTCAATTTAATAACTTATTGATTTTATTGATATTTTTTGTAGCTGCGGCGCTCATTTTAACAACCCCGCCGCGCGCGCGACTTCGTCAAAGGTGACCAGGAACTCGCGCAGCGTTTTGTCCAACTCCGCCGGCGTGCTGGGCGCGGGGGTGAAGTCCATCGCTTCCATCTGCTTTCTGATGTCGGGCAGGTCCAGCACGCGCGCGATATCCTGATTTATTTTGTTAACGACGGCACGCGGGGTTTTCACCGGCGCCACGATCAAGTGCGCGGCATCGCGGCGATAGTTGGGCAGAATTTCGACCATCGCCGGCACCTCGGGCAACAACGGCGAGCGCTTGGGCGTCACCACCGCCAGCGCGCGCAAGCGTCCATCCTTGATCATCCCCAGCGCCACGCTCAAGGTGGGAATGCCGAAATGGATGCGTCCGGCCAGCAGCTCGATCACCATTTCAGATTGGCCCTTGTAGCCGACATGGGTGCCTTTGACGGCGGCGGCCATGTTGAAACGTTCGGTGGTCATGTGCGTGCCGCTGCCCGCGCCGGCCGAGCCGTAGAGCAGTTTGCCCGGCCGTTCGTGGGCAAGCGCGATCAACTCCTTCAACGACTTGACGTTAAGCGCCGGGCCCACCACCAGCGCGCTGGTCGAATAACCGACTTGCGTGACGCTGGTGAAATCACGCACGATGTCGTAGCCCACGTTGGGGCGCAACACGGCGTTGATGGCTATCGAGGCGGAGGTGAGCAGCAGCGCCCATCGGGGGTGGCCTGCGCCACCAGCACCGAGGCGATGGAGCCGCCGCCGCCCGCGCGATTTTCGATCACCACCGGCTGCCCCCACAACTCGGCAAGTTTGGGCGCCAGCAGGCGCGCCGTGATGTCGACCGGGCCGCCGGTGGTAAAGCCCACCACCAGACGTACCGGCCGCGTGGGCCAGCCCGGCGCGCCGTCTTTGGCGGCGGCCGGCGCGGACTTTGCCGGGACAGGCTGCGCATGAGCGCCGGGCAGCGCGCACGCGATCACGATGGGCAGCAGGAACATCAGCTTGAACGGTTTCATCGTCTTGCCTCCTGTGATCGATACCACCAAGCCCAACGGCTCGCCGCGCTACGTCATGGCGATACTCAAGCGCTTTTGCGCTCGACAAACTCGATCTTATAGCCGTCGGGGTCTTCCACAAACGCGATCACCGTGGTGCCGTGTTTCATCGGCCCCGGTTCGCGCGTGACCTTGCCGCCGCGCTTTTTGACTTCGGCGCAGGTTTTGTAGGCGTCGTCGACTTCGATGGCGACGTGGCCGTAGCCGCTGCCCATGTCGTATTTTGCGGTGTCCCAGTTGTAGGTGAGTTCCAGCACCGCGGTCTTCGATTCGTCGTCGTAGCCCACGAAGGTGTTGGTGAAACGGCCTTCGGGATACTCTTTTTGGCGCAGCAATTTCATGCCCAGCACTTGGGTATAAAAATCGATCGAGCGTTGCAAATTGCCGACGCGGATCATGGTGTGCAGCATTCTCACGGTGATACTCCTGTCAACGAATCAGATTTGCACCATCTCGAAATCTTCCTTGCGCGCGCCGCATTCGGGGCAAGTCCAGTTGATCGGCACATCCTCCCACTTGGTGCCGGGGGCGATGCCTTCATCGGGGACACCGGCCTCTTCGCTGTAAATATAACCGCAAATTAAACACATCCACGTCTTGAATACCGGCGCTTCGCTGCTCATGAGATTAAAGGATTTGGGTTGGAAACACGTTAGAATCGGTTTTTCTTCCATTCTAATCGATCCGGCGCGCCTTTACCGCGCTGCTGCGTTCATCCAAGCCATTTCATGTCAGATGCGCCCCCTATCGTGCTGGTTTTTTCCGCCACCGATCCCACCGGCGGCGCGGGCATGCAAGCGGATATTCTCACACTCGCCAGCATGGGCTGTCATCCGCTCTCCGTGGTGACCGCAATCACCGTGCAAGACACCATGGGCGTGGAAGACGTGCAGGCAATGGACGCCGATTGGATTGTCGATCAAGCGCGCTGCGTACTCGAAGACATGCCGGTGGCGGCGTTCAAAATCGGTGTGATGGGCAGCCTTGAAAACATCGCGGCGATCGCGGAAGTGGTGTCGGATTATCCCGATATTCCGTTGATTCTCGATCCGGTGTTGGCCTCCGGCCGCGGCGACGAACTGGCGAGCGAGGAGATGATCGGCGGCATTCGCGAACTGTTGATTCCGCAAACCACCATCATCACGCCCAACAGCCTGGAAGCGCGGCGGCTAGCGCTCGATGAGCGCGACGACAAGGATGACCCGGGGCTTGCCGAATGCGCGGGCCGCATCATCAAAGCCGGTTGCGAATATGTGCTGATCACCGGCACACATGAGAATACCCAGCAAGTGGTGAACACGCTCTACGGCGGCAACGGCAAAATCGGCGCCGAATCGTGGCCGCGGCTGCCGGGCCAATATCACGGCTCGGGCTGCACACTCGCTTCCGCCATTGCCGCCACCATCGCCAACGGCCTGCCGATGGTGGAAGCGGTGAAAGACGCGCAGGAATACACCTGGCAATCGTTGAAAGCGGGCTTTCGCGCGGGCATGGGCCAGCACATCCCCGACCGCTTGTTCTGGGCGAGGGAGGATGAACGGCAGGACGAGCGCGCGGGCGCAGACCACGATCGTGATGGCGACCGCGATGATTACGATGGGGACAACCGATGACTGGAAAGATACGTGGCCTTTACGGCGTCACCCCCGATGAAGCCGACACCACGCGCCTGCTCACGCTCACGCGTGCCGCGTGCGAGGGCGGCATGCGCATCCTGCAACTGCGCAACAAGGTGGCCAGCCCCGAACTTTACGAAGCGCAAGCGCGTGCGCTGCGTAAACTCACGCGCGAATACGGCTGCGTGCTGATCATCAACGATAACGCGCCGCTTGCCGCCAAGGTCGATGCCGATGGCGCGCATTTGGGCGCGGAGGACGGCTCGATACGCGAAGCGCGCGCGCTGCTGGGGCCGCGTAAACTCCTCGGCGCCACCTGCTACGGCAGCCTGGAGAACGCGCGCATCGCATTGGCCGACGGCGCCGACCATGTGGCGTTCGGCGGTTTTTTTCGCTCGACGGTAAAGCCCGGTAACCCGCAACGGCCGTTGTCGCTGTTAACCGAAGCCAAGCGCGAATTCAAGGTGCCGGTGGTGGCAATCGGCGGCATCACACAGGCCACCACGTCTCAATTGATCGCGGCGGGCGCGGACGCAGTGGCGGTGATTACCGCGTTATTCGGTGCGCCCGATGTGACCAAGGCTGCAAAAGAGTTTTGTGCTCTATTCGGTGATTAGCAATGGGAGATCCCATGACCACCCAAAGCCAAAAGCTGTTTAACCACGCGCAACTGCTGATCCCCGGCGGGGTGAACTCGCCGGTGCGCGCGTTTCGCTCGGTGGGCGGCACGCCGCTGTTCATCAAGCGCGGGCGCGGCGCGCAGATTTGGGATGCCGACGGCAATGTCTACATTGATTACGTCGGCTCGTGGGGGCCGCTGATCGCGGGCCACGCGCATCCCGACGTGGTGAAAGCCGTGCAGCAGGTGGCGGAGCGCGGGCTGTCGTTTGGCGCGCCGACCGAAGCGGAGGTGCAGATCGCGGCACTCATCACTCAACTGGTGCCATCGATGGAACAACTGCGCTTGGTGAGCTCCGGCACGGAAGCGACGATGAGCGCGATCCGCGTCGCGCGTGGTTTCACCGGCCGCTCGAAGATCATCAAATTCGAGGGCTGCTACCACGGCCACGCCGATGCGCTGCTGGTGAAAGCGGGCTCCGGCGCATTGACCTTCGGCCAGCCCTCGTCGGCGGGCGTGCCTGCGGAAACCACCGCGCACACGCTGGTGCTGGATTTCAACGACGAGGTTTCAGTGAACGCCGCGTTCGCGCGCCACGCTAACGACATCGCCGCGGTGATTGTCGAGCCGGTGGTGGGCAACGCCAATTTGATCGCACCCCAGCCGGGCTTTTTGCAACTGTTGCGCGAACAATGCACGCAGCATGGCGCGGTGCTGATATTCGATGAAGTGATGACGGGGTTTCGCGTCGAACTCGGTGGCGCGCAGGCGCTTTACGGCATCAAACCGGACATGACCACGCTCGGCAAGGTGATTGGCGGCGGCATGCCGTTGGGCGCCTTCGGCGGGCGGCGCGACATCATGCAGTGCGTGGCGCCCTTGGGGCCGGTTTATCAGGCCGGCACCTTGTCTGGCAACCCGGTGGCGGTGGCGGCGGGACTGGCCACGCTGCGCATCGTGCAAACGCCGGGCTATTACGAGAAGTTAAGCGCCACCGCGCAAACATTATGCACGGGTCTCGCCAGCGCGGCGGCGGCGCATCACGTGGTGTTTGCCGCGCAAAGCGTCGGTGGTATGTTCGGCCTGTATTTCCGCTCGACCGCGCCGCGGACTTATGCCGAAGTCATGGAATGCGACAAGGAGCGCTTCAACCAATTCTTCCACGGCATGCTGGGCGAAGGCGTCTATCTCGCACCGTCGGCTTATGAAGCCGGGTTTGTGTCCTCGGCGCACACGCAAGCCGACATCGACAATACCATCGCGGCGGCGCACAAGGTGTTTGCCGCGTTATAAGTACAAAAATATCAACAAAATCAAATACTTAACAAACCCTCACCGCAGAGACGCTGAGAACAACCGCAGAGAACTTCGAGGTTTTTCTCGGCGTAACCTCTGCGTCTCCGCGCCTCTGCGGTGAAGGGTTTCCGTAACCTAGCGCAAGCCAGCTAGAAATTCCGACACCGCCGCGATTTCGCGATCGGAAAGTTTGGCGGCAATGCCGCGCATCATGTTGTTGGGATCGTTTTTGCGCTCGCCACTGCGAAAAGCCTTGAGTTGCGCCGCGGTATATTCGGCGTGTTGGCCGGCCACGCGCGGAAACTGCGCCGGCATGCCCGCGCCGTTGGGTGCGTGGCAAGACGCGCACGCCGCAATTTTTTTACTGGCGATGCCGCCGCGGTAAATCAACTCACCGGCGCGCACCAGCTCCGGGTCGCGCGCGGCGCGCGGGCGCAGCGTTTGGCCGGCATAGTAGGCGGCGAGGTTTTTCATGTCATCGTCCGACAACGGCGCCACCATGCCCAGCATCACCGCGTTGTTGCGCTCGGCGGGTTTACCGCCCTTGGGCTTGAAATCGACGAGTTGCTTGTAAAGGTATTCCGGGTGCTGGGCGGCCAGACTGGGATTGACCGGCAGCGGACTATTGCCGTCCGGCCCGTGGCAAGCGGCGCACACTTTGCCGGCGATGACCTGGCCCTTGGCGGCGTCGCCCTTGACAACATATTGCGCAAGCACGGCGGGCGCGAACGTCAGACAAACGCTCGCCACAATCAGGCGAAAATTCATGAAATCTCCGGGGTTGGCACGAGATAGCAAGGGATAACTAGCTCGCTATTGTATAGTACGCGACCAGTCACATGCCAGATTTGGGCGTATTAACAACATCCTATGAACGCTCCTACCGTCGAGTACCTGGCCTCCGCCCACAAACTCGAGGAGTTGCCGCCCGACAGCGGCTGTGAAGTCGCGTTCGCGGGCCGCTCCAACGCCGGAAAATCCAGCGCGATCAACGCGCTGGCAGGGCGTCACCGCCTGGCGTTTGTGAGTAAAACGCCGGGGCGCACGCAGACCATCAATTTTTTCAGCGTCGGCAAACATCGGCGCTGGGTGGATCTGCCAGGTTATGGATTTGCCAAAGTGTCCAAGGCCGAACGCGAACACTGGGGTGAGTTAATAAGCGCTTACCTGACAGAACGTAAGTCTTTGATCGGGCTTATTTTGCTGGCTGACTCACGTCACGGCATCAAGCCGCTGGACGAGCAACTGATCGCCTGGTTCATGCCCACCGGCTGCCCAGTTCACGTGTTACTGACCAAAAGCGACAAGCTCGCGCAAAGCGCCGCTTCGAAGGCGTTGCGGGACGCGCAAGGCTTACTCGCGCGCCGTTACGCCAATTGCTCGGTACAGCTATTTTCAGCGACGACGAATCGCGGGGTGGAAGAAGCCAATCGGCTCGTTCACCAGTGGCTTACAACCGCTTCCGGCTAGCGCCACGGAGCCGGGTACGGAAAAGCCCCCGGCTAAGGGGAGTAAAGCCGGGGGCGAAAATGCCCTAATTTGGATTAAGGCGCCCGCCCAGGGAGGTGAAGCGGGAGACGACGAATCGTCTATTCTTAAGACGCTTATAATCGGTGCGAGTTCCACCTTTTTTTGCCTGCCCGTCATTGGATTTTTCGCCCCTTAAATCAAAAACTTATGAGTTCCTCGCCCGCCACACCCCGATTAGGGGCTTTTCCGCAACGGCGTATGCGCCGCATGCGGCGCGATGATTTCTCGCGCCGCTTGATGCGCGAGAGCCGTTTGTCGGTGGACAACCTGATTTACCCGGTATTCATTATCGACGGCAAGAACCGTACGCAAAAAGTCGAATCCATGCCCGGCGTCGAGCGCTACACCATCGACAAACTACTGTTGCGCGCAGAAGAGTGCGTGCGCTTGGGCATCCCCGCGCTAGCGCTGTTCCCCGCAGTGGAGGCCGCGCTAAAAACCGCCGACGGCCGCGAAGCGGTAAACCCCAAAGGTTTGGTGCCGCGCGCGGTGGCGGCGCTGAAAAAACACTTGCCCGAACTGGGCGTTATCACCGACGCCGCGCTCGACCCCTATACCACCCACGGCCATGACGGCGTACTTGATCGCGGCGGTTATGTGTTGAATGACAAAACCGTTGTCGTGCTGCAAAAACAGGCGCTGGTGTGCGCGCAAGCGGGTGTCGATATCATCGCGCCTTCGGACATGATGGATGGCCGCGTCGGCGCCATCCGCTCCGCGCTCGATGGCAAGGGTTTTATCCACACCAAAATTTTGTCCTACGCGGCCAAGTACGCGAGCGGGTTTTACGGCCCGTTTCGCGACGCGGTGGGTTCGAGCAAAACACTCGGCGGCGGCAACAAATACGCCTACCAAATGGACCCGGCGAACAGCGATGAAGCACTGCGCGAAGTCGCGCTCGATCTCGAAGAAGGCGCGGACATGGTGATGGTCAAACCCGGCATGCCGTACTTGGACATCGTGCGCCGCGTGAAAGACGCGTTTCGCGTGCCGACTTATGTGTATCAAGTAAGCGGCGAATACGCCATGTTGAAAGCCGCGGGGCTTAAGGGCTGGATCGACGCCGATCGTTGCGCGCTGGAAGCGCTCACCGCGTTTCGCCGCGCGGGAGCGGATGGGATACTGACTTACTTTGCGGTGGACGCGGCTCGAGCGTTAAAAAACAGCGCTTAGCTCAATCGAGTCGCGGCGGTGCTTGCACCGTGCATCCTTTTTCATGAAAAAGGCAAACGGTGCCGTTTGGTCATCCCTAAATATGAAACATGCCCTCATCGCGTTTGCTCTCCTTTTCTGCGGCACGAGCGCACAAGCCACGGAGCTTTCCTCGTCCAAATTCAGTTTTCGCTTTGCGCCGCCGGACGGCACCGCATTCGTACGTGCGTACCGTTTGGTGCGCGAGCGAATCGTCGACGGGCGTACGCAATTTACCGATGAAGCGCGGGGCCGTGCGCGCGGTGTATTCAATTAAGCTGCGATGCGTGTATCGTGGCGGCTCTCCCGCAGCAAGGGGGCCGCGGTTCACATGCTTCGCCGCTCGGGTGGCACCGTTGTTCACGCTGCCGGCATATTGTTAAAACCTTAGCGCGTCGCGCTGCCGGGTTGGCTATTCTGCGCGGCGGGCTCGAGTGCCAGCAGTTGCGGCGCGACTTGGGCAAACTGCGCGTGCGGCGCATGCGTCATCGAAATCGCCGCCGCGCAATCCCTGGCGCCGCGCGCGAGCGCCAGTTTGGCCACGGTGGCGACACCTTGATCGAGTTGCAGTTTATATTCCGGGTATTGTTCCAATTCGGGCAGGCGCGCGCGTATCCGCGCAACGCCATGGGCATGCTCCCAGGTGTGCACACGTGCAGCCTCGCTGCTGGTGAAGCCGCGGCGGCGCTGGCAGGCGGCGGCAAAATGATCGAATGATTTCACCACCAACGCGGCGCGCAGATACGCGGGCTCGGTAACCCTCGGCGGCTGCGCTTGAGCCACCGGCGCTACAACGAGCCCGATCACGAGCCAGCGCGACAACCCTGATGCACGCATGCGCGACAAATGTAACTATTTGATTTAATTCACATTTTATGTTTGTGCCAACAACACCTCGACCTCCGCCAGCTTGGCGCGTTCGATCGCTTTGCCCGCCGGCGAAGTTTTAAGCGGCATGCGCGCATCGCGCGGCGAGAACACCGTGAGTTCGATCGGCGCGGCCTCGTCGTTTAACGTAAAAGATGGCACGGTGATGCGCGCTTCGCCGCAATAGAGGTTTGCCTGTCCGCTTTCGTAATCGATGCCGCGATCGATTAAATAAAGCTCCACCGCTTTGGCGTCGTCGGTGAACAACTGCAACTCGATGCCAGCGTACTTGCCGGCGTTGCCGCTTAAAACGCTGCCGGTCAGATGCGGGTTAAAAATTTCCAGTTCAATCATCGCGCGCACGGCAAGTTCGCGCAACTGCGCCAGGCGTTCGCGATGCGCTCCCGCTTGATAAATGCCGCGATAGGCGCGTAGCGCTGCGTCGATTTCATCGTTGCCCGGCAATTGCCGCGCATCCCCCACGCCCGCTTGCCGCGCGGCTTTTTTCTTGGCAAGCCCGTAGTCCTCGACGCCGTCTTCGGCCATGATGCGCGCGGCGAGATAGGCGATTTGCGCGCGCGCATCGTTGCGTGCAGGGCTGCGGGACATGACGGTTTAGAACAGTTGGTTGCGCGCGGCTTCCGGCGCCGCGGGCGCCGGCGCGCGCGGGGCGGATTCCGCCGCCGCGGTATCGTTGGCGTTGTTATCGTTGCCGCGCGGGGCGAATTCCTGCATGTACACTTCGCCGCCCGCGTTAACCACGCCTTTGGGCGCTTGCAGCGGCGTCTCCGGAGCGCCTTTAAGCGCCACCCTCATGTAACGGATCCAGATCGGCAGCGCGACATTGCCGCCGGTTTCATGACGGCCCAGCGATTTGGGCTGATCAAAGCCCACCCATGCCACCGCCACCAGGTTGGCGTTAAAGCCGCCAAACCAGGCGTCCAGAAAATCATTGGTGGTGCCGGTCTTGCCCGCAAGATCGCCACGGCCCAGGCTCATCGCGGCGGTGGCCGTGCCATGACGCACCACGTCACGCATCATGCTGGTCATGACATAGGCGTTGCGCTCGTCGATGGCGCGCTCGGCGTTGATCCCGGCGCGCACGTTGGGTTGCTCGAACAGTACCGTGCCGCGGCCATCGACGATTCGCTGGATGAAATAAGGTTTGACACGGAAACCGCCGTTGGCGAACACCGAATAACCGGCGGTCAATTGAAGCGGCGTGGCGCTGCCCGCGCCCAACGCCATGGTCAGATACGGCGGGTGCTGCTTGGCATCGAAGCCAAAACGCGTGACGTAATCCTGCGCATAGCGCGGCGAGATCGCCTGGATCAGGCGGACCGATACCAGGTTTTTGGATCGCGCCAGCGCTTGACGCATGGTCATTGGGCCGTCATAGGTGCCGTCGTAGTTCTTCGGCTCCCAGCGCTTGCCGCCGGTTTGCGCGGCGCTAAACTGCAGCGGCTCGTCGTTGATGATGGACGCCGCGGTAAAACCCTTTTCCAGGGCGGCGGAGTAAACAAACGGCTTAAAGCTCGAGCCCGGCTGGCGCAAGGCCTGCGTGACGTGGTTGTATTGCGATTGCGCGAAATCAAAACCGCCCGCCAACGCGCGGATCGCGCCGTCGCGCGGATCGGCGGATACGAGGGCGCCCTCCACCGCCGGGATTTGCGTAATGTGCCAACGCTTATCGTCCGCCCGCTGCACGCGAATAATAGCGCCGCGCCGGATACGCTGATTGGGGTTGGCGCTGTCGAGCAAAAACCTGGCCGCAAAACGCAATCCCGCATCCGTAATTTCCACGTATTCCCCGCCGCGCCGGTAGGCCGTGACGCGGCGCGGCGAAGCCTCGGTCACCACCGCGGCACGGATATCTTCGCTGTCGGGGTAATTTTGCAGCGCTTCTTCCAGGGCCTCTTCGCTGGCCCCAGGCCGCAGCTCGACAAAAGCCTCCGCGCCGCGGTAACCGTGGCGCCGGTCGTAGGCCAAAAGCCCCGCGCGCAGCGCGGCATTGGCGGCGTTTTGGTGATCGATCTGCAGCGTGGTGTATACCCGCAATCCCATGGCGTAGGCGTCTTCCCGGTAACGCTCATACATCGCTTGGCGCACCATCTCCGCGACGTATTCGGCACGGGTAGCGAATTCGTTCAGTTCGTTTTTGATCACCAACTGCTGCTGGTCGGCCTCGCTTTGCTGCTCGGCGCTGATCAAATTCATTTCGCGCATGCGCCGCAGCACATATTGCTGGCGCAACTTGGCGCGCGCCGGATTGGCCACCGGATTAAAACTCGACGGCGCCTTGGGCAGCCCCGCCAGCATCGCGGTTTCGGCCAGCGTCAGCCGGTCGAGCGGCCTGCCATAGTAAATGCGCGCGGCAGAAGCAAACCCATAAGCGCGTTGGCCAAGGTAGATCTGATTGACGTAGAGCTCGAGAATTTGCTGTTTGCTTAAGCTCGCCTCGATCTTGAAAGCCAGCAAAATTTCATTGATTTTACGGTTAAGGGTTTTCTCGCGCGACAGAAAAAAGTTGCGCGCCACTTGCATGGTGATGGTGGAGGCGCCTTGGCGCACACCAGCGCTGCTGAGGTTGGCAAGCGCGGCGCGGCCGATGCCCACGTAATCAACGCCCTTGTGGCGAAAATAGCGTTCGTCTTCCGCCGCCAAAATGGCGTCGACTAGGGTTTTGGGCACATCCTTGATCGCCACGAAGGAGCGGCGCTCTTCGCCGAACTCGCCGATGAGTTTCTCGTCCGCACTGTAGACACGCAAGGGAATCTTCGGCCGATAGTCGGCCAGCGTTTCCAGCGATGGCAGCGTCGGCCAAATCATGGCGGCGGCGAACGCAACCAAGATGGCAGTTGCAAAAACCCCCACGACCACCAGTAATAGCGGATAGATCAACCAGCGCACAAACATTTAGCGGAACATTCCAAAAAATAATGCTTGATAATTCTGATACTTAGACGATTTTCTTGATAGTGCACTTGAGTCCTACCCAGCAAATTTTGTACAAGCTACACTATTTCCGAGTACCTGAAAACGGACTCGGTCAAAGCTACGCGTACGTGAAAAACATCACATAAAGTAAACGAGTTACGTCGCATAATTAAAGTTACCTGTAGGCGGAAACTCTTATATGGCGCTATCCAAAGATAAATTTTCCGGGGCCTTTGCCGCGCTGGAACGCATGTTCCAGCCGAAAGCGCCGCCGTTGATCGGCATGGACATCAGCACCACAGCGGTCAAGATGGTGGAACTGTCGGCTTCCGGCAACAACATGTACCGCGTTGAACGCTACGCGATCGAACCGCTGCCGCGTGATTCGGTGGTGGAAGGCAATATCAATAACCTCGATGCCGTGGGTGAAGCCGTCAAGCGCTGCCACAACCGGCTGGGTAGCGGCATCAAGAACGTTGCCTTGGCGCTGCCCAACGCGGCGGTGATCACTAAAAAAATTCTGGTGCCCGCGGGTTTGACCGAGGAAGAGATAGAAGTTCAAGTCGAAACCGAGGCCAACCAATATATTCCGTTTTCATTGGATGAAGTCAATCTGGATTTCCAGGTGATCGGCCCCGCGCCCAACAGCGAGGAGGACGTTGAGGTCCTGATCGCGGCCTCGCGCAAGGAAAAGGTTGAAGACCGCGTCGCCGCGACCGAAGTGGCCGGTCTTAAACCGGCGGTGGTCGACGTGGATTTACTTGCCGCGCAAGCCGCCTACGCGTTGATCGAAACCCAATTCCCGAACAACGGCCGCGACCTGAACATCGCCATCGTCGATGTCGGCGCGGCCTTTACCGTGGTCAATGTGCTGCGCAACGGGCAATCGATTTACCTGCGCGAGCAGCCGTTTGGCGGCGCTCAGCTGACGCAGGAAATTCAGGACAAGTTCGGCTTATCGCGCGAGGAGGCGGAAGTCGCCAAACGCGCCGGCGGTTTGCCCGATAACTACGAAACCGAGGTGCTCAATCCGTTCCTCGACACGTTTAGCCTGGAAGTGACGCGCGCGCTGCAGTTCTTTTTCACCTCCACCCAGTACAACCAAGTCAATCATATCGTGCTCGCCGGCGGCTGCGCGGCGCTGCCCGGTGTCGAGCGCGCGGTCGAGCAACGCACGCAAGTAAAAACGATAGTCGCCAACCCGTTCGCCAACATGGCGTTGTCGTCCAAAATCCGGCCCAAAAACCTGCAGCAAGACGCGCCCTCGCTGATGGTCGCGTGCGGACTTGCCCTGCGGAGATTCGATCCATGATGCGCGTGAATCTATTGCCGCACCGCGAAATTCGACGCAAGCGGCAGCAACAACAGTTTTTATCGTCCCTCGCGCTGGTGGCGCTGAAAATGGTTGGCGTGCTCAAGCAAAAAGAGGTCATCGGACTGGTGCGCACGCCGGACAACGTGTTGTTCTAGGTAAAAGCGGGAAATTATCTCGGCCAAAACTTCGGGCGCATCGTCGCGGTCAGCGACGGCGCCATCAAACTTAAGG
>VGIF01000006.1 GCA_016868015.1 Betaproteobacteria bacterium
TCTTTCCAGTCCGGCCTGGGCTTTGCGTGCGGGGCGGCGGCGATGCGCTTATCCCAATAGTCGAAAGCCTCGGCCTTGAGCGACGCCGGCGAAACACAGGCCAAGACTTGCACTTCGACGATATTGCCGCGAAATTTTGGTTGGGGCAGCGCGTAGTACAAGATCACCAGAACGCCCGCCGCGGCCGTGTAGAACAGCACATTGCGCGCCAGCGCCGCGCGCACGCCTGCCGCGCCGAGCACCGCGCCGAGTAGCGCACCAAGCACGGCGCCACCGGGGCCGCCGATGAGAATGCCAAAAAGCGGCCCCTGATTCGCACTTGGGTTGAGCGCCATCGGCCCAAAAAAGCCCGCGCAAAAACCCGCCACCCCCAGCAACACGGCGCCAAAGCCTGCCATCCGCGCGCCGCGTGATAGCCAGCCGCGCCGGGGATAGTCCACGTCGTCAACAAAGAAGCGCATACGAAATTTTATCCGGGAAGCGCACGCAGGCAAGCGCCGATAAAGCTGCAACCGTGCAATAGTGCGTGGCCACGCCGCCAATAACCGCGGTTCGTCGGACTCAAGGCAAGCACCGGCACAACGCCCGGCGTGCCCCAAAAGCACGGGCAACGTACGGTTATACTCACCGCGCAAACGACAGCAAACCAACCGAGCGCTTTGTGCTCAGCCAGCAAAACCCAAGGAGACCCCATGATCACCGACGCACAAGTACACCTGTGGAACGCCAACACCCCCGCCGATCCGTGGGAGGCGGGCCAGAAAGGCCACCTGCCCGACCCCATGCCCGCCGAGCGCATGCTAAAGCTGATGGATGAGGCCGGCATCGACCGCGCCATTGTGTCGCCGGCGAATGTTGCGCCCAATCGCAGCCCGGCGTGCGGGCAGGCGGCGGCGGCCAAATACCCCAAGCGTTTTCGCGTCATGGCGTGGTTCGTGCCCAAGGTGCCGGAGCAATGGAAGCTGCTGCCCAAGTGGCTCGATCAACCGGCGGTTAACAGCCTGCGCCTATCGACCAACGAGCCCGAGCACATGAAGCTTTTTAACGAGGGTGCGTTCGAGCCGGTGTGGAAAGCGTGCGTCGATCAAGACATGCCGGTGGCGATCTGGACGCGCGACGGCCCGGCGCTGATGGAGCCGGTGATGCAGAAATATCCCAACTTAAGATTCATCGTCGACCACTTCGCGTGGGCGGTGCCGGGCGAGCAGCGCGAAGCCAAGATGCAATCGATGATCGGGCTTGCGCGCTACCCCAACGTCACCGTCAAAGTGTCATCTCTGCCGCTGGTCTCCGGCAGCCCCGCGCCTGAATATGAAGACATCCACCCGCTGATCAAGCGCGTGCACGCCGCCTACGGCGCCGAGCGCATGATGTGGGCCTCCGACCAGACCCAAACCATGGGCAAGGCGCGCGGCACCTACGCCGAAAATGCCGACATCATCCGCAAATATGCCGCGGCGTATCTGTCGGCGGCGGATGTGCAGAAGATGATGCATGAGACGGCTACGCGGGTGTTTAGGTGGGCGGTGGGGTGAGGCGAAGGCGGGGTTGAGCGTGCACTTGCGAACCCGTGCTCAGCCCCTTTAATGCCTTTAGTCGCCGCATTGGAACAAATTATTCCATTTAGGTCGTTATTCCATTTAGGTCGTGGCATACCACCCTCGATTGGTTGTGTTTCGAATTATCGGCAGTCGAGCGTCGTAGGCTCCGGAATCACTCCGAAAACATTAAGCCGCCATTTTCTCTTTCGAAGCAAAAGCCTTCTGCAACTCACCCCGGGTAGCACCCGCCGCAAGCAACGCACGCACGATCAAATCCAGCGTCACCGTCGGGTCGCCCGCTTCGATCTTCGCTACGCGCGATTGGCTTGAGCCCATGCGCTGCGCGAGTTCGACTTGAGACAGGTGCCGCTTTGTGCGCGCCCGCTTGAGTGCATCGGCGAGCGAGAGCTTCAGCTCCACCAGCAGCGCTTCTTCATTGGTCAGGTTGAGAAAATCCTTCGCGCTGCCGACTTTCCAGCCCGCGGCCTGTAACTTTTTGAGTTTTGCGCTGTTCATGGAGTTGCTCCAGCGAATCTTAAAGTGATTGGAAAAGTTGTAACCGTTTCTTGCACGTTGCAATGACCTGTTTTGGCGTTTGCTGCGTTGTCTTCGAAAAAACGTCGAGTATCACTATCGCCTCCGCGTCGATATGGTAAACAATGCGCCAAGTTTTCGTTTCGTCCTGTATGCGTAGCTCGTGACACGCTTTGCCAATGGACGGCATAGGGCGAGAATGCGGCAGCGCTATATTTTCGCCTTGTTGCAGGCGGCGCAGCAGCATGCCTGCTTCGATGCGCGCATCCGCGGAAAACGGGGGCGTTTTGATTTCGCCATGCAACCAGACCAGTGGTTTTTCGACTATCGGCACGGACTGAGTATATGTCATTTTTGACATATTGCCCAGCGGATTCGTAACAACTCGGCGTCCTGTGCCAAAAAATCACGGACTATCCCTGTGTCGTCCCTGTGTCGCTCCCGCGCAGGCGGGAACCCATAACACCGTGCCACTTCAGACACCCTTCCCCCCCTCCTACCTCCCCCAGCTTCGCCGGGGGAGGGGATACCCGCCTGCGCGGGAATGACACGCGGGGTTCGTCACGACTTTCGACAAGGAAATCCGAATGGTGATGAACCCCAGCACCATTCCCCAAGCGGCATGCTGCAGTTGAAATTGGACTTCAATTGCTTGAAGCTGGTTTCGATTGCCGACAAAAACTCTCGTTATGTCCACGCCAAACCCCCCACGCCCAAACCGAAACCGACCCCCGCGGCATCACCGTCCCAACCATCCGCAACGCCGGCCCGCTAGTCATCCTCAACTCGCAAATCATCGCCGCGTTGCGCGAGGCGATCGACACCCTCGCCCAACAAAATGGTTTACGCGCGCTGGTGTTGCGCGCGGATACCGACAAGGCGTTTGTCGGCGGCGCCGATATCAAGGAAATGGCCACACTGAATGAAGCGCGCGGTGTGCAATTCATCTCCGGCTTGCGCGATTTGTGCGAGGCGGTGCGCCAGTTTCCGCAGCCGGTGATCGCGCGGATTCCGGGCTGGTGTTTGGGCGGCGGGTTGGAGTTCGCGGCCTCGTGCGACTTTCGCATCGCTTCGAGCGCCGCGCGCTTCGCCATGCCGGAGGTGAAGGTCGGCATTCCGTCGTGATACACGCTGCCCTGTTGCCGCGGCTGATCGGTGTGGCTCGTGCGCGTTGGCTGGTGATGACTGGCGCGACTATCGACGCCGCCACGGCTTTGCAATGGGGGCTCATCGATGCGGTGGCGGCACCGGGTGAGCTCGATGCGGAAGTCGACAAGCTGGTGTATCAGTTGCTTGAGTGCGGCGCCGAGGCACTGGCGGCACAGAAGGTGTTGATACGCAAGTGGGAGGAGTTGCCGTTACGGCAGGCGATCGATGAGTCGGTGTCGATTTTCTGGCGGGCGTTTTTGAGTGATGAGCCTAAGCGTTACATGCAGCGGTTTATGGATCGGCCACGGTGGGATAAGGGTGCTTCGGGAAATTGGCGTTCGTCCTGAGCGTGTCGAAGGATGAACGGTCATTTTTTTACACCCCCGCCACCGCCTCCCGATAAACGCTGTAATCCAGCAGTGTCGCCAACGCCTCGCGCGAGCGCGGCGCGCGGCCTTGTTCCTGGGCAATCCAGTGCTCTTGATCGGCCATCACGTCGAGTTGATCGGGGATGATGGTGGCGTTGTAGTCGTGGTAGCGAAACGCGCGCTCGATCAGCCCGCGCTCCCAACCGCCGGCCTGCGCCAGCCAGTCACAGCCGACTTGCGGTTTTTCCTTCACCAGTTTTGACGCGGCAATCAGGTGGCGCGTGAGCTCGACCATTTCCTTGCGCTTCGCGGGGTCGGCCAACTTGGCGGCGGTAGTGTTTAGGTTGAAATACGAGGCGAACACGCCGGGGGTTTTGAGTTCGATGGCATCCGAGCCGAGCGCATCGACTGCCGCTTGCGAGGCCGGCTCCCAAATGCAAATGGCTTCGGCGCGTTTTTCGATGATCGCCTTGGAAATTTCGAATATCGGCGCAAGGCCGACGAGCTCGATATCGCTCTCGCGCAGACCGTGGGCTTGAAGTTCTTTAGCCAAATAGTAGTGCGACGAGGTGCGCGGAAAAGTGGCGATGCGTTTGCCGTGCAAATCCTCGACCTTGGCGATACCCGCCGAGCGGCGCGCGACGATGTGATAAAGCCCGCGCGTCACCGTGAAGAGGATGCGCATGTCCGGCCGCTGCGCCGAAAAGCGCAGGAACTGCGTGTCGTAATTGGTCGCGACATCGGCCAGCGGCAGCGCGGCCTCGTGTGAAATCGCTCGCGCCTCGGCGGTGTTGACCACCGAAGCGGAATTCATCGAAGCATCCGCGCCGACCAGATGCGCCACGTTGCCGTGATGCACTTTCGCTTTGCCGCCGGACATCGCGTCCACCGCGATGTGCGTCGTGGCTTGCTCCATCACATTGCGCATGCCGTAGACCTGCAAGTCCATCTAGCCTCCGTTGGCGTCATTTAAAAATGAACGTTCACCCCCTTCGACAGGCTCCGGGCGAGCGGGTACAAAGGGTACTTGTGCTCGGCTACCCCTTATGCACCGCCAACACCGCCTTCACCGCCGGCCGCGCCTCCATGCGCTTAAAGTGATCGTGCGCCTTGGGGAATTTCGCGATGTCGACACCGTCGGCGGCGAGCCAGCCGCTGATGGTGTAAAGATAGGGATCACAAATCGTGTAGGCCTCGCCCATCACCCACGGGCCCTTGAAAAAATCGTTTTCGATCAGCGTGTAGCATTCGCTCATGTTTTGCGGCACCTTGGCCTGCATGGTTTTCTGCGCGGCGGGGTCGTCGGACCAGCGCGATGCGCGCGAGCGGTGTGCGTGCGCGGGGTGCACGGTAGAACACAGATAGCTGTTAAACGCCTGCACTTGGCCAAACTCGAACGGGTCAACGGGCGCGAGCTTCGCTTGCGGGTACGTCTGCGCAATCCACGCCAGAATTGCCGGCGTTTCGGTGAGTATGCCGCGCTCGGTGACGAGCGCGGGCACGCGGCCCTTGGGGTTCACTTTCAAGTATTCGGGCGTGCGCTGATCAGCCTTGGAAAAATCGAGCCGCACGGGTTCGTATCGAGCGCCCGCTTCTTCGAGCGCGATGTGCGAAGCCAGTGCACAGGTGCCGGAGGCCCAGAATATTTTCAGCATGATGGTTCTCCTTGCGTGGGGTGTGGGGTGAGGTGGCGCGGTGGGTGGACGCACCGCGAACATACAACGTTTACTCGTGGCCGTGAATCAAAAAACGGCTGCGCGGTTTTTAGCGCGCGTGCGGTCTAAACCCGGCGCTGCTCACGGTGGGGCCTGCTCACGGTTTTTGCGCCGGCGGCTGGGTCAGCGCGTGTCCCGCCGCTTGCCACGCCGTGATGCCGCCCTTGAGCGTGACCCCGCCGCCATAGCCGCTTTCGTACAACTGTTTGGTCGCCTCGCGCGCGAGGGTATCGTCGGCGCCGTAAATCACCACAGTGTCGAACTTGGGCAATTTCAAGCTGTCCACGCGGCCTTTGAATTGCGCCAACGGCACCGACTGCGCGCCGGGGATGTGCCCTTGCGCGTACTCGGCGTGCGTGCGCACATCGATCACCGCCGGGGGCGGATCGCCCTTCATCAAGGCCGCGAATTCCTGCACGGTGATTTCCGGCCCGCCTTTCAAGCCTTGGCCCACCACCACGAACAGCGCGACACCGATAGCCAACGGCAGTAGCCACTTGCTTTTCATAACACCGGGTTGGATGAAGTTGAATCGGCGCTATTTTATCCGGCTTGGCGCGCCGCCGCGTGTGTGATGCGGGAGCTCGCGCAGCACCGTTTCCACAATCGCTGCCTCGTACGCGCGCACAAAGCGGATATCGCTGGTGTCACTCGCCCCCACCGCCTTGAGCACCGTCTGGGCGGCGGGTTTGGCGCGATCCACCGCCTTGAAAAACGCCACGGTTTTGGCCACATCATGCCCCAGCGCGCGGTGCACGCGCTCGATCAGCGGGTAGTGGCGGCTGTAGGTCATTTCGTTGGCAAGGCCGACGTTGCTCATGGTGTCGCGATACCAGCCCAGGGTGCGCTCCGCAGCGCCGAACACATAGGCGCGCGCCCTGAGCGCCGCTTCATCGGTGAGGCGGCCGCGCGCGTGGCGCGCGTAAAGCCGCTCGATCTGCCCGTAGTAGCGCACCACCGCGTGGGTCAAACGCGCTTGCCGCTGCACGTAACGGCGCGCGGCCTGGCGCTCGGGCGTTAACCAGCCGTAGTGCTTGCGCGCAAACGCGGCGATGCCCGCGTAGGCCAGCACGTTACACAACGGTTCCTCGAAGCCAAACGGCAAATCGAATTGGTCGTGGCAATCCTCGTGAATCACCAGATACAAAAAGCGGTCGAGCTTGCCGGCGAGTATGCGTTGCGTCATCGCCGTCGCGGACTCGCCGACAGCCTCGACATGCGTGAAGTAAACGTCATCGCCATTGGCCGCGGCGCGGCAGGCTTGCTCATCGGTGGCGTCGCTCCAGCGGATCATCGGGTCCTGATACGAGTAGGGCAGCGTAAACCGTGGCACATAAACGCACGTGGTATAGCTCGCCGCGGCATCGCGGCGCAGCTTGAAATTTTGCGTTGCGCGAAATCCCATGCGCTGCTCGAATGCGCGCACCGCATCGAGCAAGGCCTGCCAGTCGGCGGGCACGCTCGGCGTGGGAAAAATCATTTCGTGAACGCGCGCCGGGCCAACGAACACGGCCACGCACAATGCAGCGGCGGCCAGGACCAGCGCGATGGTTTTAAACACGGTGAACACGATGGGCGCGCAAACTTAAGCTGTGATTGCGCGCGCGCTTGAAAGTGCCCGCACGACATTCAGGCATAAAGCGCCATCAGTGCTGCCACCGCTGCTGCGGATGATACTTAAGTATTTGATTTTATTGATGTTTTTATTTTGCCACATGAGCCACCACGCGGCCCAGCCGCTGCCGCCGCGCCTTCACCACCGGCCGGATCACCGGCGCCCAACGCCCCAAGTCCGACTTCGCGCGCCATTGCGGTGTGCTTGGCAAGTCCGGCTGCGTGATCAAGTACAGCGCCGAATACTTCAGCCAACCCTGCGGCGTTTTCTGCGCGTCGTGCAAGCGAATCACCTGCAACACGCCCTCGACTTGCAGAATGTTCGGGATGTGCTCGTTGTCGTAAATTTCGTTGAAGTCTTTTTCGTCCTTCGGATCGATTTCGAAGGTGACCATGTAGAAGTACGGGGCGGCGCCGGTTGATGACATCATTCACCTGTTTTCAACAAAGCAAAATTTTTAACCCAATCCACCTGAGCGGGTGTATCCGGCACAGGTCGTTTTCGCGCACGGCTAAGGATTGGAAAAATTTCCTTGAACCGCACACCTAGCCTGGACAGCACGCAGACAGCTAACAAACCTGAACGCCCAATGCTTGCTCGGCAGTGTATACCCACCCCTTCACCGCAATGCAGTCGCGATAACATGTCATCAACAAATTTCGCGGTGGTACGAATCGATATGGGAGTCCCGCGATCAGGAATCGGATAGGAGAGGAAATCGACCCCGCCTTCGGTGCAAATGACTGACTCTTCAATCAGGCCCAAATCGCGAACCTCGTGCGGTTCCAATAATGACACTACCGTACTTATTTTTGCGAGTTGCCACCCCGCGATTTCGTCGCGCAACCAATCTTCGGAACGCGGGCGCGCCGCAATCGCCAAACGCAGAGGCTGTATCTCTTCTATCCAAAATATTTCAGGAATCATTAATTCTCAGCAGGCCACAAGCAAACAAACTATTTAATCATCCCCAGCCCCATCACCAGCGGCAAACTCAACCAAAACAACACCGTCGTCCAGCCCACGATCAAGCCCGCGGTGGCCGAATCAAGCTTAAAGCGATCCGCGAGCAACAAGGTCGTCATCATCGCCGGCGTGGTGGCTTCGACCACGGCGGCATATTGTGCTTGCCCCATCACGGGGAACAGTTCGCGCGCGGCGAGCCAGACGATCAGCGGCATCACCAGAAGTTTTACCGCCGCCGCGGCCAAGATTTCCGGGCGCGGCGTGAGATTGCGCCACGGTATGGTCAAGCCCAGTACAAACAGCACCACGGGAATAGCCGCCTGGCCGACGAAGTGCGCGGCCGACACCAGCGGCTGATAGGTGAGCCCGAGTTGCTGCGAGGCAAAGCCCAGGATAAACGCCCAGATCGGCGGCATGCTCGCCATCACGCGCCACACTGACGGGTAGTTCACGCCTTTTTCGTGCGAGCCCAGCCGCGTCGCGATCCACACGCCGAGGCTCCACACCAAGGGCATGGTCATCAGCACGTCGTTGTAAATCGCATAACGCACGGCGTCCTTGCCGAAAAAGAAAATGAGTGCCGGCGCACCAATGTTAAAGGTATTGCCCCACATGCCGCCGATCATCAGCACCGCGCGCGTGGAGTCGGAGAGGTTTTTACCGAGCGGCGATTTATAGAGCAGCAAGTAGAGCAACACGCCCGAGACGAGCGTGCCGATGCCCACCAGCAGCGGTACCGACAGCAACGCCGGCGTGATCGGCGTGGAAGAAGCCACCGCGAACAAAATGCACGGGTAAAAAATGTACATCACCACGCGATTCAATTGCGTGCGCAGCAGCTCCGGGTTGGCGTCGGCGTAAATGTGCGGCCACAACGCGCCCGCCGCCACCAGCAGCGTGAGCGGCAGCATGACCTCGATCATCAGGCCGCGCAGTTGAATGAAATAATCCATGACGGGGCGAACTGTAGCGGGTTTACCGCACCAAATCGAGCGCCGCGCGCGCGCCAGGCGCGGTATGCTACACACTTGACACCCCACTTGCCCGGAGAGCCACCGCCATGACATTCACGCGCACCCTGTTTGCCCTGCCCGCCTTGACACTCGCCCTGCCCGCGCTGGCGCACCACCCGATGGGCGGCGTCACGCCCGGCACCTGGACCGAGGGCTTGCTGTCGGGTTTCGGGCACCCGATCATCGGCGTCGATCATTTGTTATTCATCATCGCCGTGGGCGTTGCGGCCTATTATTTCGGCCAGCGCGCGCTGATGATCGTGGCGCTGCTCGCGGGCGCACTCATCGGCACGTTGGTTCATGTGCAATGGCCGGCGTTGCCGTATCACGATGCGCTGGTGGCATTGAGCCTGATCATCCTCGGCGTGCTGCTCGTGCGCCGCGATGCGTTTTTGCGCCAACCGATGGCCGCGCTGTTGTTCGCGGCGAGTGGTTTGGCGCATGGCTATGCCTATGGCGAGGCGATCGTCGGCGCCGAGGCCACGCCGTTGGTTGCCTATCTCGCGGGCTTCACGCTAATCCAGATCGCCATGGCGGCGAGCGCGTATTTTGCCGCGCGCTATTTTGCGGCCGGCGCAACGCGCATCGATGCGCTGCGCTCAACCGGCGGCGTGCTTGCCACCGTGGGCGCGGGGTTTTTGATAGTCGCGCTGCTGCCGCAAGGGTAAGCGCGCTCCACGCGCTTTGTGTTGGCGTGGTGCCGGCCGCGTGCGCAAACAGCGCGTCGATAAATTGTCGGGCGGGATCGGCTCGCCGTTGACGTGCGAGCAACGCCGGGAGAAGTTTCATTCGTGCGCGCGGCGGGTATTGAGGTTGGATAAGGCTGAGCGGATCGTTGCGCTAGTGGAAAAGCGAGAACGATTGGCGAACGTTGACGCATTGATGACGCTGACGAGCCATCAAGCGCGCGAGAAATCTTCATAATTAGCTGATTTTATTGTGTTTTTCTGTTGGGCCCCGCCCAAACGATGCATCGTTTTCCCTCGCCGCGCCCTCCCGCAGGTAGGGTTCAAAGCCCTTCCCCCTGCGGGAGAAGGGTGGGGAGAGCAAAGCGAGGGAGCCGGAGGCTGGAGGGGGTCGCGTTTCCCGCACGCACCGAACAGGCACGTGTTTTTTATTGTGCACGACGCCATTTGCCGCCATGTGATCAGGCTTGCACCGTGCCATTTCAAATCGTGTTAAAAACTGACCGTGTTTGTTTATTCGTTTTAGGACGTACTAAATTTTAGTAAGGCCGTGATAACCCACAAGAAATTCCGCGACACCCGTCTCGAACCTGTTTTGAATTCGGGATGTTGTGCGTCTTGTATGATGTCGATTCCTTAAGTCTCAGGGGCTGAATATGCCAGTATCCGTCCGTCGTCTGCTTCTCGTGGCTACCCTTTTCGGAGGTAACGTGTCCGTTGCTCAGACAGTGAAAGCGCCTGTGGAACTGAAGCACTCGGGCAGTGATAACGTCGGTCAGCGACTTGCGTTCGAGCTACGCGAAGTGATCCGCGGTTCGCATAGCATGCGCCTCGTATCGGGCAGAGAAGCGGATCCTCGGATCGTCGTTCAAATGGTTAGCCTGGAGGCATCACGGAGCAGTCAGGGTGCCGGAACGGTCGTCGCAGTTGCGATAACTTACGACGGAACACTGATCGAAGCCAACGGTCTTTTTTTGACGTCTGTCGTTCAAAACTGCGGAAGTTCGAGGGTTCAGGAATGCGCACGCGATTTGGCCGCCGACGTAGACCAAGAGATCGAGAAGCTAAAGAAGAACTGGCCCAACCTTGCCCGCGCCCTCAGGTAAGTTGACTGCGGTGGGAAACATGGGGTCACGAAACATGGGGTCAGCGAAACATGCGAACATGCGAACATGGGGTCACATGCGAACATGGGGTCAGCGAACATGGGGTCACGAACATGGGTCGAACATGGGGTCATCGAACATGGGGTCAGGTCTTTTAAGGACGTGGGGTCAGTAAGGACGTGGGGTCTAAGGACGTGGGGTCATAAGGACGTGGGGTCATAAGGACGTGGGGTCATTAAAGGACGTGCAAAAGGACGTGGGGTCGGACGTGGGGTCAGGTCGGACGTGGGGTCAGGTCTTTTAAAATCACATTCAAACGCGACGCAAAAAGGCCGCAATGATTCTCGGCGACAAATCAGATGAATTTCGTCATCGCCATTCCTAGCAACAGCGCATGAGCGTAACTGCATGGAAAAGCACGCCAACTTGTGTTTTCCCGTGATTTGTATTATCGTTAATACAACACCCGCAAAAGACAGAAAATCAGGCCATGACCACCACCGTACGTTTGCCCCCGCGCGTCGAACAGGCACTGGCGACTTACTGCCTTGAAAAGCGGCGCACCAAGTCCGAGGTGATCGTCGCGCTGTTGGAGGAGCGGCTGTTGGGCAGCGCGGAAGCCGCCGCCGAATTAAGCGCGTTTGAGCATGCACAGGCCGCGGGCTTTATCGGCTCGGTCGAAGGCAGCCGCGACACGGCCGCACGCGCTAAAAAACTCGTGCGCCAGAAAATCCGTGCCAAGCATACTCGTTGATACCGGGCCGCTGGTGGCGCTGGCGAGCCGCCGAGACCATTGGCATGCGCGGTGCGTGCGGTTTTTGCAAAATTATCGCGGTGAGTTGATCACGACTTGGCCGGTGTTAACCGAGTTTTCGCACCTCGTTGATACGCCGGCGTCGCTGCAGCAACTGCAAGCCTGGGCGCAGCGCGGCAGCTTGCGCATACACGCCATGGGGCACGACGAATTGAAGCACGTGGTCGATTGGATGGCGCGTTATGCCGACCGGCCGATGGATCTGGCGGATGCGTCGTTGGTGCACGTGGCCTGCGTCACCGGCGTGCAAGAGGTGTGGAGCATCGACCGCGCCGATTTTGAAACTTACCGGTTGCCCAATCGGCGGCGCTTTCGCCTGGTTGCAATGAATTGACCGCCACTGTCAGCGCGCACCCCGCAGCTCGCGTTAAGGCATAATAGCTCCCTCCCCGTATAACCCGTTTTCACCCATGAGGTTCGTTATGGTTTCGCTTTGGAAAAAATTCGCCGTTGCCCTGTTCGCGATGGCGCTGGCGTTTACCGCCGCCGCGCAGCAACACGGCGACAAGGAGTATCAACCCAGCGTCGGCCAGGAAGGCCGCGATGTCATTTGGGTGCCCACGCCCAATGAGTTGATCGCGAAAATGCTCGACATGACCAAGGTCACCGCGAATGACATCGTGTATGACCTGGGCAGCGGCGATGGCCGTACGGTGATCGCAGCGGCCAAGCGCGGTGCGCAGGCGGTGGGCGTCGAGTTCAACCCGGACATGGTGGCGCTCTCTAATCGCAGCGCCAAGCGCGAAGGGGTTACCGACAAGGCGCGCTTTATCCAGGGCGATATTTTCCAGACCGATTTCAGCAAGGCCACGGTAATCACGCTGTATTTGCTGCCGAGCTTGAATTTGAAATTGCGCCCGACCATTCTCGACATGCGGCCGGGCACGCGCGTGGCTTCGCACGCGTTCAACATGGGCGAGTGGGAGCCGGACGAAACCGCTCAGGTCGATGGCCGCACGGCGTACTACTGGATGGTGCCGGCCAAGGTGGCGGGCACCTGGCGCGTTGAAGGCGTGGGCGATCTCGCGCTCAAGCAGGAATTTCAAAAAATCCAGGGCACGCTCGGCGGCAAGCCGATTATCAATGCCACGCTGCGCGGGGAGACGATTGCGTTTGCCGCCGATGGCCGCAACTACAGCGGGCGCGTGAACGGCGATCGCATCGAAGGCAGCGTGAGCGGCGCGGCATCGGGTAAGTGGACGGCGGCGCGCACGCGGTGATATTTTGTAAGTATTTGATTTAATTGAGTTTTTTATTTGGGGAAGAAACGGCGCGATTTTTCTCGCGCCGTTTTTTATGAATACCTGCGGGGATAAGGAGTAGCGGTCATGGCTAAAACGGCTCACGTCGCGATCATCGGCGGCGGCATCATGGGCGGCGATATCGTCACGGTGTTCGCGGCGAAAAACTGGCAGGTGCACGTGATGAGCCCGTCGCAAAAAACGCGCGATGCGCTGATGCCGCGCGTTAATGCGGGGCTCGCCAAACTGCACGCCGATGCGGCATGCGCGAGCAACGTTGCGGTTTATGCGCGGCTGGAAGATATCTCGTGGCGGGAGATCGATCTGGTGATCGAAGCGGTGACCGAGGATTTGCCGCTCAAACAAAAGCTCTTCGCGCAGCTTGAACCACTGGTGCGGCCCGATACGCCGATCGCCACCAACACGTCGAACTTTCAGATCGGCGCGGTGAGCCAGGGCTTAAAAACCGCCGCGCGCATGGCGGGGCTGCATTTTTTCATGCCGGCGCATTTGATTCCGCTGGTGGAAGTGGTAAGCGCCGACACCACCGACCCCAATGTCGCGGCGAAGCTCGAACAACTGATGAAGGATGTGGGCAAGGCGCCGATCCGCGTGAACAAAGACGTGCCCGGTTTTGTCGGCAACCGTTTGCAGCAGGCGCTGATGCGCGAAGCGATGTGGATGATCCACGACGGCGTCACTACGGCAGAAGGCATCGACGCCGCGGTGCGTTACGGTTTTGGCTTTCGCTTTGTCGCATGCGGGCCGTTTTTGCAAAAAGAAATGTCGGGCTGGGACACTAACTTCGCGGTCGCCACCGCGCTCTACCCCGACTTACACAACGAAAAAACGCCGCCGCCGTTTTTTAAAGCCATGGTCGAGCGCGGCCACGTCGGCATGAAAGCCAAGCACGGCTTTTGGCCGTGGACGGATGAATCGATCGCAAACGAAAAAGCGCGCATCGAAAAAGCGCTGCAGGCGGGTTTTGCGATTATCGAGGCCGACAAAAAGTAAACCGCAGTAGAATCAAAGCGTGGAATATCTGCCATGGCACGCTTTGTAAAAATTCTGTTATCGCTGCCGTTTCTCATCGCAGCAGTTGTGTTTGGGCTTTACACGCTGGGCGGCTTCGTGGCGGCGCCGTGGTGGATCAAGCGCGAGCTGCCGCAACTATTGCAAACACATTTGAACGCGACGGGCTCGGTCGGCGAGATCGCCATCAACCCGTTTAAGTTCACCGTCGATGTGCGCGATTTTGCGATGACGGAAGCCGGCGGCACACAGCCGGCGATTGCGTTCGATCGCTTGTTTGTCGACTTCGAAGCGAGCAGCTTGTTCCGCCGTGCCTGGACTTTTGCCGACATCACGCTCGAGCGCCCGCGCGCCAATCTGGAGATTGACGCAAACGGCACGCCCAACCTCACCAAGCTCAAATCTCAAAAACCCGCGCCCGCCAAAGCAGCACCGAAGGACGCCAACGCCGAGTTGCCGCGCCTGTTGCTGGAAAAATTCGCGCTTAAACGCGGCTTGGTGGCGTTCACCGATAAAACCGTTTCACAAGCCGCAACCGCCAAGTTCGAACCCATCGAATTCGAGTTACGCGATTTGTCGACGCTGCCCAACCAGCACGGCGACTACACCTTGGCGGCACGCCTGCCGGCCGGCGGCACGCTGGGCTGGCGCGGCACGCTTTCGCTGGCGCCGATCACATCAGTGGGACAAGTCGAGCTAAAAGCCGTCAAGCTCGCCACGCTATGGCCCTTCGTGCAAGACAAGGTGCTGATCGAGGAACCGGGCGGCAACGCCGGCGTGGCGCTTAAGTACGACGCGCGTTATGCCCAAGGCAACTCGGAAGCATCCGCGAGCGACATCGCGGTCAAGTTAAGCGACATCACGCTCAAACAAAAAGGCGCTGCCCAAGCCGCGCTCACCGTCGGCGATCTGGCGTTAAGCGGCGGCCGCTTTGACCTGGCGCAGCGCAGCGTGCAGTTTGCCGAGCTGGCGCTCGCCAAAATCACCGCCAACACCGTGATCGACAGTGAAGGCAAGGCCAACTGGGCACAACTCGCCGCACCGGGCAAACCCGCGGCGAAACCGCTGCCCGACGCAGTGGCAAAGCCGACAGCCGGCGCGCCGTGGCAACTCGCGATCGATGCCATCAAGATCGCCGAAGTCAAGCTTGGCATTGTCGATCAAGTGTTTGTACGGCCGCTGGCGATTGATATTGCACGCACGGCGGTGAACGCGAGCCTTAAGGCATCTCTCGGCGCCGAAACCAGCGCCACGCTCGACACCATCGGCATCGAGGTGGAAAACCTGCGTGTTGCCGAAGTGGGCGCGAAAGAGCCGCTGCTGTCGCTGGCGGCGGTAACTCTAGCGGGCGGCGCATTCGATCTCGCGCAAAAAAGATTCTCGGCGCAAACGTTAAAGTTGAGCAAGCCCGTGACCGCGATTATTCGCGACGCCAAAGGCATGGTGAATCTGGCCGAGGCGTTTGCGCGCGATAGCGGCTAAGGCTAAACCATAACGTCAACAGCAGCGCGAGCGCCAGCAGTGCCGGCGCCGCGTACAGCTCAACATTGATCACCAGCGCCTTGGCGATGAGCGGCAGCAGCATCGGCACCAACAATGCCGCCAGCGTCTCGCGTGTGGGCGAAATAGTTTGCGCGGAAGCCGCCGCCACGGCGATCGCCATGATCAGCGTAATTTCGGAGGCGGTATGCTTGCCGTCAAAAAACCAAAAACCCGCCCAGCCCCAACCCAAACCGATCAGCAGATTGCTCACCACGACAATGTTGCGCCCGTGACGATCGGCGTGCAGCAATTCGCCCGCGCGCTTGTAGGCGAGGTAGAGCACAAATCGCAGCGCCAGCGCCGCCAGCAAACCGGCAGCCCAAATCCCCACATGCGCGAGGCTTTCCGCTTGCACAAACGCCACCGCAGTCACCAACACCGCGACCGCATGCGCGACCAAGCCATGTGCGCTGACGCTCTGGATCAGCGTCATTTCGTCGGCACGCAATACCGCTTCCGCGGGTGGCGCGTATAATGCCTGTTCTGGTTGCATGGACAGGAATGTGGTTAGGCCCTATACCCCCAAGTCGCAAAGCCGCTGTAATCGGACCGCCCGCCCAGCGGGCAGGCGCAAGCAGCAAAGCGCTCGACAACCCATTTTACGCATGTTTTTCAAGTGCTTATAGGGCGCGCGTGGCGAATAACGGGTATTAATGCACGCTCTGCGCCTAGCGGCATGCCAAACCACCAGCGGTTGCGCGCACACGCGCGGGAGCCGGGTTATTCCTTGCGCAGCTTGGCGCGGGTGATCACCTGCCCCCAACGCTCGATTTCGCCCTTGAGATATTGCAACGCCTCCTTGGGCGTGTTGCCCACCGCTTCGGTGCCGCCCTTGGCCAGCATGTCGAGCATTTCGCGCGTTTTTAGCGCATTCACCGTTTCCTGGTGAATTTTGTCGATAATGGGCAGCGGCGTTTTCGCCGGCGCCAACAGCATGTACCACGACATCGCTTCGTAGCCCGGCACGCCGGCTTCGATCATGGTCGGGATGTCCGGCAGCGATGCCACGCGCTTGGGCGAAGTCACCGCCAGCAGCCGCATCTGCCCCGCGTTCACTTGATTGATGATCGCCAGCATCGGGTTGATGTAAAGGTGCACGCGCCCCGGGATCAAATCCATCAGCACCGGCCCGGTGCCTTTGTAGGCGATGTGTTCCATTTGCGTACCGGTCATGCCGGTGAACATTTCGCCCGCAAGGTGCGAAGCGGAGCCCGGCCCGGAGGAGCCGAATGAGTAGGCTTTCGGTTTGGCTTTCACCAGCGCGATCAATTCCTTGACGCTTTTCGCCGGCAACGAATGAGGCACCACGACACCCAGCGCTTGTGTGGCCACCACCGAAATCGCGATCAAATCGTTCACCGGGTGATACGGCAACTTGGGCATTAGCGTGGCGTTGATCGCATGCGAGGGATTCACCAGCACCAAGCTGTAGCCATCGGGCGTGGCCTTGGTGGCAATGTCGATGCCGATGGTCATACCCGCGCCCGGCCGGTTGTCGAGCACGATTTGTTGGCCCCAAACCTTGGTCCAGTGCTGGCCCATCTGCCGCACGATTTGATCCGAGCCGCCGCCGGCCGCGGTGGGGATGATCACGCGTATCGGCTTGTTCGGATAATTGGCTGCGGGATTTTGCGCCGCGCACACCGCGCTGCCCAAACAGGCGAATCCGGCGATATATCGTAAGTATTTGATTTTATTCATATTTTTATTTTGCGACTGATGCGGGTCAGAGTGGCTTTAACGGCAGCGGCACGCCCTCGGGCAATTGCGCGCGATCGACGTTCAACACCATCGAAATCAGCGAGTAGTAACCGTTGACCGCGATCAAATCGAACACGCCGCGCTCGCCGAAGCGATCGAGCACGCGTTGGTAATTGGCATCGCTCACTTGTTTGCTGTGATGCAGCTCGTGCGAAAAATCGTAGACCATGGCTTCGTCGTTATCCAGGTTCGACGGACGGCGACCTTCGGCGAGATCTTTTAACTTCGCCGCATCGAGCCCCGCCTCCAGCGCAAGCCGCGCGTGCGCGTGCCATTCGTAATTCGCCGTCCAGTAGCGCGCGGTGATGCAAATCGCAAACTCATTAAGCTTCGCCGGAATCGCACTCTTAAAACGGATCGCCCCACCCAGTGACTGCGCGATGTTGCCGATCTCGGGGCTGCGCAACATCATGTTAAACGGCCCGGCGAGCGGCCCCGGCGCGGCGCTTTTGAAACTGGCGAGATTGGCGCGCGGCCCGCCCTTGATCGAATCGTAAACCACCTTTTGTTCGGCGGTGAGTTTGTCAACGGGTATCAGCGGCATGCGGCGATCGGCCATGATGGTGTGTCCTTTGGGTGGGTTGGGTTAGCGGCGAAAAATCGGAGAAACCGAAACTTACCATAGTTACCACAGTACGCCGCTTATTCGGCACGCATGCCGCGTTCCTTGACGAGCTTCGCCCAGCGCTCGTTTTCTTTTTTCAGAAAATCGGTGGCGGCCTCGGGCGTGCCGCCCGTTACATCAATGCCTCGCTCGTTGAATCGACGGCCCAAGTCCGGCACGGCCAGCGTTTTGCGCAACGCATCGTTTAATTGCGTGACGATGGCGCGCGGTGTTTTTTGCGGCGCCACCATCACGAACCAGGTGGTGAATTCGTAACCTGGCAGGGTTTCAGCGACCGTCGGCAAGTCCGGAAACGCGGCGATGCGCCTGGGCGCGGTGACCGCGAGAGCCTTTAACTTTTTCGCTCGCACGAAGACGGAGGTTTCCGCGCTGTTGGTAAACAGTGACGCTCACCTCGCCCGACATCGCCGCGATCAAGCCTGGCCCGCCGCCCTTGAAATGCACCGGAATCATGTTGACCTTGTCCATCAAGTTGAACAACTCGCCCGCGACAGGCGGATTGGTGCCCACGCCTGCGGACGCGTAGTTCGACGCGTTGGGTTTTGATTTCGACAGCGCCAACAACTCGCGAATGTTGGCGACCGGCACCGACGGATGCACCGTCACCAGCGAGGGCGACGCCGCCATCATGCCGATGGCCGCGAAATCATTCACCGGGTGATACGGCGCCTTGCCGTAGATGTGCGGGTTCACCAGCGCGCTGTTCGCAGCAGCATTTTCAAGCGGCATGCTTGAGCAAACCAACCACCCGGCTAAACCGATCCGCCTGATCGTGCCGTCAGCGCCCGGTTGACCGAGCAGGCGGCGGCGGTGGTGCGTGCGGATTTGGAGAAGTGGGCGCAGGTGGTGAAGCGCACGGGGATCCGGGCGAACTGAAATTCAACTGCTTCACCGCAGAGACGCGGAGGACACGCAGAGAACACCCAAGTCTTTTTCGCTTTTTCTCTGCGTTAACTCTGCGCCTCCGCGCCTCTGCGGTGAAGTTTTTCCCTTAGATATTCATCTCCAAAATATACATCCCGCCGGTAAAGCGATCGACGGTGTAAACCAGGTTGCGATCGTCGACGTACACGTCGTTGATCTGCACCGAGCCCTTGGGCGAAAGCGCCGGCGCGCCGGGGACGTAGTAGGCGACTTCTTGCGGCTGGTACGGGTTTTTCAAATCGTACGCCCGCAGGCCGCCGTTAAAGAACGTGGCGAGGATGATGTTCTCGGAGCGCCACGCCTCGTCGAGCGGATAGTTCTCGTACAAGTTGTGCGAACCAAAACGCCCGCCGCGCTTGGTGAACACTTCCGCCGGCGGCAGCGGCAGAGTGGAGATCGGCACCAGGTTGGTTTCATCGGCCATGTTAACCACCCACGTCAGCTTGGGCCAATCCTTGCCGTCATCATACGTGCACTCGTCGGTGACGATCAGCAGATCGCGCGAGAACAGCGGCATCGCGGTGTGGGTGAAGCCGTTCATCGGCGGCGAATAGTTGTACATCGACACCACCTTGGGATGCGCCTTGTCCTTGATGTCCAGAATCACGATGCCACCATCAAGATACGCCACGTACGCGCGGTCGGGCCGCTGCGGGTACCACTGGATGTTATGCGGGCGAAAGCCGCTGTCGAACTTCGGGTGCCGCTTCATCGGCGGCTCCTTGTCGGTCACGCTCTGGCCGGGATACCACCAACGTCCCGCCTCCACGGGCTTGGACGGATTGCGCACATCGATGATGCGGTAGAACTGGAAATCCTTTTCCGGCACGCGCGGCGTGAAATCGGCCGCGCCGCAGGACATGTGAACGAATTCGTTGTCCACGCACCACACGCAGTGCGCGCCAAGCGAATGCGGGCCGGAAGCATCAAAATGCGAAATCTTCACCGGCTTTTCCGGCGCGCTGATGTCCCAGATGTCAAAACCCGCGGGTGTCGCGCCGGGATCCGCGCCGCGAATCTGGTGCGCCACGTACATGCGGTCGCCGCACACTTCGAGCGAATTGGAGCGCATTTTGTGATGCGGCAAATCGGTCTGCACAATCACCCTGGGATTTTTCGGGTCGGTGACATCGACGCCGGTGAAATTCTTCGGCGGCCCTTCATGGCCCAGCCACATGATGCGGCGGCCATCCCTGGTCTTTTGCATGCCCATCCCCTCGCCCACGCCGCCGAAACCATCCAGCGTGTGATGCGAAATCAGTTTGAAATTGAGGGAAAGGGTTTGCGACGGATTGGTGCCGGCGCCGAGTGCTTGTGCCATGAACGCTCCTAAACGTTAAAAAACTACCATATTGTAAGTATTTGATTTTATTCAATATTTTATCTAAGGCTGACGCGCGCAAATTTACGCTTGCCCACTTGAATCACATACGTGCCGGCGACGAGCTTTAACGATTTATCACCAACCTTGTCGCTGTTCACGCGCACGCCGCCTTGCTCGATCATGCGCAGCGCTTCGGCCGTGCTCGGTGTGAGATTCGCTTGCTTTAACACTTGCGCGATCGCAAGGCCGCTGGGCGCGGCGAGTTCGACTTCGGGCATCTCATCGGGCAGCTCGCCTTTTTTGAAACGCGCTTCGAAGTCGGCATGCGCTGCATCCGCCGCGGCCTTGTTGTGAAAACGCGCAACGATTTCTTGCGCGAAGCGCACTTTGATGGCGCGCGGGTTCGCACCCTGCTGCACGCTTTGTTTCCACTGCTTCACTTCTGTCAGCGGCGCGAACGACAGCAACTCGATATAGCGCCACATCAATTCGTCTGAAATCGACATCAGCTTGCCGAAAATCTCATTCGGCGGCTCGTTGATGCCGACATAATTGCCGAGCGACTTGGACATTTTGTTCACGCCGTCCAGACCTTCGAGCAGCGGCATGGTCAATATGCACTGCGCGCTCTGGCCGTAATGCTTTTGCAGCTCGCGCCCCATCAACAGATTAAATTTTTGATCGGTGCCGCCCAGCTCGATGTCGGCTTTTAACGCCACCGAATCGTAGCCCTGCACCAGCGGATACAAAAATTCGTGAATCGCGATCGGCTGATTGCCTTTGTAGCGCTTGGAAAAATCGTCGCGCTCCAGCATGCGCGCAACGGTGTGCGTGGCGGCGAGCTTGATGGTGTCCGCCGCGTTCATTTTGTCCATCCAGGTGGAATTAAAACACACCTCGGTTTTGTCGCGATCGAGGATTTTGAACACCTGATCGGTATAGGTTTGCGCGTTTTTCGCCACATCTTCGCGCGTGAGCGCTGGCCGTGTTGCGTTTTTGCCGGTGGGGTCGCCGATCATGCCGGTGAAATCTCCGATCAGGAACAAAATGTGATGGCCGAGGTCTTGAAACTGGCGCAGCTTGTTGATCAGCACGGTGTGACCGATGTGCAAATCCGGCGCAGTGGGGTCAAAACCGGCTTTAACGCGCAAAGGTGCGCCTTTTTTAAGCTTTTCCAGCAGTTCAGCCTCGATTAACAGCTCGTCGCAACCGCGGCGTATGGTTTCGAGCTGTGTGGCGAGGTCCGGCATCGGAAATTGAGAAAAATGTACGATTTGAGCGAGGTTTCGGGATTGACCACAGTGCGCAGTCTGCTATGCTTCGCCCTCCCAAAAACCTAAAGAAATCATGCGTGAAGCGCAGATGCGTATTTTAACGCAAAACTTTCTGCGGCGGCTTGGCATGGCCAGCGTGCGGCGCGTGGCGCCGGTGCTGGTGCTGCTCTTCGCGGGCGTGGTCACGGCCTTTGGCATCGCGCCCTCCACCACCACCGATGTTGTCGAGCGCACCCTCGTGGTCGAGCCGGTGACGTTGCCCACGGTGGATAACTCGCCGCCGGCCGACACGCGAACCCAGACGTTCTGGCGTGAAGAGCGCGTGCAACGCGGCGACACGCTCGCCAGTTTGCTCGCGCGCCTGGGGGTGCAAGATCCCGACGTCATCGCATTTTTAAATCGCGACGCGGATGCGCGCGCGCAATTCCAACTGGTATCGGGTCGCACGCTGCGCGCGCACACCGACGACGACGGCGCGCTGATCGCCCTGCAGCTGCTGAACGGCGAGCGCATGATCACCGTCGAACGCGACGACACGCAAAACCTCGTGGTGCAAGAACACGCCGCGCAACTAGAAGCGCACCAGGTGTCCGCCAGCGGCGTGATCCGCAGCTCGTTTTTCGCCGCCCTCGACGCGGCGCAAGTGCCCGACTCCGTCGCCAGAAAGTTTATTGAGATCTTCTCCACCGAAATCGATTTTTATCGCGGCCTGCGCCGCGGCGACCGCTTCGCGCTGGTCTACGAGAAAATCGTGCACAACGGCGAGCCGGTAATGGCGGGCCGTTTGCTGGCGGCGGAATTCGTCACCCAGGGCCGGGCGCGCAATATGCTTTGGTTCGAGGAAGCACCCGGCAAGGGCGGCGCCTATTTCACCTTCGACGGCCGCGACACGCGCAAATCCGCGTTCCTGCAAACGCCGCTGGAAGTCTCGCGCGTCAGCATCAGCTCCGGCTTCACCGAAGCGCGTTTTCACCCGTTGCTGCAAACCATGCAAGCGCACAGGGGCGTGGATTTTGTCGCACCGATCGGCACCAGAATCCTCGCCGCGGCCGACGGCGTGGTGGATTTCGCCGGCGTGCAGCAAGGCTATGGCAATGTGGTGATCCTCAAGCACCACGGCAAATACTCGACGCTTTACGCGCACATGCAGGATTTCGCCCAGGGCATCCAAAAAGGCGCCAAGGTCAAACAAGGCGAGGTCATCGGCACCGTCGGCATGACCGGGCTCACCACCGGACCGCATTTGCATTTTGAGTTCTTGATCGATGGCGTGCATCACGACCCGATGTCGGTGGATATGCCCAAGGCCGTGCCGCTCGCGCCCGACGTCAAACAAGCCATCCGCAAAGCCGCCGAGCCCTACGCGCGCACCTTGGCGCTCCTGCGCGACCGGCAACCGGCTTCGTTCGAGTAGTTCGCGGGTATTCAGGTACACTGGCGGGCATGGCCCGCAGCAATCTTTACGTTGGTTTGATGTCCGGCACCAGCTTGGACGGCATCGATGCGGTGGTGGCATCGTTCGACGGCGGCGCGCGTTTGCTGGAAAGCCATTATCAGCCGTTCGACGCCGAGTTGCGCGCCGAACTGTTTGCGTTACAAGCGCCTGGCGACGATGAAATTCATCGCGCATCACTCGCCGCCAACCGACTCGCGCGCGCCTACGCCGCGGCGGTGCAAACCGTGCTTGCCAAAGCTTCGCTCCGTGCAAGCGATATCGCGGCCATCGGCTGCCACGGCCAAACCGTGCGCCATCGCCCGGACGCGGGTTACACCACCCAATTGGGAAACGCCGCGCTACTCGCCGAAATGACCGGCATCACCGTGGTGAACGATTTCCGCAGCCGCGACATCGCCGCCGGCGGCCAAGGCGCACCGTTGGTGCCGGCGTTTCACCGCGAACTGTTTGCGAGCCGCGATGAGCATCGCGTCATCGTCAACATCGGCGGCATCGCCAACATCACCGATTTGCCCGCGGCGGGCCCAGTCACCGGCTTCGATTGCGGCCCCGGCAACGCGCTAATGGACGAGTGGGTGAGCACCAACCTCGGCCATGCCTTTGATCGCGACGGCGCATGGGCAGCCACTGGCCTTGTTTTACCGGAAATACTTAACCATCTGATTTTAAATGATTTTTTTGAAATTCCACCACCCAAGAGTACGGGACGCGAGGTGTTTCATTTGGGGTGGGTCAAGCAAGCCTTGCGCGGGGGCGAGCGCGCGCAAGACGTGCAAGCCACTTTACTCGAGCTCACCGCGCAAGGCATCGCGCAAGCGATTACGCGCCACTGTGCGCCCGCGCAAGCCCTGTTCATATGCGGCGGCGGCGCACACAACCGCGCGCTGATGACGCGGCTCGCGGCACTGCTGCCGCGCCAGCGGGTAGCCGATACCGGTGTGCTGGGGCTACATGTCGATTGGGTAGAGGCGGTTGCGTTTGCTTGGCTGGCGCGACAGACGCTGTTGGCGGCACCGGGGAATTTGCCGGCGGTTACCGGCGCGGCTGGGCAGCGCGTGCTGGGGGCGATTTATCCAGCGTAGCATTTCTCCGCGCGCGAAGCGCGCAAATCAGGCAGGGTATGACACAACCAGCAGCGATAGCGCGCGCGCTCTCAAAGGCCTGTACCGTGCAACCAATAACCGCCGCACGCCTCCCCACCCCCTCCCTTGCACGTAACCGCGCAAGGGAGGGAATCGTGCTAACAGCCTGCCGTGATTCATGAACCTAACGCTTTTTCCAGGCACAAAAAAAACGGCTCGCGCCGCTTTTTTTGTTAACCAAACGTTGCGCGCAAAACCGCTATGCCGAAAACGAAGACCCACACCCGCAAGTAGAAGTCGCATTCGGGTTCTTGATCACGAACTGCGCGCCCTCGGCATCTTCCTTGTAATCGATTTCCGCGCCCATCAAATATTGCAGGCTCATCGGGTCGACCAGTAGCGTGACGCCGCCCTTGTTGAGCGAAGTATCGTCGTCACTCACGGCCTCTTCAAAGGTGAACCCGTATTGAAAGCCCGAGCAGCCGCCGCCGGTGACGAACACGCGCAACTTCAGATCGGGGTTGCCTTCTTCGTCGATCAGGCTCTTGACCTTGTTCGCGGCGTTGTCGGTAAACACCAGCGGGTCCGGCATTTTGTCGGTGAAACTTTCGGTGACGGCATTCATGGCGGCTCCTGAGCCTGACTTCTCATTGCAAATATTTTGGGGCAAACGCAATAAAAATCAATACCTTAAACGGTGTGGTTTTTCTGGTTAATCCGAACTGGCGGATTTAAGCGGCACCACCTTTTCCGACTGCGCCGCGTCGTCGCACACCAGCATGCCTTGGACCACGGCGCCGCCCTGGATTTCCAGCCGCCGGTAGTGCACATCGCCCGTGACATGGGCCTTGGCTTGCAGATCCAGCGTATCGCTGGCGTGGATCGGCCCACTCACTCGGCCGTTGACGATGACGTGATTGACGCGAATCTCGCCATTGACCTCGGCCTGCTCGGAAATCACCAAGGTGCCGGCTTGATCGCCGACACATGAAACATTGCCGGTGATTTTGCCGTCGACCCGCAGACCGCCGTTGAAGCTGATGTTGCCTTCGAGCGTGGTGCCGACGCCGATTAACGAGTCGATGCGGCTTTGCGGCTTGGTGCTGCTGTCCTTGGTGCCAAACATGTGCGCCTCCCTAGGAAATATTCAAAGACCGGGTAAGTTTAGGCGCACTCGTTCCATTTTGATATACCCGCACTTGCACGCTTTTCACGGCGGCTTCGGGTGCGATTTTGAAAGTGCCTTCAACTCGTTGAAAAGATTTGAAATTTAGTTGGTACTCGGCTTTTTTACCATCGGCGATCTGGGGCAGCGACAGCACGATTTTTTCGCTGCCGCGCTGCGCGCTCACCACCAATTGCACATGCCCTTGAAAATCGTTCGGCCGCTGCCCGCCCTGCACCAACAGCAAGCGGTATCTGAATTCACCGGGCACGGTGTCGGGCTCCACCTTTAACCGGCCCACGGCAATGGCTTCGTCACGTCCCGCAGTCAGCGTTTGGAAAAATGCAAGGTCATCTTTAAGCGTGGCGTTTTCATCCGCCAACTGCTTGAGCTGCCTGGCGATATCACCGTAACTGCCCAATTCGATTTTGTGCCGAGCATCCGCGGCCGCGAGTTTGGTGCGCAACTCGGCAAGTTCGTCTGCCTGTTTGGCGGTCAGTTCGTTTAGCCGTTTCATTTCGGCTTCAATGGCGCTTTTGCGAAAGCCCGCGAATTCGCTGCCGAAGTGATACGTTCCCCAACTCGCCCCGACGATCGCGGCGGCGACACCGGCGAGCATCAGCCAACGCCAATACCACGGCCGGTGCGCGCGCACCGCCACTCGCGGCGCATTCACACCGTGACGATTTTTGAGCCGCTTAAACCAAGCTTTCAAGCGCGCACCCGTCTACGGCAGCAACGCCACCTGATTAAGCCCCGTGGCTTCCGGCAAACCGAACATGATGTTCATGTTTTGCACGGCTTGGCCGGCGGCGCCCTTCACCAGATTGTCGATTACCGACAGTATCACCACCATGTCCGTGCACGATTCGCGATGCGGGCGATGCACGGCGATGCGACACAAATTCACGCCGCGCACCGAACGTGTATCTGGATGCGCGCCCGCGGGCATCACGTCGACAAAGGTTTCGTCGGCGTAGCGTTTTTCGTAGAGCGCTTGCAGATCGACCTCTTTGGTGAGCCTTGCGTAAAGCGTGGCGTGGATGCCGCGGATCATCGGCGTCAAATGCGGGGTGAATATGAGCTTCACCGGCTTGCCCGCCATTTGTGTAAGCCCCTGCGTGATTTCCGGCAAATGGCGATGACCGGGCACGCCATAGGCTTTGAAATTATCCGAAGCCTCAGCCAGCAGCGTATGCACCTCGGCCTTGCGCCCCGCGCCGGACACACCCGATTTGGCATCGGCGATCAAATGCTCGGTGTCAACCGCGCCCGCTTCGATCAACGGCAAAAAACCAAGTTGTACCGAGGTCGGGTAACAGCCCGGATTCGCCACCACGCGCGCGTTGGCGATTTTCGCGCGATTAACTTCGGGCAAACCGTACACCGCCTCTTCGACGATTTCGGGCGATGCATGGGTCATTTTGTACCACGACTCCCACAGCTTCACGTCCTTGAAGCGGAAGTCCGCGGCGATGTCGATCACGCGCACCCCGGCTTTGACCAGTGCCGGCGTGTCTTTCATCGCAATGCCGTTGGGCGTGGCAAAAAAAACCAGGTCGCATTTGTCGAGCGCCGCCGCCGAGGGTTCGACGAACTTAAGATCGGTCCAGCCGCGCAGATTGGGGAACATGTCGGCCACCGGCATGCCCGCTTCCGAGCGCGAGGTAATCGCGGTCAATTTGGCGTTGGGGTGCGTGACCAGCAGACGCAACAGCTCGACACCGGTGTAGCCCGTGCCGCCAACCACGCCGATCTTGATGGATTTTTCGCTCATTCGACCCCCCTTAAAACAACAAAGCCGCCTTGTGGATAGGCGGCCTGTCGTCGGTTGCGTGCGCCGCGGATTAGCGCTTGGAGAACTGCTTACGCCGGCGTGCCTTGCGCAGACCGACTTTTTTACGCTCGACTTCGCGCGCGTCTCGCGTCACCAGCCCGGCTTTTTTGAGCGGCGGTTTCAATGCCGCGTCGTAATCGATCAGCGCGCGCGTGATGCCGTGGCGCACCGCGCCGGCCTGGCCGGATTCGCCGCCGCCGATGACGTTGACGCTGATGTCAAAGCGCGTCAAGTTCTCGGTCAAAGCGAGCGGCTGGCGCACGATCATACGGCCGGTTTCGCGCGAGAAAAACTGGTCGACCGGTTTGCCGTTGACCACGATATCGCCCTTGCCCGGCTTGATAAACACGCGCGCCACCGCGCTTTTGCGGCGGCCGGTTCCGTAGTTGCTTTGCACTGCCATGGAGTGTTGCCTCGTTTAGCTTTGATACGCTTTAAATTTGCAGTTGTTTGGGTTGCTGCGCGGTGTGCGGATGCGTATCACCGGGATACGCCTTCATTTTGCGCAGCATGGCATAACCCAGCGGGCCCTTAGGCAGCATGCCTTTCACCGCTTTTTCGAGAACGCGTTCCGGGTGCTCGGCCTGCATTTTTTCAAACGCGGTTTCGTAAATCCCGCCGGGATAACCGGAATGGCGGTAATATTTTTTGTCCTTGGCCTTGTTACCGGTGACGCGCAGTTTGTCGACGTTGACCACAACGATGTAATCGCCGGTATCGACATGCGGGGTAAATTCGGGTTTGTGCTTGCCGCGCAGCCGGTGCGCGATTTGCGCCGCCAGGCGCCCCAGCACCTTGCCCGAGGCATCGACCACGTACCAGTCGTGCTGGGCCGTCTCGGCCTTGGCCGTAAATGTTTTCATGGTGAATCCTGTATCTTTGTTCTATGCCGCTACCAGCGCTAAGATTTGGGAAATCGCGTGAAAGCAGCTCGAAGTGAACCGCTAATTCTATTGGAAATTAGGGCACTATGTCAAACTAAGCGGCACGGCAGCGCGCTGGGTCACCTTGCAATATTATAAAAAATAATCATTTAAATCAAATATTTAATGAATACGTGGGTGATCACTAACGCTATCGCCGCGTGGCTTTTGGTGCCGGGCTGCCTGCTGTTATTGGGGATATTCGGCCTGGCGCGCGTCAGCCGGCACCCGCGATCGGGCAAGGCGCTACTGGCGATTTCATTGGCGGCGTTATGGCTGCTCGCAACGCCGTGGGTGGCACGCGCCTTGCGGCAAAACATCGAGCCGGCATTCGCCGACCCGCTCGCCGCCGCCCCCGCACAAGCGATCATCGTGTTGGGCGGCGGCCAGTATCACCACGCGCCGGAATACGGCGCAAGCACCGTCAACGAAGCTTCGCTCGCCCGGCTGCGTTACGCAGCGCATTTACAGCGCCAAACTGGCAAACCGGTGCTGGTGAGCGGCGGCGCGCCCGAAGGCAGCCCGCACACGGAAGCAACGGCCATGAAAGCGGTACTGGAAAACGAATTTCGCGTGCCGGTGGCATGGATGGAAAGTGCCTCGAACAACACCTTGGAAAACGCGCGCTTGAGCCGCGCCCTGCTCACGGCGCAGGGCATCAACCGCGTTTACTTGATCACCCACGCCTGGCACATGCCGCGCGCGCGGCGCGTGTTTGTCCAGGCCGGCTTTGAGGTGGTGCCCGCGCTCACGTACTACGCCACGCACTTTCGCAGCACGGCGCTCGATTTCATGCCCAACGCAGCCGCGCTGGGCGACAGCAGCCGCGTGTTGCATGAACTGCTGGGTATGCTGTGGTATCGGCTAAAATCAATCGTCAATTGACTGGACGAGATCATGAAAGCACGCATCAAGTGGCTGGAAAACGTGGCCTTCGTCGCCGAATCCGAAAGCGGCCACGCCCTGGTGATGGACGGCGCGCCCGAAGGCGGAGGCCGCAACCTCGGCCCGCGCCCGATGGAAACGCTGCTGATGGGCGCCGGCGGTTGCACTGCGTATGACGTGGTGCACATCCTTAAAAAATCGCGCGCGCCGGTGACCGATTGCGTGGTGGAAATCGACGCCGACCGCGCCGCTGATGACCCGAAAGTCTTTACAAAAATTCATTTTCATTTCATCGTCACCGGCAAGGCGTTGAAGGCGCAACAAGTCGAGCGCGCGGTGCATTTGTCGGCGGAGAAGTATTGCTCGGCTTCCATCATGCTGGCCAAAACTGCCGCGGTCACCCACGATTTTGAAGTTCGTGAGGCGTGAGGCGTGAGGCGTGAGGCGATCAACGCGCCGCGCGCACGCGGGTTACAACCAATACGCAGTTTCCGTCATAACTTTGGACGACGCCTGCATCGCCGCCTTCACCGGCGATGGCAAGTCGGCGCCGCCGTGGTTGATGGCGGTGGTGGCGTGGCGCGCTTCGTCATCGCGCATTTGCGTGACAATCGCGCGGCTTTTTTGGTCCTCGTGCGGCAGGCGTTCGAGATGACCCTCGAGGTGGCGCACCACTTGGCGCTCGGTCTCGGCGAGAAAACCCAGGTTCCATTTGTCACCCAACAAACCCGACAGCGCGCCGAGCGCAAACGAGCCCGCGTAGAACAGTGGGTTTAACACGCTTTTCGCGCCGCCCAATTCGGCGATGCGCTGTTCGGTCCACGCCAGGTGTTCGGTTTCCTCCTGCGCGGCTTGTTCCAGCGCGTGTTTGGCGGAAGGGTCGCGCGCGGTCAACGCCTGGCCTTGATACAGCGCTTGCGCGCACACTTCGCCGGTGTGGTTAACCCGCATCAGTGCGGCTGATTGGCGGCGCTGCGCCTCGTTAAGTTGCGCTTCGGGCAGCGCATCGCCCGGCACGTCGCGCAAGCTTTGCGCGGGCGCAAACACGGTGCGCAGGCCGCGGTCGATGCCGATGATGAGTTTGTCGATGTCGAACATTTGGATAACTATGCAAACAAGCGCGCGAGCTCCACACCCGGATCGGGCGCGCGCATAAACGCCTCGCCCACCAAAAATGCGTTGACCTTGCGCGAACGCATCAGCTCGAAATCATCGCGTTTCAAAATGCCGCTTTCGGTGATCACCAGCCGATCCTCCGGCACGCGCTCCAGCAGGCCGAGCGTGACACCCAGCTTGGTTTCAAACGTGCGCAGGTTGCGATTGTTGATGCCGATCAGCGGCGTGTTAAGTTTCAACGCGAGATCGAGTTCGGCGCCGTCGTGCACTTCCACCAGCACCGCGAGGCCCAAGCTCATCGCCACCGACTCCAGCTCGCGCAGCCTTGGCAAATCCAGCGCCGCGACGATCAGTAAAATGCAGTCCGCCCCCGCCGCGCGCGCCTCGTAAATCTGGTAGGCATCGATCATGAAATCCTTGCGCAGCACCGGCAGCGCACACGCCGCGCGCGCGGCTTGCAGGTGCGCGATGCTGCCCTGGAAAAATTCGCGATCGGTGAGCACCGATAAACACGCCGCGCCGTGCCGCTCATAACTTTGCGCGATTTGCGCGGGCTCGAAGGTTTCGCGCAACACGCCTTTACTGGGGCTCGCCTTTTTGATTTCGGCGATCACCGCGGATTTGCCGGCGGTGATTTTGACACGCAGCGCGCCGACAAAATCGCGCGGCGCGGCGGCGATGTTAGCGCGTTGTTCGACCTCGGCGGGCGGCACGATTTTTTTTGCCGCGGCTATTTCTTCTTGTTTGACCGCGACGATGCGCCGCAAAATGTCAGACATAAAATATTCAATAAAATCCAGTACTTACAATATATCGCCAAAAACCTATTTCGCCGCACTGGTGTGCGCAACGAATTGGTCGAGCTTCTTGCGCGCAGCACCGCTGGCGATCGTCGCCAGCGCTCCTTTCACGCCGTCGGCGAGCGTATCGGCAAGGCCCGCGACGTAAATGCTCGCACCCGCGTTAAACGCCACGATGTCGCGCGCGGGACCGTCTTTGTTATCGAGCGCGGCGAGCAGCATCGCCTTGGACGCATCGATGCCATCCACGCGCAGCGCTTGTGCGTCGCAGGCTTTGAGGCCCACATCCTTGGGTTCGACCTCGTACTCGCGCACTTGGCCGTCCTTCAACTCACCGATCATCGTCGGCCCCACCAACGAAATTTCGTCCAAGCCTTCGCGCCCGTGCACGATCATCACGCGGCGGCTGCCCAAGCGCTGCAACACGCGCGCTTGAATCCCGACGAGGTCAGAATGAAACACGCCCATCACCTGCTGCTTGGCGCCGGCAGGGTTGGTCAACGGGCCGAGAATGTTGAAAATGGTTTTGACGCCGAGCTCGCGGCGCACGGGCGCGGCGTACTTCATCGCGCTGTGGTGATTGGGCGCGAACATAAAGCCCACGCCGACTTGATCGATCGATTTCGCCACCGCTTGCGGCGGCAAATTGATGTTCACGCCGAGCGCCTCCAGCACGTCGGCGCTGCCCGATTTGCTCGACACCGAACGCCCGCCATGCTTCGCCACCTTGGCGCCCGCCGCCGCCGCGACGAACATCGCCGCGGTTGAAATATTGAAGGTATGCGCCGCGTCGCCGCCGGTGCCGCAGGTGTCGATCAAATTCGGCGTATCGGCCACCGGCACCTGGGTGGCGAATTCGCGCATCACCAGTGCCGCGCCGGAGATTTCGCCTATGGTTTCCTTTTTCACGCGCAGCGCGGCGATGATGGCGGCGATCAGCGTGGCGGACACCTCGCCCTTCATGATCTGGCGCATCAGCGACACCATTTCTTCCTGGAAAATTTCGCGATGCTCGATCACGCGCGCGAGCGCTTCTTGCGGTGTCATGTTTTGTCTTCGAGAAAGTTTTTCAGCATGGCGTGGCCGTGCTCGGTCAAGATCGATTCCGGGTGAAACTGCACGCCCTCGATCGGCAGCGTTTTGTGGCGCACGCCCATGATTTCGCCGTCATCCGTCCACGCGGTGATTTCAAGGCAATCGGGCAAGCTTGCGCGCTCGATCACCAGCGAGTGGTAACGCGTGGCCTGAAAATCCGCCGGCAGCCCGCGAAACACGCTGGTGTTGTGGTGATGAATCACCGAGGCTTTGCCGTGCATCAATTGCCTGGCGTGGACGATTTTACCGCCGAAGGCCTGGCCGATGCTTTGGTGCCCCAGGCACACGCCGAGGATCGGTACCTTGCCTGCAAAGTGTTTGATCGCCTGCACCGAAATGCCGGCTTCATTCGGCGTGCACGGCCCCGGCGAGACGACCAAGCGAGCGGGATTAAGCCGCTCTACGCCCTCCAGCGTGATCTCGTCGTTGCGAAATACCCTGACGTCCTCACCGAGCTCGCCGAAATACTGCACGAGGTTGTAGGTGAACGAATCGTAGTTGTCGATGACCAGCAGCATAAAACCAAGGAGCGGCGAACCAAGGAACGGCGCGAACTATTGTATGAACAAGGATTATACGCCGGCTTGGCCGTAAGCCCGGCGCGCGCCATGCAACTCAATTACGCCGGCGCCATGCCTTCGTGGATGATTTTCCACACGCCGTTTTCTTTTTTCCAGTATTGGCGGCGTTTGGTGGTGCCCGACAGGTTGCTGCTGCTGTAATACTGGTTAAACGTCACCATCGCGAGTTCGCCGTCACCGGGGTAAAAAAAGATGCTGACGTTATCGACCCTGAGCTTGATCCAGGTTTTGCCGGCGTTCACCGCGCGTTTGTATTCCGACCAGGTGCGGTGGTTATAGCCGGGCGCGGCGAATTGCCGCGAATAGTGGCTCAAATAATTGCCGGTGTTCAGGCTCTCCCAATCGCTGCGCCAGGTTTCAAAAGCCTGGGTGAGATCGGTACGCAGCGCATTGAGCTCGCCGGGGCTCGTCCACTCGATGCCGTTGGCGATGATCACCGGCGTTGCCCCGACCTTGACGTGTTTGGCGAGTGCGACAAAATCTTCATTGCTCAATGCGACACAGCCGTTGCTTGCGCGCGGCGGGCGGCTGTAGGTATCGAACGGCACGCCGTGCAGCCATATGCCGTGGCCGTTGCGCCCGGCGCGGCGATCCCAGTCGTTGGGGTAATTGATCGGGAACGCACCAATGCCATATTGCCCGGCAAGCGGGCCATAGCGCCGCTCAAGCACTTCGCGCGAAATATCGCCAACGACGTTATAAACACCCAGCGGCGTCTTGTTGTCGCCCTCGCGGAACTTGTCCATGCCTTCCTTGCCGATGGACACGTAGTAATCGGTGAGGTAGCGCACCACACCGTCTTTGTTTTCATACACGTAAAGCGTGGCTGTTGCGGTATCGACCACCAGCGCGTGGCGCTGCTGCGGCAACAGTTGCACCAGGTATTTGGGTACCAACTCCTGCGGCCGGTCGGTGAAGTGACGCGCCATACGCGCGCGCTTCCTCGCGCAGATCGTCGAGCAATTCTTGCGGCGCATCGCTGCCGCCGCCGATGGCGCCGAGGGCGCCGGCCTTGGCGAACAACAAATCGCCCTTGATCGCGTGTGCCAGACGGAAATTGGGATGCGCGGCGATCACCTTGTCGATCTCAACGAGCGCCTCGTCCATGCGCTGGTGTTTGATTTGCGCGAGCGCTTTTGCGAGCAGCGCTTCGGTGCCGGCCTCGGCAAGAGGGCTGCCGCCGTTAGTACTGCCGTTGCCAGCCGCAGGGATGAGGCCGGGCGCGCTGGTGCTGCCGATACTCTTGGCGTGATTAACCGGCAAAAAATCGTTCAGCAACGCGGTGTGCGCGCTCAACACCCAGGCGGCAAGGCCCGCCACCATCACGGTGAACGCAATGGCGAGAATGCGGGTGCCGCCGTTTAACCGCCGCTGCGTTCTTGCTGTATCAGCCATTTGTCCGCGGATTTCGTCATCACCAGGGTTTTATGGTTGACGGATTTCAGGATGTCGGAGTTGTAGTGCTGCACAAAGGTGACGACGGCGCGGTTATTGCCGTCGAACACCACCTTCGGGTTCACCATCGTCACCTGAATTTTGCGCGGCTTGGCCACGCGCTGGCGCCGCTCGGCTTCCCACGCCGCGCGCGGCTCCCCGCGCGGGGTACGAAAGTCGGCGGCGTAGGCGGCAATATACGCGGCCACATCGTTGTTCGACCAGGACTTCGCCCAGGCGTTGACAAAAGTCATCACTTCGTCCGGATCGCGCGCCGGCGCGGGTTCCGTCGCCGGCTTGACCGCCGGCTTGGGCGCCGCCTCGGCCACGACTTGGGCGCGGGTTTGGCCGCCGGCTCCGGCGCCGCGGCGGGCTTGGCCGCAAGTTCCGGCGCGGGCTTGGGCTCGGTCTTGGCCGCGGGTGCGGGCTCGGGTTTCACTGCCGGCTTGGCTGCCGGCGCCGCAGCGATGGCTTTGGTCGGATCGTACGGCGCGGGCGCCGCCGCGCCCTTGGGCGGATCCACTTTTGCCGCCGCCACTTTCGCGCTGCGCAGATCGGCCGGGAACAAATCGCGCAGCATGTTTAAGGAAACACTGAATAAGTTGATTCCATTCATGGTTCGACAGGCTGACCACGAACGGAATCAACAACTTAGCGTTCGTCCTGAGCTCGTCGAAGGACTTGTTCAGCGTTTCCTTAACTTGGTTTGCGCGGTGGAATTGCTTTTGTCGAGCTGCAGCGCTTTGTCGTACGCCTGGCTCGCCATCTTGGCGTAAATGTCGCCCAGATTCTCGTGCGCGGTGGCGTAGCTCGGATGCGTGCGGATCGCCTGTTCGAGCGCGGCACGCGCTTTGTCGTACTGGCCTTGCTGCGCGTATAACACCGCGAGGTTGTTATACGGGCCCGGCAGCTCGGGAAAATCGGTGGTGAGTTCGCTGAACACCTTGATCGCGTCGTTGGGCTTGTTTTGCTCGGCGAGGATCAAGCCCTTCAGAAAACGCCCGCGCGCATCTTTGGGACGCGTGGCGAGATAGCTGTTGATGCGGGTGAGCGCCTGGTCAAACTGCCCTTGCTTCAACATCTGATTGACGTCTTGCAAGTCGTCTTGCTGCGCCAGTAGCGGCGTGGCGATCAGCGTCAGCGCCAGCACGGCAGCGCGTAACAAGCGGGGGAAAGTTAGCGAGATCATTGAAGACTCTTTCGGTTGATCCGGGACGACAGCACTTTCCGTAATATTTTCACTAGGTTAACACCGAAAACTGGGGGAATCTACCAATAACGGCAAGCCATTAAAACATGGCGATATTGGCGGTGGGCGGGCCTCTGCGCGGCGTTCGGCGCGGCACCGGCGTGGCTCGCGGGTGATGCGTTGCCGAGCGCGCATCCGTATGCGGCAATGGCGATGCATCCCAAACACTAACGCACATGCCAAACGGCTGGCCAAAATACCGTGCGGCACTGCCGGACCACAAGCGGTGTCCATCCACCACGGGCGCACATCATTTCTGGCAATCGACACGCGACAAAATGTCGCGAATCACAGCACACAATGTCAGTTAAAATATGACTCGCGTACACACGGCCTGTAAGCAAAGATCATCAGATGAACGCCCCAGAGATCAAGCATCGCGATTTTTCCAGCGTCGGCTACGACGAAGCCATCGAGCGTGCCCGTGCGCTGATTCCGTTTTTACGCCAACACGCCGCCGCCAACGACAAGGCCACCAAGCTGGTGCCCGAAGTCGTGAATGCCATTCATGAAAGCGGCCTGTTCCGTTACATCCAGCCCAAAGCCTATGGCGGCATGGAACTGGACTTCGTATCGTATTTCGACGTGCCGGAGATGCTGGCGCGCGGTGATATTTCCACCGCGTGGGTGGTGGCGAATCTGGCTTCACACCATCGCGGCCTTGCGTTGTGGCCGCAGCAAGCGCACGAGGAAATCTGGGGGCCGAACCCTGACGTGTTGATCGCCTCCGGCATCGCCTTTGTGCAAGGCAACGGCACGCGTGTTGAGGGCGGCTTGCGCTTGACCGGCAAGTGGGGATTTTCGTCGGGCGTCGATCACTCGGCGTGGGAACAGCTTGCGTGCATCGTCAAGGATGATGCCGGCAAGCCACTCGATTGGCTGATGTGCCAAGTGCCGCTTTCCGACTGCACGGTGATCGACGACTGGCAAACGCTGGGCATGCGCGGCACCGGCAGCCGCACGGTGGCGTGCAACGATGTATTCGTGCCCGCGCATCGCGTGCAATCGATGTATGTCAACAACCCCGGCCACGAATACCCCGGCCTTAAAGTGCACACCAGTTCGATGTACAAAGTGCCCACGCCGGCGCTGGGGGGCCACTGCATCGCCGGCTGCATCATCGGCAACGCCACCAACATGCTGGAGCAAACCACCGAGCTGGTGAAACAACGCAGCACTGCCTACACCGGCGCGAAAATGCGCGATTTCCAAACGGTGCAGATTCGCATCGGCCTCGCGGCGGCGAAAATCGACGCCATGCGCGTGTGGCTGCGCCAGGATTGCGTCGACGCCGAAAACGTCTACCGCGCGGGTGGCGCGCTCACCACCGAAGACAAACTACGCTACCGCCGCAACGCCGCGGCCGGCACCAAGATCGTCGGCGAAGCGGTTGACTCGATTTACGAAATGTTGGGCGCCAACGGCATCTATGACGCGAGTGCCATGCAACGCATGTTCCGCGACCACCACGCCGCGGCCGGGCACATCAGCTTCGCCACCGATGCGCAGGTGTCGCCGTGGGCGGTGGTGTCGCTGGGGGGCGAGTTCAAAAGTCCGACCATATAACTTCACGGCAGCTTCGCGCCGTGCAAAGCATTTTTCGTCCTGTGGTAAGGCTAGTTTTGCGCGCTGGTGAAAAATAAAAATATCAATTAAATCAGATACTTACGTATTTTTCGATTCGCGGATCGCTGCTGACGTCGCCGCACCACAGACCTAAAATGCTTTGCACGGCGCGAAGCCGTCGCGAAGTTATATTTTCGAGTCGAGTCCGGCTTCGGCAATTTCGGCGGCGCGTAAGAGTGCGCGAGCTTTGTTTTGCGTCTCTTGCCATTCGCCTTCGGGGCTGGAATCGGCGACCACGCCGCCGCCGGCTTGCGCGTGCAGCACGCCGTCTTTCACCACGCCGGTGCGCAGCGCGATCGCCACGTCCATGTTGCCGTGAAAGCCCAAGTAGCCCACGGCGCCGGAGTAGATGCCGCGCTTCACCGGCTCCAGCTCGTCAATGATTTCCATCGCGCGCACTTTGGGTGCGCCGGAAACCGTGCCAGCGGGAAAGGTCGCGCGCAGCACGTCGATGGCACGCAAGCCCGGCTTTAATTTCGCCTCGACGTTGGAGACGATGTGCATCACATGCGAATAGCGCTCGATCAACATTTGTTCGGTGACGTGCACGCTGCCGGTTTGCGCCACGCGCCCGGCGTCGTTGCGGCCCAGATCCACCAGCATGATGTGTTCGGCGCGCTCTTTCGGATCGGCGAGTAATTCTTCGGCCAGCGCCTTGTCTTGCTCGGGCGTGGCGCCGCGCCCGCGCGTGCCGGCGATGGGGCGCACGGTGACTACGCCGTCTTCCAGCCGCGCGAGAATTTCGGGCGAGGCGCCGACCACGTGAAAATCGCCGTAGTCGAAGTAATACATGTAGGGCGACGGATTCAAGGTGCGCAGCGCTCGGTAGAGCGCAAGCGGCGTCGCATGCAGTTTTTTGGACATGCGCTGCGACGGCACCACTTGCATGATGTCGCCGTCAAAAATGTATTGCTTGGCTTTTTGCACCGCCGCGTGATACGCCTCGCGCCCGAAGCCCGACACCGCCGGCTCGGATTTCGTCGGCGCGCTCACTGGCAGCGTCACCGGCGCGCGCAGTTTTTGCAACAGCTCGGCAAGCCGCGCGCGCGCTTTTTCATAAGCGTGCGCAGCACCGGGCGTGGCGTAGACTACGAGCGTTAAGTTGCCGGAGAGGTTATCGACGATGGCGATTTCCTCGGACAGCAGCAGCGAAATATCCGGCGTATTGAGTTGATCCGGCGGCTGCGAGTGCGCGAGTTTTTTCTCGATGTAGCGCACGGTGTCGTAGCCGAAATAGCCCACCAGTCCACCGCAAAAGCGCGGCAGCTTGGCGCCGCCGTCGATCGGCGCGACCTTGAAGCGCTTTAAGTACGCGTCGACGAACGTGAGCGGGTCATCCACGCGGCTCTGGGCAACGATTTGGCCGTTGTGAATTTCGCTGCACGCGTGGCCGCGCACTTCGATGCGCGTGGCGGCCGCCAAACCGATGAACGAATAACGCCCGAAGCGCTCGCCGCCAACCACCGATTCGAGCAAATAGGTGTAGGGTGCGTTAGCGAGCTTAAGGTAGATGGACAGGGGCGTGTCGAGATCGGCATAGGTCTCGAGCACCACCGGGATACGGTTGTAGCCCGCACTGGCAAGTTTGAAAAATTCAGCTTCAGTCATGGAGCACTCCGAACGAATACAGTTTTGCGTAGCGCGCCAAAACGGAATAAGCGCGCGCGGGTAAAGCCAGCGATCAGCTACGCCAGCGCCGCCAACAACCCGCCGCTTCCGCGGTAACCTTAAGCGGCTCGACCGTGTAACCGTTATTCGTTAACACCATGACAAAAATTACTTTAAAATCAGAGAATTGGCCTCAACCAATCCGGATACTATAGCATCAACATCGAGCGTGCGCACGTCATGCCCCTCGTTGTAGCCATACCCCACGCAAAACACCGGGCACCCCGCGGCGCGCGCGGCCTGCGCGTCGTTTAGCGAATCGCCGATCATCAACATCTCGCTGGGCGCGACGCCCAATTGCTTGCACGCGTGCAACAGCGGCTCGGGTTCGGGTTTTTTTTGCGGCAACGTATCGCCCGCCACCACGGTGTTGAAGTAGTGCGACATTTTCATGTAATCCAACAACGGCAGCGTAAAGCGCTCCGACTTGTTGGTTACACACGCCAGCGGAAAGCCGCGTTCGCGCATGGCGTTAAGCCCCTCCATCACACCGGGATAGATGGTGGTGTGTTTGCCGTTGGCTTCGCGGTAACAACGTTCGTAAATCGGCACCGCCTGATCGAACGACGCTTGATCGGGCTTGCCATCCATGCTGTTGGTGAGCGTGCGCTCGATCAGATTGGCGATGCCCTTGCCGACAAAATTGCGGATGGTCGCCTCCGGCAGCGGCGCGCGGCCCATCGCCTTCAACATGTTGTTGGCGGCGGCGGCGAGATCGGGAATGGTGTCAAGCAGCGTGCCGTCCAGATCGATCATCACGGCTTTCACGCGCAGTGGTGGCGTAAACTTCAAGGGTTTTCTCCCGCAGAAGTACTATTTAATTTTGGCCAACTCGGCGCGCATCGCCGCGATCGTGGCTTTGTAATCCTTGCTGCCGAAAATCGCCGAGCCGGCGACAAAAGTATCCGCTCCGGCTTGCGCGATTTGCGCGATGTTGTCGACCTTCACGCCGCCGTCGACTTCCAGCCAGATGTCGCGGCCGCTGGCGGCGATGAGCTTGCGCGCGGCGGTGATTTTGTTCAACGCCTCGCGGATAAAACTCTGCCCGCCGAAGCCCGGATTCACCGACATGATCAACACCAAATCGAGTTTATCGAGCACGTGGTCGAGATAGTGCAAGGGCGTGGCGGGGTTAAACACCAGCCCCGCCTTGCAGCCGTTATCCTTGATCACCTGCAGGGTGCGGTCGACATGCTCGGAGGCTTCGGGGTGAAACGAAATCATGCTCGCGCCGGCCTTGGCAAACGCCGGCACGATGGCATCCACCGGCTTTACCATCAAATGCACGTCGATCGGCACCGTCACGCGCGGTTTCAACGATTCGCACACCAGCGGCCCGATAGTAAGGTTGGGCACGTAGTGATTGTCCATGACATCGAAGTGAATGAGGTCGGCGCCGGCGGCGATCACCGCTTTCACTTCCTCGCCCAGGCGCGCGAAATCGGCGGAAAGGATGCTGGGCGCGATACGAAATTTCATGTGGAATATTTTACCGGTTTCGCCCGTGAATTTCGACGTATCGCGCGCAGCCCGCTATACTATGCGCCACCATGAGTGACAAAACCTACTATATCAGCATCAAAGCGCGCACCGTTTACATCCCCAATCAATCCGACCCGGCGGCGGATCGTTACGTGTTCGCCTACACCATCACCATCACCAATACCGGCAGTGTCGCCGCGCAGTTGTTAAGCCGCCATTGGATCATCACCGACGCCGTGGACAAGGTGCAGGAGGTGCGCGGCGAGGGCGTGGTGGGCGAGCAGCCGCATTTGCGCCCCGGACAGAGTTTCGAATACACCAGCGGTTCGGCCATCGCCACGCCGGTGGGTACCATGCGTGGCAGTTATCAAATGCTCGCCGATGACGGCACCGAGTTCGACGCGCCGATCGCGGAGTTCACGCTGTCGATGCCGCGCGTGCTGCATTAGCCGTCGCCTTATTGCTTGGGGTCTTCGTTTTTGTCCGCGTCCCCATCCTTGCGTTTGCGCGGCCACGTCCACCACACGAAAAGCGCCAGCAAGCCAGCGGCCGCGAGCGCTTCCAGCAGGAACCAAAACGTTACGTTCATCGTCTTTTGCGTAGTATCTTTATTGCCGTTCGATGATGAATGATCCCGCGCGAAAAATCCATGTGTATCGGCTGGCGCTGGCGGCGACGCTGCTGGCGGTAGTCGGCGCCTGCGAGTCTCCCCCTAAGGAAAAACCCGTGCCGGCACCAACGCCGCCGCTCGCAACCGCGCCTGCACCATCTGCGCCCGCTGCGCCACCCGCGCCACCCGCGCTGCCCACCACCCCGCCGCAGACCGCGCCCACGCCCCCCGCCGACACCCCGGCACGCACGCTCACGCCGGTGGCGTGGAGCGAACTGCCGGGCTGGGCACACGACAATCACGCGCAAGCGCTGCCGGCGCTGATGGCGAGCTGCCGCGTACTCGCCAAGCAAGCGGTATGGCAAGACATTTGCGACGCGGCGCCCTCGGTGAAAGGCCGCGATGCCGCGAAAGCGTTTTTCGAATCGCGTCTCACGCCCTATCGCGTGGTGAATGCCGAAGGCTCGGCCGACGGGTTTATCACCGGCTATTACGAACCGGTGTTGCGCGGCAGCCGCAAGCCTTCGGCGCGTTTTAAGTTCCCGCTCTACGCCTTGCCCGATGATTTACTCACCCTCGACCTGGGCGCGGCTACGCCGGAGTTTTCCACCGCGCCGCGCGTGCGCATCGAGGGCAAACGCGTCGTGCCGTATCACACGCGCGCCGCCATCGACGGCGAGGCCACGCCGCTGCGCGGCAGGGAAATCGCCTGGGTCGAGGACCCCATCGATTTGTTTTTTTTGCAGGTTCAAGGCTCCGGGCGCATCGAGCTCGCCGAAGGCGGCGTGATGCGCGTGGGCTTTGCCGGGCACAACGGCCACCCCTATCGCTCGATCGGGCGCGTGTTGATCGAGCGCGGCGAACTGCATCGGGATCAAGCCTCGATGCAAGGCATCAAAGCCTGGTCGCGCGCGAATCCGCAACGGCTCACCGAGTTGCTCAATCAAAATCCGCGTTACGTGTTTTTCCGTGAACTCACCGGCGCCGACACGCCGCCGCCGGGCGCACTGGGCGTGCCGTTAACGCCGCTGCGCAGCATCGCCGTCGATCAGCGTTATGTGCCGCTGGGCGCGCCGGTGCACATCGCGACCACCTGGCCCAACACGCAAAAACCGCTGCAGCGACTAATGCTCGCGCAAGACATCGGCGGCGCGATCCGCGGCGAAGTGCGTGCGGATTTTTTCTGGGGCGCGGGTGAAGCCGCCGCGCGCGAAGCCGGGCGCATGCAGGAGCGCCTGCGCATGTGGGTGTTGCTGCCACAGGGGCACCCTGCGGCACCTTAAAAATATTCAATAAAATCAAATAGTTATGAGTAACCGCTACGGCGCGCCGGCGTTGCCGTATTCCAGGCTCACCAACAACTGCGCTCTCACCACGCGTCCATCCTTGGCGGCGGGGGTAAAGCGCGTGCGCAGCAGCAAATCGCGCGCGGCGTGTTCAAGATCGGCGGCGGCGGCTTGCACGGCGCGCACGTCGTTCACCGTACCCGTTTCGTCGATCAACACCGTTGCGCGCACTTGACCCGGCGCGCCGGTTGCAAACAACGCGCCGAGGTTTAACGCACTGAGCGCGCGCGGGTACACGTCAAGACTGCGCGCGCCGTAATACGTCGGATCGCTCAGCGCCGTGTGCGCGGCGTTGCCCGGCGCGGCTGCAAACGCGGGATGTTCGGTGACGCGCGGCGTGGGCGCGGGCTCCAGCGCCGGCGTGGGCTTCACTGCGGCGCGCGTTACCGCAACATCATCAACACGGCGCGGCGCGGCGTGCTCGCGCGGCGTGTGCGGCAAGACACCGAGCGCTGTTGCCGCCGGCTCCACCACCGGCACTTCGGCAGTTGGCGCAAGCGGCGGCGCCATGTGCGCACTCGTATCCGCGGGCACCAGGCGCGCCATCAAGGGTGCCGCGGCCGGTGCGCCGCCGCGCGACGCCGCGCCCTGCATCGCTTGCAACAACGCCGCGTGCACCAGCACCGACGCCGCAAGCGCGAACGCCAATCGCCATTCAACGCGGGACACCGGCATGACGCGGCTGGCGCCTATTTGCGGGCGAGCGCCTGCTCTAGCTGCGCGTCGGGCAAATAGCCGCCCAACTGCCGCCCATCCTGCAAAAATATCGCCGGCGTGCCGCGAATGTTCAAACGCTGCGCCACCTGCGCGTTTTTATCCAGCGGCGCATCGCAAGGCTTGGAGGGTTCGGCAAGCGCGCCCTTCACCATCATCTGATCCCACGCTTTCACGCGATCCCTGGCGCACCAAACCGCGCGCGATTTTTCCGCCGAGTCTTGCGACAGCACCGGCAGCAAAAAAGTGTAGATGGTCACGTCGGTCATCTTGTTGATCTCTTTGTAAAGCTTGCGGCAGTAGCCGCAATTCGGATCTTCAAAGGTGTAGAGCACGCGCCGGCCGTTGCCGCGCACCCAGCGGATCGCGTTTTCGTGCGAGCCCGCCAACACCTTGGCAGCGAGTTTTTGCTGTGTCTCGGCGGTGATGTTGCGCGGCTCTTTGGCGCGCAAATCGTAGAGCGTGCCGCCCATCAGATATTCGCCCCTGGCGTCGGTATAAACCACCTCGCCGCTTAACACTACCTCGAACAGTCCGGCGAACGGCGTGCGCGTGATCGACTCCACCGTCATTTGCGGAAACTTCGCCTGCAGCGTTTTGCGCAACTGCGCTTCTTCGGCGGCGGCGCCGCCTTGCGCCTGCGCACCGAAAGCCGCCAGGCCCAACAGCACCGCCAGCAGCGCCAACCCACGATTCAACATGTTTATTCCTTTAAGAGCCCGACCACCTTACGTGATCGCGTGTTTCACCAGCAATTTTTTGAGGAGCGGCTGGCTATTCGCGGCACGCAACCCCAGGTTGCGCCCTTGCGACAGCCACACCGCGGGCGACGCGAACAGTTTGTGCAAACCATCGGTCGCCCACTGCATGCTCAGCACATCTTCCTTGCGCGCGCGCTCGTAACGGCGCAGCAAGGCGTAATCACCCACATCGTGTTGCGCGCCGCGTTCACATAACACCCGCGCCAACTCGCGCGCATCGCGAAAACCCAGGTTAACGCCCTGCCCGGCGAGCGGGTGCACATTGTGCGCGGCGTCCCCGACGAGCGCAAGGCGCGGCGTGACAAATTGCGCAACGCGCTGCAATTTGAGCGGGAACGCGGCGGGCGGCGTTATCACTTCGAGCGCCCCCACCGCGCCGCCGCTCGCTTCGGCCACGCGCTGCGCCAAGGCTTGCGCATCGAGCGCGAGCAGCGCTTGCGCGTGCGTTTCGGGGGTGGACCACACCATCGATACACGCCGGCCCGGCAACGGCAGTAGCGCGAGCACGCCGTCGGTGCGAAACCATTGAAAAGCGGTGTCGTGATGCGCCAGCGCGCAAGTGAAGTTGGCGACCACGCCGCTTTGCGCGTAATCGTGCGCCACAACGTTGATACCCGCCTGTTCGCGCACCCACGATTGCGCGCCGTCCGCGCCGACGATCAGCCTCGCGCGCAGGGTGTTGCAGTCGGCGAGTTCGATTTCGGCGCGCTCGGGATCAAGGCGCATCGCCGTGCACTGCGCCGGACACAGCACCCGCACGTGCGCGGCGCGCTGCAAGTGTTGCCACAACACCGCTTGCAGCCGGTTGTTTTCGGCGATAAACGCCAGTTCGCTCAGCCCCGCGTCGTAGGCATTAAAGTCGAGTTGCGCAGATTGCGCGTCACCAAAAATACGCATGCTTTCCACGCGCGCCACGCGTTCGGCGTCAAGGTTTTGCCACGCGCCGACTGCGGCGAGAAACGCCGCCGACCCCGGACTCACCGCGTAAACGCGGCCATCCCAGGCGTCGCCGGGCATGGCCGGTGCGCGCGGCTCGATCAGCGCCACGGACAGGCCCGAGGCGCGCAACGCCAGCGCAAGGCTCGCACCGACCAGCCCCGCACCGACAATCACCACATCCGCGCTTTGTGTCATGGCAATGTTCGCACCAAACAAAAAACCAGCTTGCGCTGGTTTTTTGTTTTCCGCCACAAGTGTTTGGTGGTGATAGGTGGATTTGAACCACCGACCCCAGCGTTATGAGTGCTGTGCTCTAACCACCTGAGCTATATCACCGAAAGAGGGCGGGATTGTCCGGATTTGGCGCTGGCTTGTCAATCCGCCACACCATCATTCCAATTTAAAAATATAAATAAAATCAATTACTTAAATCATTGGTGCTCGGCAAGACCCGAACCTATGCGCACGATGTCGATAACGCTGTGCACGCCCATTTTTTCCATGATGTGCGCCTTGTGCACTTCCACCGTGCGATGGCTGATGCCCAGTTGCTCGCCGATTTCCTTGGCGTGCAGGCCGCGCACCAGATATTGCATCACTTCGCGTTCGCGCGGCGACAGCGAGGACATCATCGCTTCGCGGCGCATTTTGCCGGCATGCTTGTTCAGACGGCCGAGTTCAAGTTTAAACGCGGATTCAATGGCGCTCACCAACTGCTCGTCGTCGAACGGCTTTTCCAAAAAATCCACGGCGCGATGGCGAAACGCCGAGCGCGCCGATGCCACGTCGCCATGACCGGTAATCATTACGATCGGCAGGTGCGAACCGCGCTCGGCAAGCACCGCCTGCATTTCCAGGCCGCTCATGCCCGGCATGCGGATATCCACCACCGCACAGCCGGCCCAGGCCTCATCGTAGGCGTTTAAAAAATCCTCCGCGCTGGCGAACTGGGCGATGTGAAAACCGCGCAAGCTCAACGACAACGACAGCGAATCACGTATCGCCGGATCATCGTCCACCAAGTACACCGTGAGTTGCGCGCGCTGCGCTTCTTGTTTGTCTTGCATAATGATTTCCTTGATTAGTTTATTTTTGCCTCCGATGCCGCATCGGTGGGAAGCACAAAACACAGTAAGCCGCGCTTGCCGGGAACCGCCCAAATCCGCCCGCCGTGGGCGTTGATCATGGCGCGGCTGATGGCAAGCCCCATGCCCATGCCAGTGGACTTCGTGGTGACAAAGGAATCGAACAAGCGTTCCCGGTCGGCCTCGGAAATACCTGCCCCGCTATCGTGCACCTGCACCAAGACCTGATTACCGGTGTAAGGTTCGATAGTAACATCGACGCGGCCCGGCTCGGCGCTTTCAGCCGCGCTTTCGATGGCGTTCGCGATCAAGTTGCGCAGCACCACCTCGATTTGCAACGCATCCACCATGGCAGCCGGCACACCAGGCGCGGCATGCACGTTTAAGCGCACGCGCGCCGCTTGCGCCTTGCTGTTTAGCGAGGCAAACACCAGTTCGGCCTGCTCGGCAAGCGAGACCTGCTCCAATTGTGTTGCACCCGAGCGGAAAAATTCGCGCAGCCGTTGCACCACCGCGGCCGTGCGCTGCACCTCGACCTGCAATTTGGCCATGGTATCGGCCAGTTGCGCGTGGTCTGGCGCCAATGCAGCGGCGATCAGCTTGCCGGCGGTGGCGTATCCGGCGAGCGCGGTCAACGGTTGATTGATTTCGTGCGCGATGGCAGCCGACATCTCGCCGGCGGCCGCAAGCTTTAACGATTCGCGCACTTCGTCGGTAGCGCGGCGCCATTCGTCGATAGTCACGCCAAGCAACAAACCGGTAATCGCCAGCGCAATCATCACCAACTGCAACTCAAACACCGATAACGGCTGATAATTGGCCAAGAAAAACTGCAAAAACAGGCCCAGTTGTATCAGCACCAGTGCGATCGACCCGCCCACCATGCCAAAGCGCGTCGCCGCCCAAACCAGCGGCAAAAACAGCATGTAAAGATTTTGCGCGTGACGTAATTCGTCATGCAAAAACACCCAAGCGACACTCGCGGCGATAGCCGCCACGATCAACCACCCTTCGATCGAACGGAAAAACGCGGCGATCTGCCGCCGCCGCGGCGCGCAGAACGCCAGCAACAACAAAGGCGCCATGACCAGGACGCTGACACTATAGCCGATGAAAAAACGCCGCGCGCCAAAAAAATAGCGCCCTTCCCTGCCGATACCAAAAT